>NZ_OY781616.1:1227500-1527500 GCF_963677005.1 Maridesulfovibrio sp. | reverse complement strand
TGGCAGAAAATTCTGTGAAGCAGGAAAAAGCCGAGGCCGGAGAAACTGCAGAAACCGCAAAGACCGAAGCCGAGGGTGAAAAGGCATGAGTCCGGCGGAGAAAGATTCGCACGAATTAGAAAAGGAGAACCCCGAAGAAACGGAAAAGGTTGAAGAACCCTCTGAACAGTCCGGGGAAAATCCAGAAGACGCTGAAGACGCGGCCGGTAACGGCGGCAATAGCGGGACGGATTCGGAAACCGCCCTTCCTGCCGAAAGCAACGGCGATATTGTAGCAGCGGACAGCGGGGATGCTGAGGAAGATGATGAGGAGCTTGATGAAGACGAAGCTCCCATGACTTTTCTTGAGCACCTTGAGGAACTGCGCAAGCGTTTCATACGAATTTTCATAGCCTGTGCAGTCGGTTTTCTGGCCTGTTATTCTTTTGCCAAGCCTCTTTTCTCTCTGCTCATGGCTCCGCTGGTGGCGGTTCTGCCGGAAAACTCCACACTCATTTTTACTTCCCTGCCCGAAGGGTTTGTAACTTACTTGAAAGTGGCCTTTGTCGCCGGGATTTTTGCAGTCTCGCCGTACATCTTTTCCCAGGTATGGGGATTCATTGCGCCGGGGCTTTACGAGCATGAGCGGAAATGGATGATCCCGCTGGCTTTTCTTTCCGCATTTTTCTTCGTGGGAGGAGCACTTTTCGGATATTATGTGGTGTTTCCCTTCGGATGTGAGTTTTTTATGGGCTTTGCCGATGAGTTCATCAGGCCGATGCCCACCCTGAATGAGTATCTGGGCTTTTCGCTCAAACTCCTCTTTGCCTTCGGTGTGATTTTCGAGCTTCCGCTGTTTATTTTCTTTCTCGCCCGTCTGGGTGTAGTCACGGCTGAAGGGCTTCGCAGCAAGCGTAAATATGCCATACTGGTATGTTTCATCTGCTCAGCTATCCTGACTCCGCCGGATGTCATGACTCAGACGCTGATGGCCGCACCGCTTATCCTGCTGTATGAAATAGGCATATGGGTAGCCTACTTCTTCGGTAAACGCGGCGGACGCAAGGCTAAGAAGCAAGCCGGAGGACCTGATGATTCCGGACCGGATTCTCCCGGACCTTCCGGTGAAGATCAGGCCGGACATGAGCAAGCTGATGCCGGAACTAAACCGGATGAATCTCCTGCTTCGGCTGAAAACGCGGATGTGGATTCTGAAAAATCCCGGAAGGATAAGTCGGTTTCCAAAAGTTCGGGCTACGAAGAAGATATGATTGAAATGTAATGCCCCACGGCGGCACAATATAAGAGAGGTTGATTTTGTCACAGAGATCCGCATCGATTTCCCGCACAACAAAGGAAACGGATATTGCCCTGACCATAAATCTGGACGGGAACGGGCAGACCTCCATCTCGACCGGAGTCGGGTTTGCCGACCACATGCTCACTCTCATGAGTTTCTGGGCCGGTTTTGATCTTGATCTCAAGTGCAAGGGAGACCTTGAAATCGATTCGCATCATACTCTGGAGGATATTGCCCTGGTTATGGGGCAGGCCATTCAGGAAGCCATGGGCGACCGCAAGGGCATCAACCGTATCGGTTTTGCCAAGGTCCCCATGGATGAAGCCCTTGTGGAGGTTGTTATTGACCTTTCCGGTAGAGCCTATCTTGTGTATGATGACGACATGTTGCCCCCGATTATCGCCGGGGACGAGAAGGATGTCTGGCGTGAATTTTTCAAATCCCTTGCCTTCAAGGCAGGAATGAATCTGCACATCAAGTTCGAATACGGACGCAACGGGCACCACCTTCTGGAAGGTGCGTTCAAGGCTCTGGGGCTTGCTTTCCGCAATGCTCTGGCCGTTGAAAGACGAGGTGTTTCCAGTACAAAAGGGAGTCTCGACTGATGATGAAAAGAGTTTTTCCCCTTATCCTGATTTGTGTTTTGTCTCTGGCGTTCCTGAACGGTTGTGCCAGCAAGAGTGAGATTGTGAAGCTGCCGCGCCCGGTGGGAACCATCGCTGTGGCAGGTTTTACCAATCCTGTTTTCAACTGGGAGCTTCTGGCCGGCTACCTTCCCCATGAAGGTCAGCCTATCAAGCCGGAGGTTCTGCAGCAGCTGGATGAGAAAATGGTCGCGGTTCTTGCCCGTCATGGCGTGAAAGGGTACGCCCGTCCGGCAATTACAAGACAATGTCAGGAAATTGAGGTTTTTGAAAATATGGGGTCCCGGCGTGAGGCCGCATTTTCTTATTGGATAAAAGTAGGGGAATGCATGACAGCCGATTACATTCTGGTCCCGCAGGTTATTTTCTGGCAGGATCTTCGCGGAATGAAAAAGGCGGATTACAACATCCAGCCTGCATCCGTTATTCTAGACCTGTACCTTATTGATGTTAACAACAAGCGTATTGTCAGACGCTACCATTTTGACGAAACCCAGCAGCCCCTTACGGCGAATATGCTGAACGCGGATACGTTTTTCAAACGCGGAGGCAAATGGGTCAAGGCCATGGAGCTTGCTGACGAGGCCCTTGAGACTGGACTTACGGAGCTTGGTTTATGATTATTTTTCCCGCGGTGGATATCAAGGACGGCGTGTGTGTACGCCTTTCTCAGGGACAGGCTGACGCCGTTACTGTTTTTTCCAGCGACCCTGTTGCCCAGGCAAATTACTGGGAAAACCAGGGCGCACAGTATCTGCACGTAGTAGATCTGGACGGTGCGTTCAGCGGAGTTCCCAAGAATTTTGAACTGATCCGGAAAATATGTTCCCAATTGAGCATACCCGTTCAGCTTGGAGGAGGCATCCGCGATATAGCTACCGCCTCCAAGTACATTGAAGCCGGTGTTAAGCGTTTGATTATCGGGACCATGGCTCTTGAGGATGAGAAAACATTTGCCGAACTGTGTGCAAAATTTCCGGGCCAGATCGGTGTATCCCTTGACGCTGTAAACGGACAGCTGAAGTCCAGAGGGTGGGTTGAGGATGCCGGAATATCGGTCTTCGACATTCTCCCCCGGATTGAATCCGCCGGTGCTGCGTTTATTATTTACACGGATATCAGCAGGGACGGCATGCAGACCGGAGTGAATGTCAACGCTCTTTCCGATCTTTGTGCCAAAACTAAGCTTCCGGTAATTGCCGCCGGAGGTGTTGCTACCCTTGAAGATATAATAAATCTGTATCCGCTCGCTCCCAAGGGGCTTGAAGGTGCGATTTCCGGCAGGGCCATTTATACCGGTTCTCTTGATTTCGCAGAAGCCATTGAATGGCTGCAGAATAACTAGTCTGAATTTATTTTATCAACTCTGATTCAACGGAGAGGATTATGAAAAAAGTCGAAGTAAAGGGTATGAGTTGCATGCATTGTGTAGCGTCCGTTGAAAAGGCTCTGAGCGGCCTTGAAGGTGTAACGGATGTTAAGGTCAGCCTTGATGACGCCAGCGCCACTTTTGAAGAAGCTGCTCCTGTCGATCCTGAAAAGGTGAAGGAAATCATCAACAAGATCGGTTTTGAAGCCGGAGAGGTTAAGTAGGACCTTTTCTGACTGTTGTTATTAAGTATGGCGGGAATCGGTATACCGGTTCCCGTCTTTTTTTTCGTTTATCTCCATGTTCAAAAGAGCTTTTTCTGCTGAATGCAACCGATGTTTATCAGTCCATCCGCTTGCGTTTATTCCGTAAAATGATTAGTTGCTAAACCAAAGACAATTCCTCTTCTGGACGTTCTAGGTTCAGGAGTAATGTTAATCTCAACGCAGAGGTTCGGTTCATGTCAGAACATGTAGTTGTCATAGGTGCCGTTGCGCTTGGTCCCAAGGCTGCCTGTCGCTTCAAGCGCATCAGGCAGGACGCAAAGGTCACACTCATTGATAGAGATGATGTATTTTCATACGGCGGTTGCGGAATACCTTATTTTGTATCCGGTGATGTTTCGGAAGCAAACCAGCTCCGCAGCACGGCTTTTCACATGGTGCGCGATGAACCCTTTTTCAAGGATATCAAGGGAGTCGATGTGCTTTCTTCCACGGAAGCAACCAGTATCGACCGCGCCAACAAGCAGGTCCACATCAAAAATTTAAAGACCGGAGAGGAAAGCGTCCTCGATTACGATCAGCTCGTAATCGGCACCGGCGCGACCCCCCGCAAACTCAACCTGCCGGGTGAAGATCTTGAGAACGTTTTTTACGTCGGCAACATGCATGACGCTGAACGCATCAAGCAGGGCATAACTCAGGGTAAATACGGCAAGGCCGTTGTGGTCGGCGCCGGGTTCATCGGCCTTGAAATGGCTGAATCCTTTGCCGACATGTGGGGTATAGAGACCACTGTTATAGAAATTTTCGATCAGATTCTTCCGCGTATGTGCAGCCCTGTTCTGGCAAGAATGGGCCAGCTTCATATGGAAGAGCAGGGCGTCAATTTCGTTCTCGGTCAGACAGTTTCAAGCATTGAAGGCAACGGCAAGGTTGAAAAGGTTGTCACTGCCGGAGGCGAGGTTGAGGCTGATCTGGTTATCATCTCGGCCGGAGTTATCCCCAACGACAAGCTGGCCCGTGAATGCGGACTTGAGTGCAGCGAACGCGGCGGTATCATCGTCGACGAGGCCATGCGGACTTCCGATCCGCTGATTTTTGCAGGCGGGGACTGCGTTATCATCAAGAATGCGGTAACAGGTGACCCCATGTTTCTTCCCATGGGTTCAATGGCCAACAGGCAGGGCCGTGTAATCGGCGGCAACCTTGCCGGGCATGATGAAAAATTTCCTCCTGCAGCAGGTTCCTGGGTAGTGAAGATTTTCGAACGGGCCATGTCCGGAACAGGAATGAGTCTCGGTGCTGCAAGGCAGGCCGGATTCGATGCCGTAAGCGTAATGCTCATTATGGCGGACAGGGCTCATTTCTATCCTGAAAAGGACATGATGACCCTTGAAATGGTAGTGGACAAGGCCACGCGCAGGGTTCTGGGTATTCAGGGATTTTCCGCCGGTGGCGATGCCATGGTCGGCCGCATCAACGCGGTTGCTGCAATAATGAAATTTCAGCCCAAAATCGAGGATGTCAGCAACCTTGAGGTCGCTTACTCCCCGCCGTTCGCATCGGCAATGGACGTTCTGAACGCCATTGCAAATATGGCGGATAACGCTCTTTCCGGAATGAACCACGGACAAGGTCCGGATATTTTCGCAGAGTACTGGGCTGACCGTGAAAGCGGCGATTATTGTTTCCTTGATGTCCGCGAACATGCTGATGCCGAGCCTTTCCTGGAAAAATATCCGGAATACTGGCACAATGTTCCGCAGGGTGAAATTCCGCAACGCTATGATGAGATTCCACGCGACAAGAAACTTGTTCTCGTGTGCAATACCGGAGGCCGTTCCTATGAAGCGCAGGTAATGCTTGACGCTCTTGGCTTCAAGGAAGTTCTCAATACACATGGCGGGATGGCCGTCATCAAGGCTTACGGAGTGGACATCTAGTTTAAGCCCTGATAGTTGATATGAGCGCCGTTCCTTGTAAGAGGGGCGGCGTTTTCTTTTCCGGTATGTTTTTTTATCTTTTGTGAAATAAATATTTTTCCTGGTTGCTATGCATTTATCTTTTCTTTATTCTTGAAGTTAATCTTTCAGATGGATAATTGTCTGCCATAAGCATAATAAGGAAGTGAGGGCGTATGAGGTTCCTGATTATTGATGATGATGAAGCCGTCCATATGTATTTAACACAGCTTTTGTCGCCGTATGCACGCTGCGAAGCCGCTTTCAGCGGTGCAGAGGCGATTGATATGTACAGAAAAGCGCATGAGGAAAATGAACCGTATACCACTGTTTTTATGGATATCCTTATGCCTGAAATGGATGGGCATGAGGCTACACGTAAATTGCGTGAACTGGAAAAGGAACTGCTTGTAACCGGTCCGGATGAATTCAAGCTGGTAATGATTACCTCTTTGAAGGATACCAAGAACGTCAGTCAGGCCTTTTTTAAAGGATATGCCAGTTGTTATATAGTGAAGCCGTTCAATAAAGTTCATGTCATGAGCGAACTACGTGAAAATCACATCCTTTAATCCACAGCAATAATTTTGTTTTCAAAGCGGTCGTTTTAGGCCGCTTTTTTTGTTTGTGGTAATTGGATCCATTGCCGGACCTATGGAGTTGACGGACGGTTAAGTGTGGTACATATTCGTCCCGACACCGCTTATGAACCTGTTTAATATATCTGAAGGGAGAATTGACCAATGTCTGTTAAAAAGATTACTTCACTGGTTCTCATGATTTTCCTCTGTCTATCTGTTTCCGGTTGCGGAGTTGTTCTGCTGGGTGGTGCTGCTGCCGGCGGAACATATGTATATGTTGCAGGAAAAGCCACGCAAAAGTATAATGCCGATCTGGGCACTACCTATAAGTCCGCTATTGCAGCCTGCAAGGAACTTAATCTCAAAATAGACAGCGCCAAGAAAAGGCTCAGTGACGCATCAATCAAAGCTGTCGATGTTGATACAACCGTTTATATTGATTTGAGCAGTTCCTCGTCCAAGGTTACCGAGGTGACCGTGCGTTACGGAATTCTCGGTGATGAACAGGCGTCTTCCCGCATTCTGGCTGCGATAAAAAAGAATTTATAGCCGAGATACAGCTGGTCCGGGTGGATTATTGTAATATCCGGATCAGTATTTACCGCGTGTCTTCGGAGTAAAAATGAATACCTACCATGACTCCAATGAAGGGAGCCCCGAAAATGATCCGGAACAGGAACGGGCATGTCCTGTTCTGGCAAAAGTCCACTTACGTCATGCCCCCGGTTCAGGGCTTGGAAGTTCTGGTCATTCTGATTGTCGCACCTCGATAGGTCACTGCATCCGGCTGGTTGAAAATATCGATCAGGGGGTGCTTGTCTTTGATCAGTCGAATGAAATTGTTTTTATGAATAGAAGTGCCTGCGACCTTTTAGAGACAGAGCTTTCGGCATTCAATATTGCTAAATTTCAGTCCCTGTTCCCCGCTAAGGAACTGCAGTTGTTTGAGAAACATTTTTCTTCTGCCTGGACCTGCGGACATGTTGAAAAGTGCGACTGCAGGCTTCAGCTGCCTTCCGGCAATCCTCTTGATCTGCGCCTGAAGTTCGTTCCCCTAAGTTCTTCCGGGGGGAGGCCTGAGGGAATGCAGGTGATCATCGCGGATATAACTTTTGAATACAAAATCATGCAGGAGCTTAAACAGTCCGAAAGAATGTCCCGTGCCTTGTTTGACGGTGCAGGTGATGCCATTTTTGTTCACGGAGTGAACGGAAGGTTTACCGATGTCAACAAGGTCGCCTGCGAGCGGCTGGGGTATTCGCGAGCGGAGTTGCTGACAATGACTCCAGCAGAGATTCGTGCCGATAGCAGCGATACCTTTTTTGCCGGATTGCCGGACCGCGCAGGAAGGGCCAAGGGAGTCGAGGAGGTCTACCTCGTAACCAAAGACGGAACACAGCTCCCCGTGGAAGTAAACTCCCGCATGATCTGCCTGGGCGGGAAAAATAAAATGCTGACCATTGCCAGGGATATCGCGGAACGCGTTGATGCCTACAAGACTTCCGCCCTGAATCGTAAGCGCTTCAAGGCCCTGTATGAAATGGCCCATATGAATGAAACGTCCATCCATGCATTTTTTGAATTTGCCATCCGCCACGGCATTGAACTCAGTGAGAGCGAATACGGCTTCATTGTCCGGCTTGAAGGGCACGGCAGCAGTGTGCAGTTCCATGACTGGATCAGTATGGACAGGGCAGGGATTTCAGGAATTATTCCAAAACCGGACAACCTTGCCGAATGCGGTTCATGGGTGCAGGCCATCACCGGTAGGACCTCTTTTTACTGCAACAACGTGGATCAGCATGAGTGTCTGCAGCCGTTCCCGGACGGCCTTGTTGATAACTATCTCGCTCTTTCCATTTTTGAGGCCGGTCGGGTTGTTGCTGTTGCTGTTGTTGCCAAACGCAATGGCGATTACACCGGCGATAATCTCAGAAATCTTGAACTTCTTTTTAACGGGATGTGGAACGTTCTGGGTCGGAGGAAGTCCGAGCAGCAACTACGGCAGTCCCTGCGTGAAAAGGAAACCCTGCTCAAGGAAGTTCATCACCGGGTAAAAAACAATATGCAGGTCATCTGCAGCCTTCTGAATCTGCAAACGGATTATATAAGTGACCCCAAAGACCTTACCCTGATCAGACACAGCATAGACCGGGTTCGCTCCATGGCCTACGTTCACGAACAGCTGTACCGTTCGGACGACCTTACCAGCATTGATTTCGGCCAGTATATATCCGGATTGGGTCTCAAGTTGTTCAGTTCATACGGGGTGGCGAATACAATCAATTTTTCGACACGACTGGAAGCCATCATGCTGCCGATTGAGCAGGCCCTGCCTTGCGGGCTGATAGTAAGCGAATTGATAACAAACGCTATCAGCCATGCTTTTCCGCAGGAATACGCGGATAAACCCAAACAGGTTTCAGTGGAACTGTTTCTTGAAGGTGATCTGGTTATTATCAGCGTAGCGGACAATGGAGTCGGGTTGGCAAACGGATTGGAACGGTCCGGAAGCCTGGGACATGTGCTTATTGATACTCTGGTCAGTCAGATAGGCGGAACGCTGGAAAGAAAGGAGGACAAGGGAGCCAGGTTTATTATCAGTTTCAGGGCCCGTTAAGGCGATCCCCCCTTTAAGGATTAATCTGTAAAGGAGGGATCATTTTTGGGTGCTCTGTTTCAGCGAGTTCCGTTTTCTTCGGTATGGCTGCATATTATCTCTTGTCCTTTGCCGAGTCCATTTGCCTGAAATCTGCGTTCATAATGAAGGTTCGGCTGTCCTGAGTGTTCCAGTTGTCTTGGCTGATTATGAACAGTTCATTCGGATTTTCCAGCAGCAGAACAGGACATGCTGCCGGTGCCTTGCTTTTTTCTTTGCGCTTGTCTTTCTTCATGACTGTCTCCATCGGTTAAAAGGTTTATCCAGCTATTGATTATATAACCCTTTTAAAGAGGCAAAACAACGTCCCTGCAAATAAAAATTTGAAAAAACGCCAAACATCCTATAATTGTAGATGAATTTTATTTTCGCATTAACATGTCTAAATTGCAGAATAAAATTATTAAAGCGGCGTAACTTGCGGATATAATTGCTCCGTTTTTTATTGCTCGGGAGACAGTTTAAAAAGACTCAGCAGAGTATGCTGTACGGGTGAGAAATTATCGTCGGAAATGATGTAGATGTAGGTTGTCCCGTCCGGTGCGGTGATAGTGTCCAGACCTTCAAAGTTGTCTCGGGGAAGCGGATTTTTAATTTCGAACAGAGTGCATGGAACTATTCCGGCACCGGAGCTTATTTCATCTGCTCCGAAAGTTGAGAATCTGATGCCCAGACTTCCGGGGCCGGTATAGCGGCGTTCCAGAACCAGTATTTTGTTGCCTGGAAGGTTGCCGGCTGACGTGGGCCGGAAATCATCGCTGCGCACGTAGGTGAATTCTGTCCACGAACCGTCTTTTACTACGGCCGCATAAGAATGGTTTCCCTGTGACGGTTCCCCTTCGGATAAAACCATGAGACGCTGGTCCGGGAGCAGCAGAAGAGATTCAAGCCCCGCATTTTCGGGGAGATCCTTTACCGCCTCAGGAACAGGAAAGTTAACCGGGGTTCCTGCCAGACTCAGTTCCTTATTATCAAAACGGTTTATGCGGTGAACTCGTTCAAAAGAAACAAGATAGCCTGATCCCGGAGCCCGGCTCAGCCCCTCTGCGTCGGCGTTGTATTTGATTGCGTATGTGTTGCCTTCCGTATTGCGCAACTGGCCGAGCTGTGCTTCCGCGTCCGTGCCTGCAAGTTCTCCCTCCGGAGTGTACTTTATCCCGGCCTTGATCCAGAATCCCATATCGCTTACAGCCAGAAATGTTTTGCGGTCCGGGCTGACCAGCAGATCGGAAAATCCGCCGAAAGCAGGATGAGGACTGCTTAGCAGCAGAGTCCCCAGATATTTTATGCGGGTATTGTCAAAACCGGTTTTTTCTCCTGCCGGAGGTCCTACCGGGCTTGAGGCGAGTCTGACCATAATCGGATTTTTGACCGGTTGCTTGGCATCTACATTCATGGTGGACGGCCCGAAATAAAGACCGATGGGAGTGCAGCAGAGAATGAGTACGAATATTATGATTTTCAGCATTTGTTTCTCCGGAATACATGGTATGGATTTAGTTAACATGCTGCACTTGCTGTTGTATAGATTGAAGATGCGGTACGCTTCTTGAATAGTCCGGAAAGAGCCGGGGCGTCCTTTGTTTCCGGTAGATAAGTGATAGTTGTGGGTTACGCGTGCGGGATTTTGATTCGGAAGAAACCCTGCGGCACCCTTGAATCCGCCATTTTTTGAGGTTACAGGCTTTTTGTGAAGCGTACCTGGCATATAAACGGAGAATTCTGTCGGTGAGATACCTGCTGGCTTTTACAACTTTGGTTGTTATCATGTTCACTTCTGCAAACGCATCTGCGGAAAGTGAAAAATTCAACATTCTTTTTCTCAATTCCTACCAGAACGGGTACGCATGGTCTGATGATATTCTCAAAGGAGTTCGGGATGTTCTGAACTCCAGCGGCCTGACTGTGGACCTGCATATTGAGTATATGGATACCAAGCGTTTTCAGCGCGAGGAATTCATGGACATACTTCATTCCTACTATGCCTATAAATATAAGGGCTACAAATTTTCTGTCATAATTGTTTCGGATAACAATGCCTTGAATTTCATGCTCCGGTTTCAGGATTCCCTGTTTCCGGGGGTGCCGGTTGTTTTTTGCGGAATCAATGACTTCAAGCCTTCTCTCATCGGCGATAGGGAGAATTATGCCGGAGTGCTGGAGCACCCGGATATCCGTGCTAACCTCAATCTTTTTTTGCGGCTGGTCCCCGGATTGAGCAAGGTCTCTGTAGTCGGAGACAATTCGGTTACTTCACGGGCCATACAGGCTCAGATACGTCAGGCCGAGCCTGATTTCAGAGATACTCTGACATTTGATTACTGGAACGATCTTTCGCTTGATGAATTGCTGGCAAAGGCCCGCAATATGGATCGGGATGAGATACTGCTTTTTACTCCTTTTTATAAAGGTGCCCACGGAGAACTTTTCAGTGCGGAAGAAGTTCTGGAAATTATTTACGATAATACTGATGTGATGATTTCCAGCGTCTGGGAATTTCTGTTGGGACACGGTATCGTGGGCGGCAAGCTGCTTTCCGGAATAGAGCAGGGGACCCAGGCGGCTCACATGGCTGTAGGAATCCTGAAGAACGGCCAAATGCCCAGGATAAGGGTTGTCACCCCCACGAATGAGCGATTCATGTTCGATTACAATGTGCTCGAACGTTTCAAGATAGACCGGGCACTTCTCCCTGATGACAGCGTGATAATCAATACGCCGGATTATTTTTACAAATTGAACAAGCAGGTTTTCTGGAATATTATTGTATCCATACTTGTTCTCAGCCTGATTCTGGTCATGCTGGTCATCTCCATCCTGCAGAGACGCAAGGTGGAAAAAAGGATTACGGCCCAGCTGTCTTTCCAGGAAATACTGATGGATACTCTTCCGCTGCTTATCTGCTGGAAAGACCGGGATCAGCGTTATCTTGGCGCCAACCATTCATTTACCGATTTTTTTGAAATAGGTTTGCCAACGTCCATTATAGGGTATAGCGATTCAGAGCTTGGAACCGACAACAGGTTTGCAGCACAGGCCGCTGTATGGGACCGGAAGGTGATTGAGACCGGCAGGCCGATCCTGCGCATAAGCTGGGCTATGATTCGGGAGGGGATAGACCCCGTCTGGCTTGAGATCAACAAGGTTCCCCTCTACAACGAAAGGGGGCAGGTGGTCGGAACCCTTTCCACTGCCCAAGATGTCACGCTGAGGGTAAATCTGGAAAAGCAGTTGCTGCAGTCGCAGAAAATGGAGGCCATAGGCACGCTCGCAGGTGGCATCGCCCACGACTTCAACAATATTCTTACCTCGATAATGAACTCGGTAGAGCTTGCTCTGAGCGATATTGAAGAGGGAACCATAACCTGGAAGGATCTTGACCGGGCCATCAAGGCGGCACAGCGCGGAAGCCGGGTGGTCAAGCAGATCCTTACTTTCAGCCGTCCTTCTCAGGAAGGGTTCAAGCCTACGGATATAGGTGAGGTTGTCCAGGAAACAGTGGACTTCATCAAGGCTTCGCTGCCGCGTAACATCGAGGTGTCGGCAGTTGTACCGGATGGCGCGCCTCTGGTCATGGCCGACCCGACCCAGATACATCAGGTGATAATGAATCTGTGCACCAACTCCTTCCAATCCCTGCGCGGCGCCGGCGGGAGTATTGTTGTCGCCCTCACTACCGTGGAAGTAGGCGACGAGCAGGCCCAGTTCATGCGGGTTTCTCCGGGAGTTTACCTGCGCCTTGAAATTTCCGACAACGGTCCGGGAATTGATGTGGATATTCTGGACAAGATTTTCGATCCTTTTTTCACCACCAAGGGCAAGGCCGAAGGCACCGGACTCGGACTTGCCGTTGTGCACGGACTGGTCAAGGGGCATGGCGGTGGAATTTCGGTAAGCAGCAGCCCGGAAGTGAAGACCTCGTTTGAAATTTATCTTCCGGTCCATGGACAGTTGCGGGATGTGGTTCATGCAAGCCTTGGTGCAATTCCGCATGGACAGGAGAATATTCTGTTTGTGGAGGACGATGAGGATCAACTGGAAACCACACCGAGAATTCTGGAAAGTCTGGGCTACAGGGTTACGGCGCTTGCTTCTCCACAGGATGCTTTCCAGGCTGTTCTGGAAGATCCGGGCCGTTTCGATATGATGATTACGGATTATGATATGCCCCACACCAATGGAATAGAACTTGCCAGAATGGTGCAGGATGTTGCTCCGGAACTGCCTGTAATGATAGTTTCGGGCAGGCGTACGGTTCTTTCCTACCTGAGCGATGAGGATGCCGGGATAATTAATGTCAGAAAGGTTCTGATGAAACCATACAACAAGACCATTATTGCTGATGCTGTGCGGGAAGTTCTTATGTCCCCGGAGAAGATAGATGGGTAGAATTCTTATTATAGACGATGATGTTCAGGTCTGTGAAACAATAGAAAGCCTTATTGCCCGTGCCGGGCACGATGCTGTAAGCGCTTACAACCTCAAGGACGGCCTTGCCCGGGTCAGAGAAAACGATTTTGACGTTGTGTTTCTGGACATATCGCTGCCGGACGGCAACGGACTTGACTGTCTGCAAAAGGTAAAGGAATCATCCGGGTGCCCGGAAGTGATAATACTTACCGGAAAGGGCGATGCAGACGGAGCCGAGCTTGCAATACAGGGCGGAGCCTGGGATTTTCTGGTCAAACCGTCATCTGTGAAACAGATATCCCTGTCCATGCGGCGCGCACTTGAGTTCCACAACGAAAAAAAGAGCAAGACCCAGTGTGTAGCCCTCAATCTCGATAATATCGTGGGCAAGAGCATTGAAATAAAAAACTGCTATGATCTGGTGGCGCACGCCTCCGGCTCGGATGCAAACGTGCTGGTCAACGGAGAGACGGGAACCGGTAAGGAACTTTTCGCGCGAACAATTCATGATAATTCCAGAAGGGCGCAGAATAATTTTGTAGTTGTCGACTGTGCCTCGCTTACCGAGACTCTGGTGGAAAGTACCCTTTTCGGGCACAAGCGCGGAGCTTTTACCGGTGCACAGGCGGACCGTAAGGGCTTGATTCCGCTTGCGGACAAGGGAACTCTGTTCCTTGATGAAGTAGGGGAGATGCCTCTTGCCGTTCAGAAGTCGTTTCTGCGTGTTCTGCAGGAACGCACTTATCGCCCGGTTGGTGAAAACAGGGAGTTTAAAAGTGATTTCAGGCTGATTGCCGCAACAAACCGTGACCTTGAAGTGATGGTTCGGCGTGGAGAATTCCGTCAGGACCTGCTTTACCGCATACAGACTATCCATATTCATCTTCCGGCTCTGCGGGAGCGGGGCGGTGATATAGAAGAGTTGACTAATTTTCATCTGGCCAAGTTGAGCCAGCGTTACGGGGTGCCGCCCAAGGTGGCCAATTCCGATTTTTACGATGTGCTTAATAATTACGACTGGCCCGGAAACGTTCGGCAGCTTTTCAATATTGTTGAGCAGGCTTTTGTTGCGGCCGGGAGCGGTAATACCATATATGCCATGCATCTTTCTGATGCGCTGCGTATAAAAATGGCCAAATCCAACCTCCGGAAGAGTCACCGCGGGGAATCAGCAGAAGTACATGACCGCACGGATAAAACCCTGTCTGAAAAAACGGACAAGCCTGTTGAGAAAAAGGTCGCTGCCTTTTCGGAAACCGTGGGCGGTCTTCTCAGCGACGCTCTGCCTCCATTAAAGATATTCAAGGGGATGGCTGAAAAGCGTTATCTGGAGGAGCTTTTGTCCCGGTACCAGGGGGATGTTTCGACAATTCTAAATGTCTCCGGGCTCTCCAGATCCCATTTCTATGCATTGCTCAAAAAACACGAGATCAGGGACTGACGCAGAGCTTCCCTGGTTTTTTCGTGTAACTGGTCTGTAGCCAGCCTGACTGGAGCCCGGAACTGCATGACGGTTGATGCGTATTTCTGTCAGTTGCGGGGCCGGAATTTATATATTTTCAATGAATTTGGCTGAGTGGTGGCTTAGTCTGTTTTTTAAGACATATCCCTGTCCGTTTTTTTGGACAGGGATTTTTTGCGTTTTACGAAATAGATACCCCCTGTGGCGTGGCATTTCGCTCTGTGGCAGGGATGTTACGGATTTATGTTGGATTAAAGACATTACTGATTGTCCAGAATATCGGACAAATAGGTGGAGCTTTGTGTCAACGTAATCGATTATTTTCGTTAACATGTTGAATATATGTCTATTTATCTCTGAAACAATCTTGGCACGTTAATTGATAAATGGGGCTGCATGAGTGTTCAACCTTGCTCAGGGTTCCGATTGTCGACGCAAGGTTTATCATACTTGGTGAGGTTATCCATAAAAATCTCTTAAGGAGCTAACTTAATGGCTAAGAACATGAAAACTATGGATGGTAACACTGCTACCGCCCACATCGCTTATGCGATGAGCGATACAGCCGCCATCTATCCCATCACTCCTTCATCCACCATGGCTGAAGTTGCAGAAGAATGGGCATCCCAGGGTCGTAAAAATATTTTCGGCCAGGTGCTCAATGTAAAACAGCTTCAGTCCGAAGCTGGTGCAGCCGGTGCCGTTCACGGCGCGCTTGCTGCAGGTGCACTTACTTCCACCTACACAGCCTCGCAGGGCCTCCTGCTCATGATCCCCAACATGTACAAGATCTCCGGTGAACTTCTTCCCGGAGTTTTTCATGTTTCCGCCCGTGCTCTTGCTGCGCAGGCTCTTTCCATCTTCGGCGATCATCAGGACGTAATGGCCTGCCGTCAGACCGGTTTCGCAATGCTGGCATCAAGCTCTGTTCAGGAATGTATGGACATTGCCCTGATCACCCATCTGGCCGCAATCGAATCCAGCGTGCCTTTCATGCACTTTTTCGACGGATTCCGTTCTTCCCACGAAATTCAGAAGATTGAAGTCATCGACTATGATGACATCAAGGGACTGGTTGACTGGGACGCAGTTGCTTCTTTCCGCGCAAGAGGAATGAACCCCGAAAACCCCTCCATCCGCGGTACTGCTCAGAACCCCGACATTTACTATCAGGCCCGCGAAGCCGCCAACTCTTTCTACGACCAGCTTCCCGGCATTGTGCTGAGCTGCATGAAGAAAGTCGGCGATCTTACCGGACGCCGTTACAAACCTTTCGACTACGTAGGTCACGAAGCAGCCGAAAGAGTTATCGTAGCCATGGGTTCCGGCTGTGAAGCTATTGAAGAAGTTGTCAACAAGCTCGTTGCCGAAGGTGAAAAAGTCGGTCTTGTTAAAGTCCGTCTGTATCGTCCTTTCCTTACCGAGCATTTCCTGAAGGTTCTGCCCTCTACTGTAACCAACGTGACAGTTCTGGACCGCACCAAAGAACCCGGCGCTCTCGGCGATCCCCTGTATCAGGACATCTGTACCGCATTTGTTGAAAGCGGACTCGATCCCGTTGTTACTGCCGGCCGTTACGGTCTGGGTTCCAAGGAATTCCGTCCCAACATGGCCAAGGCCGTGTTCGACAACATGAAGGCTGCCGGTCCCAAGAACCACTTCAACGTGGGTATCGAAGACGACGTTACTTTTACCTCCCTTGAAGTCGGTCCCGAACTGGACACCACCCCCGAAGGCACTGTTCAGTGCAAGTTCTGGGGTCTCGGTGCTGACGGTACTGTCGGCGCCAACAAGCAGGCCATCAAGATCATCGGTGACAATACCGATCTCTACGCACAGGGATATTTCGCATACGACTCCAAGAAGTCCGGCGGTATCACCATGTCTCACCTGCGTTTCGGCAGCAAGCCCATACAGTCCACCTATCTGGTGACCAGTGCGGACTTCATCGCATGCCATAACTCCAGCTACGTACATCAGTACGATCTGCTGGAAGGAGTCAAGGAAGGCGGAACCTTCCTGATCAACTCTCCCTGGTCCGCCGAGGACATGGAGAAAGAGCTTCCGGCTGCCCTGCGCCGCACCATCGCAGAGAAGAACCTCAAGCTCTATACTATCGACGCGGTTAAAATCGCAGCAGGCGTAGGCCTTGGCGGACGCATCAACATGGTTATGCAGACCGCCTTCTTCAAGCTTGCCGATGTTATCCCCTTTGAAGATGCTGTTGCCTACCTGAAGGATTCCATCAAAAAGGCATACGGCAAGAAGGGCGACAAAATCGTCAACATGAACGTTGCCGCTGTTGATCAGACTGTTGAAAACCTCGTTGAAGTAGCTGTTCCCGAATCTTGGAAAAACCTCACTGACGACGAAGTGGCCGTTTCAGATGATCCGGAATACATCACCGATGTTGTCCGGCCCATCCTGGCTCAGAAGGGTGATAACCTGCCTGTTTCGGCCTTCGAGCCAGACGGCCTCGTCCCTCTTTCCACCGCTCAGTATGAAAAACGCGGTGTTGCCATCAACGTTCCGGAATGGCTGCCTGAAAACTGTATTCAGTGCAACCAGTGTGCGTTTGTCTGCCCTCATGCAGCAATCCGCCCCGTGCTCGTTACTGAAGAAGAGCTCAAAGACGCTCCTGAATCCTTCGTCACCGTTGACGCCAAGGGTAAGGAACTCAAGGGACTCAAGTTCCGCATGCAGGTTTATGCTCAGGACTGCCTCGGTTGCGGTAACTGCGCAGACATCTGTCCTGCCAAGGAATCCGCTCTGGTGATGAAACCCACCGCCACCCAGATTCCCACCGAAGTGCCTAACCTTGATTTTGCTCTGACCATTCCTGAAAAGGACAAGCTCATGAGCAGAAGCTCCGTCAAGGGTTCGCAGTTCCAGCGTCCTCTGCTTGAGTTCTCCGGCGCATGTTCCGGTTGTGGTGAGACCCCCTACGTTAAAGTTCTCACCCAGCTGTTCGGCGAACGCATGATCATTGCCAACGCAACCGGTTGTTCCTCCATCTGGGGCGCATCCGCACCGACGACTCCCTACTGCGTCGACAAGAACGGCCGTGGTCCTGCATGGGGTAACTCCCTTTTCGAAGATGCCGCCGAATTCGGATACGGCATTGAAATGGGTGTCTCCCACCGTCGTGAAAAACTGGCCGACCTCGTTGCTGAAGCAATTGAAGCCGGCGTTCCTTCCGAACTCGAAGCCGACATGAAAGCATGGCTGGAAAACCGCAACAACGCCGGTCTTTCCGAAGAGTACGGTCAGAAAGTCGTAGACGGCATTTTTGCTGCTGCTCCTTCCGACCTGCTGGCTGAAATCGCTGACATGGAAGACCTCTTCACCAAGAAATCCCTCTGGGTATTCGGTGGAGACGGATGGGCATACGACATCGGTTTCGGCGGCGTAGACCACGTTCTCGCTTCCGGACGCGACATCAATATCCTGGTCATGGACACCGAAGTTTACTCCAACACCGGTGGACAGTCCTCCAAGGCAACTCCTCTTGGCTCCATTGCCAAGATGGCTGCAAGCGGCAAGAGCACCGGTAAAAAGGATCTCGGCCGCATGATGATGAGCTACGGATATGTCTACGTGGCATCCGTATCCATGGGCGCAAACAAACAGCAGTTCATGAAAGCAATCCAGGAAGCTGAAGCTTATCCCGGACCTTCTCTGGTAATCTGCTACGCTCCCTGCATCAACCAGGGTATCAGAAAGGGCATGGGCAAGACCCAGCTCGAAATGAAACTGGCAGTGGATTCCGGCTACTGGCCGCTGTACCGCTTCAACCCCGCACTTGTAGAAGAAGGCAAGAACCCCTTGACCCTCGACTCCAAGGCTCCCGATGGAACCATGCAGGAATTCATGGGCGGTGAAAACCGTTATGGCCTGCTTGAGCGCACCAATCCCGAAGCATCGAAGGAATACCGCGCAACTATCGAAAAGCAGTACAATGACCGGTACGAAATCCTGAAATATATGGCTGCCGCTGATTACAGCGAAAGCAACTAACACCACCCGCCGTCTGCGGACGGGCCTTTCACAGGGGGCCCGTCCGCAGCACCCCTTAGCGGATATGAAGGTGTCCGCATTGCGGAAAGGGGAGGGTAGTCTTGTCAACTGACTTAAAAAAGTTGAGCAGATGCCGTATAAATGTGGCCCGGTGAAACTGTTTTGCCGGGGTACGGCAAAATCACAAGTGATTCTTTTAAGGAGGAAACATGTCTGTAGGAATTCTGGCTATCGTAGCCATCATCCCGATTATTCTGGCTCTGGTGCTGATGGTTGGCATGCGTTGGCCTGCTACCAAAGCTATGCCCGTTGCATGGCTTTCCGCTGCTGTCGGAGCTATTGCCGTATGGAAACTGCCCGCTGCGTATGTCGCAGCTCTTACTGTACAGGGCATCATTACCGCTGTCGGTATTCTCATTATTGTTTTCGGTGCCATTATCATTCTTTATACGCTGCAATACAGCGGCGGTATGGAAACCATTCAGTACGGATTCCAGAACATCAGCCGTGACCGTCGCGTGCAGGTTCTGATCATCGGTTACCTGTTTGCAGCATTTATTGAAGGTGCTGCAGGTTTCGGAACTCCCGCCGCTCTGGCTGCTCCGCTGCTCCTGAGTCTCGGTTTTCCCCCCCTGTGTGCTGTTGTAATGTGTCTGGTTTTCAACTCTTTTCCAGTTACCTTCGGTGCGGTTGGTACACCGGTTATCCTCGGCTTCAAGTATCTGACCGGTCTGGTTGATGCTGCTGTGGCCGCTGCTGTTCCGGGTCTTAACTTCCACTCCATGGAAACTTTCGACCTCGTTGTCAGCCAGTGGGCTACTGTTATGCACCTGCCCATGATCTACATCCTGCCCCTGTTCATGCTCGGCTTCATGACCCGCTTCTTCGGCGAGAACAAGAGCTGGAGCGAAGGTCTCGGCGCATGGAAATTCTCTCTTTTCGCTTCAACCGCTTTTGCTGTTCCCTATCTCATCACCGCATGGATCGTCGGACCTGAATTCCCCTCCCTTATCGGTGGTCTTATCGGTCTCGGCATTGCTGTAGTAGGCGCCAAAAAAGGCTTCTGCGTACCTGAAAAAGTATGGGATTTCGGCCCCGCTTCCTCCTGGGACGCTGAATGGACCGGTTCCGTTTCCGCTGAAAACAGCGGTGAATTCAAGGCCCACATGAGCCAGTTCCGCGCTTGGGTTCCTTATGTTCTCATCGGTGTTATCCTCGTTATTACCCGTATCCCCGACCTCGGCCTCAAAGGCATGCTCGCCGGTGTTTCCATTCCGTTCAAGAGCATCCTCGGCTTCAAGAGCGTCAACGCTTCCATCGCTTATCTGTATCTGCCCGGAACCATTCCTTTCGCCCTCGTTGCCATACTGACCATCTTCATCCACAAGATGCCCGGTGACAAAGCAGCCATGGCCTGGAAAGAAGCAATCGCCAAGATGAAGAACCCCGCAATCGCACTGTTCTTCTCCGTTGCACTGGTTTCCATCTTCCGCGGTTCCGGTATCGCTGATGCCGCTCTGAACCCCAACGGATACCTCTCCATGCCTCTGGCTCTTGCCGAAGCCGTATCCGGCCTTGCAGGTCAGAGCTGGCCTGTAGTAGCATCCTTTGTTGGTGGACTCGGTTCCTTCATCACCGGTTCCAACACTGTTTCTGACCTTCTGTTCGCAGAATTTCAGTGGGGTGTTGCCACCAGCCTGAATATGCCTCATCAGATCATAGTTGCCGCACAGGGTGTCGGTGGCGCCATGGGTAACATGATCTGTATCCACAACATCGTTGCAGCAAGTGCAGTTGTTGGTCTTTCCGGCATGGAAGGCATGATCCTCAAGCGTACCGTATGGCCCTTCCTCCTTTACGGCGTTGTAGTAGGTATCGTGGCTTCTCTCATGACCTTCGTATTCCTGCCCGGTCTGTTCTAAATCAAAGACCTTCCCTCTCAGGGCCGGAGACGTCTCCGGTCCTGAGCTTTGATTGATCTGGGCATTATTGATTAGTTGTAATAATTATACTGTTTTACGTACAGGAGCAAAAACACATGTCGAATGCGAAATTGGCAAAAGAATTTGAACAGATCGTAGGCGCTGAAGGCGTCATGCATGAAGAGGCCGACCTGCATGCATACTCTTATGACTCCGCGGTGCTCGATCCCCAGGTGCCGGCACTTGTAGTCAAGCCCGTAAGCACTGAACAGCTCGGTCCTATCACCGCACTCTGCAACAAGCACGGCCTTCCCATGACTGTTCGCGGAGCAGGTACCAATCTTTCCGGCGGCACAATTCCCCACCCCGGCGGAGTTGTCGTCCTGACCAACGGTCTCAACAAGATTCTCGAAATCAACGAAGAAGATCTTTACGCAGTTGTTGAACCCGGTGTTGTTACCGCCCAGTTCGCAGCGGAAGTTTCCCGCCGCGGCCTTTTTTATCCCCCGGATCCGGGTTCCCAGGCTGTTTCCACCCTCGGCGGTAACGTGGCAGAGAATGCCGGCGGACTGCGCGGACTCAAATACGGCGTCACAAAAGATTACGTCATGGGCGTAGATTTTTATGACGTCAACGGCGACCTCATCAAATCCGGTTCACGTACCGTTAAATGCGTTACCGGTTACAACCTCGGCGGCCTGATGGTTGCTTCCGAAGGAACTCTCGGCGTATTCTCCAATATCATCCTCAAGCTCGTACCGCCGCCCAAAGCATCCAAGGCAATGATGGCAGTTTTCCCCAACGTTGAAACTGCATCCGAAACCGTTGCCGCGATCATCGCCAACCACATTGTTCCCTGTACCCTTGAATTTCTCGACAACGCCACCATCCGCTACGTTGAAGATTTCACCAAGGCCGGTCTTCCCGTAGAAGCCGGTTCCATCCTGCTTATTGAAGTAGACGGTCACCAGGCAGAAGTAATCGAAGACGCAGAAAAGGTCGTCAACATCTGTAAGAAATGCGGCGCTGATGAAGTCAAGATGGCTGAAACCGCAGCTGAACGTGAAGCTCTCTGGACTGCACGTCGTAACGCACTTCCGGCTCTTGCCCGTGCTAAACCGACCACAGTACTCGAAGACGCCACTGTTCCCCGTTCCCAGATTCCTGCAATGATGGAAGCACTCAAGAAAGTTGCCGAAAAATATAAAATCAATATCGGAACCTTCGGACACGCTGGAGACGGTAACCTGCATCCCACCATTCTTTGCGACAACCGCGACAAGGAAGAGTTCCACCGCGTCGAAGCCGCTGTAGACGAAATTTTCGATATAGCTCTTTCCCTCAAGGGAACCCTCTCCGGTGAACACGGTATCGGCATGGCTAAATCCAAATGGATGGAAAAGGAAACTTCCCGGGCAACACTCGAATATTCCCTGAGAATGAAGAGAGCCATCGATCCTAAGGGCATCCTTAATCCCACCAAGATTATCGGAGAAGTATAGGATGAATGATCTCAATCAATTAGCTCAGAATCTCATGGAGCTGGACGACCTTATGGTCGCCTGCATGAAGTGCGGAATGTGTCAGGCTGTATGCCCGGTATTTTCCGAAACCATGAAGGAAGCCGATGTAACCCGCGGCAAGATAGCTCTGCTTGAGAAGCTGGCCCACGAAATGGTCAAGGATGCGGATCAGGTCAATGAAAAGCTGAATAGATGTCTGCTCTGCGGTTCCTGTGCAGCCAACTGTCCCAGCGGTGTCAAGATCATGGACATCTTCATGAAAGCCCGTGTCATCGTGACTTCCTATAAGGGACTTTCTCCGGCCAAGAAGCTTATCTTCAAAGGTCTGCTCACCCGTCCCAAGCTGTTCAACCTGCTCACGGATATGAGTGCGAAGTTTCAGGGACCGTTTTCCAAGGTTGCGGACCAGGCTGCACACACTGCAAGCTGTGCAATGCTCAATCCTCTGATCGGAGAGCGTCACTTCAACCCCCTGGCTACGCGTCCCTTCCGCAAGGATTATCCTGAAGTGGATACCCCCAGAGGGACAAGCGGTCTCAAGGTTGCTTTCTTCCCCGGTTGCGTTGTGGACAAGATGTTTCCCAACGTCGGGCATGCGGCCATGAAGATCTTTGAATATCACGGTGTCGGAGTATTCCTTCCCAAAGGGCAGGCCTGCTGCGGAATACCGACTCTTGCTTCCGGTGACGCCGATACCATGGTCGATCTGATGAAGCAGAACATGAAGGCTTTCGAGGCCGGAAGTTTCGATTATCTGGTTACTCCCTGTGCCACCTGCACAGCTACCATACACGAAACATGGCCTAAAATGATTGAAAAAGAGGACACCCTTTTCAGGGAAAAAGTAGAAGCCCTGGCCGCAAAAACCATGGATATTAATGCTTTTCTCGTTGACGTCCTTGGTGTAAAGACTCCTTCCGAGTCCAAGAAAGGCGGAAAGGTCGTAACCTATCACGACCCCTGCCACCTTTCCAAATCCCTTGGTGTTTCGGCTCAGCCTCGTGCTCTTCTTAAAGCCAATGAAAGCTATGAATTCAAGGAAATGAACGAAGCCAACCGTTGCTGCGGCTGCGGCGGGTCGTTCAACCTTTATCACTATGACCTGTCCAAAAGCATCGGTCAGCGCAAGGCCAAAAATGTGCGTGACGTGGGTGCTCAGGTCGCCGCGACAGGTTGCCCCGCCTGCATGATGCAGCTCGGCGACATGCTTTCACAGTCCGGCGGTGGTGTCGAAGTCAAGCACGTTCTTGAGATATACGCAGACTCACTCAGATAACTGAAATAAGATTAAGTAGTCCAGGGTGGACTTCACTCTGGACTACTTTGCCGAAAAACGCTTTTATGGGGATGGTTGGAAAACGAATTTCGGGTTTGTAGGACCGTCACAGTCAGGTCCGGCCCAATATCAATTAATGCAATTGCGAGAACTGTTTCATATCCGGCTCTGAAACCTTCCAACTGTTCACGCATTACACAGGAGATTATCCCAGTGTCCAAAAATCTTTACATCACTGCCACCGAAGAGAAGAGCGGTAAATCTGCCATTGCTCTGGGCGTGATGCAACTGCTGCTAAGAGATCTGCAGCACGTAGCCATCTTCCGACCCATCATCAATGATAACCAGACAGGTGCTCGTGATCATGACATCAATCTGATCATGAACTACTTTAATATGGATATCGATTATGAGGACACCTACGCCTACACACTGAAAGAAGCCCGGGAACTTATCAACAGCGGCAAACATTCTCTGCTGCTGGAAAACATCCTCAACAAGTACAGCCAGCTCGAAGAGAAATATGACTTTGTCCTTTGCGAAGGCACAGATTTTCAGGGCAAAGATCAGAGCTTTGAGTTCGACATCAATGCTGAAATAGCTGCAAACCTTGGTTGTCCCGTACTTCTCGTCGCCAACGGACGCGGCAAGACAGCCGAGGACATCACCGCCTCCACACAGCTTGTTATTGATGCCCTTGAAGACAAGGGTGTTGATACCGTTGCTGCAGTCATCAACAGACTGAACACCACGGCCCAGGACAAGGCTGAAATTCTTTCCAGCATCAAATGCAAGACCAGATGCACCCAGGAACTGCTTGTCTACGGGATTGATGAAAATGAATCTCTGGGTAACCCCAGCATGAACGATGTCCGCAAATGGCTGGACGCTTCCGTACTTTACGGTCACGGAAGACTCGATACACTTGTTGACGATTATGTAATCGCAGCAATGCGTATTGGAAATTTTCTTGAATACATCGAAAACGGAAGTCTGATCATCACTCCCGGTGACCGTTCGGATATCATCCTGAGCTCTCTGGCTTCCAGACTCTCCACCTCCTTTCCGGATATCTCCGGGATACTGCTCACCGGCGGACTGCAGCCCAGTGCCAGCGTCCATCGTCTGATAGAAGGGTGGACCGGTGTTCCCATTCCCATTCTTTCCGTAAATACCAACACCTATCGCACCACTCAGCTGCTGAGTGAACTTTACGGTAGAATAGATCCTGAAGATCAGCGCAAGACCGCATCCGCTCTCGGCGCATTCGAAGCTCATGTGAAGACTGATGAACTCAGGCACCGCCTGGTCACCAACAAGTCCAGCAAAGTTACTCCCAAGATGTTCGAATACAAGCTGGTACAGAAGGCCAAGGCCAACAAGCAGGTTATCGTTCTTCCGGAAGGTACCGGCGAAAGAGTTCTCCGCGCTGCCGATATCCTTACCCGTCGCGGTGTTGCAGATATAGTTCTGCTCGGAAACGCAAACGAAGTTGGGACCAAAATTTCCCAGCTCGGTCTTGAAATGAACGATGTACGTATTCTCGATCCGGAATCTTCTCCTCAGTTCGAAGATTACTGCAACACTTATTTCAAGCTGCGCGAACACAAGGGCATCCGTATGTCCGATGCTCGTGACCGCATGCTGGACCCGACCTATTTCGGTTCCATGATGGTTTACAAGGGGCATGCTGACGGTATGGTTTCCGGTTCCATCACCACAACCCAGCAGACTATCCGTCCTGCTTTCGAGTTCATCAAGACCAAACCTACTGCATCCATCGTATCCAGTGTCTTCCTGATGTGCCTGAAGGACCGGGTTCTGGTTTTCGGCGACTGCGCCGTCAACCCCAACCCCAATGCCGAACAGCTTGCTGAAATTGCTTTGAGTTCAGCTCAGACCGCACGGATCTTCGGTGTTGAACCCCGTGTTGCCCTGATGTCCTACTCCACCGGCCAGTCCGGAAAGGGCGCTGATGTTGAAAAAGTCAAGGAAGCAGTTCGCATCGCCAAGGAACGTGCTCCCGAGCTGCTCATCGAAGGCCCCCTGCAGTATGACGCAGCCATCGACCCCGATGTAGCAAAGACCAAACTGCCTGACAGTGATGTTGCAGGCCGCGCAACTGTCTTTATCTTTCCCGATCTGAACACAGGGAACAACACATACAAGGCTGTACAGCGTTCTGCAGAGCAGTCCGTTGCAATCGGCCCCGTTCTTCAGGGCCTCAACAAGCCTGTAAACGACCTCTCCAGAGGCTGTACCGTACCCGACATTGTTAACACTGTGGCAATCACAGCAATTCAGGCCCAGGCCGAAAAAGGACTTATCTAGATGAAAATATTAGTGATTAACGCCGGAAGCTCTTCAATCAAATATCAGCTTCTGGACATGGCTACCGAATCCGCCCTTGCATCCGGTATTGTTGAGCGCATCGGCGAAGAAATGGGCAGCATCACCTATAAAGCCGGAGAGAAAATTACCTCCGAGCAGCCTTTTCCCACCCACCGCGAAGGCATGATTGAAATCATCAATCTGCTTACCGACGATGAAAAGGGTGTTGTAAAAGACAAAGCCGAAATCGCAGCGATAGGTCACCGTATCGTTCACGGTGGTGAACTCTTCTTCGAACCTGTGGAAGTTACCGAAAAGGTGCTGCAGGGCATCAGGGATTGTATCCCCCTTGCTCCTCTGCACAACCCCGGTCACGTCATCGGTATCGAGACCGCAATGGAACTTTTCCCCGGTGTTCGTCAGGTAGTTGTTTTCGACACTTCCTTTCACCAGACCATGGAACCCGAAGTATACATGTACGGCGTTCCCTATGAGTTCTACGAAAAGTACGGTCTCAGAAGATACGGTGCACACGGCACTTCCCACAAGTATGTCGCCCGCGAAACCGCAAAACTTCTTGGTAAACCCCTTGAAGAATGCAACATCATCACTGTTCACCTGGGTAACGGTGCATCCATTTCCGCTGTTCGCAACGGTAAATGCTGCGATACCTCCATGGGCCTGACTCCGCTTGGCGGAATCATCATGGGTACCCGTTGCGGCGATATCGATCCCGCCATCGTAGGTTTCATTGCCGAAAGAACCGGACAGACCGCTGCTGAGGTTGTTTCCACCCTCACCAACGAAAGCGGACTGAAGGGCATCTGCGGTTCCAACGACCTGCGTGATATTCACGCCCGCATTGCCGAAGGCGATGAACGTGCTGAGCTTGCTCTCAACATGGCCTGTCACCGTGTCCGTCAGTTCATCGGCTCCTATGCTTTTGAACTCGGTCATGTAGACGCTATCGTCTTCACCGCCGGAATCGGCGAAAACGATGCCGTATACCGTGCAAAATCACTTGCCGGTCTTGAAAACTACGGCATCACCATCAATGAAGAAAAGAACCTGAACTGGGACAGAACCCCGTCTTTCATCAGTGATGATGACGGAACTGTTAAAGTGGCCATTATTGCCACTAATGAAGAGCTTGAAATAGCAAACGATACTGTCAAGGCTCTCGGGCTGTAGACGGTATTCTAAGGATAAGAAGCCGGGGTGGAGGGTTGGAAGACTCCACCCCGGTCCGGAAGGTTGGTTTAAGGTCGTTCCGCCTGCGGAACGACCTTACTTGGAAACTCCCCGTGCAGCCCTAAAGAAGGGTTGTTCCAGCGGATCTTGTGGAAGGGAACCCGCGGGAGATCAACGGGGTTAATCTCGAGCGTCACCTTAGTGACTACTCAATTTATTGGGGGAAAAATGACAGTTAAAGCTGAAAGTCTTAAGCTTTTCACTGACAAGGCTGAAATCGCGTCCGCCGTCGTCTCGGAGATTTCCTCTTTTGACGATGCCGTGAAATATATCATGGATCTTTGCGGAAAGAAAGAAGCCTGTAAAATGCTGGTCTCCGGTTGCGAACAGGGGCTTTCCGGAAAAGCCGAAGCCCTGTGTGCCACTAAAACCGGAAAGACCATTTCCGCTCCTTCTTTGAGCGAAGAAGAACTCGCCGTACTTGACGCACAGTGTGAAGAAAACGGTTTTGTACTCGTCAAGGACAGTGTGCGCAATCACCTTGGCGGAATGGATATCGCATTGACCTATGCCGATTACGGCATAGCCGAAACCGGTACCCTGGCAGTAAATTGTCCTTCAGAGCAGCTGCGTCTCGCCACCATGATCAGCGAAGTGCACGTAGCTATCCTGCCCAAATCCAGAATAGTGGAAAATTCCTACGACATCGAAGGCTGGATGGAAGAAAACATGATGAAGGGTGATTACACCGCATTCATCACCGGAGCCAGCCGTACCGCGGATATCGAGCGCGTACTGGCTATCGGCGTGCACGGACCACTTGAACTTCATATTCTTCTTCTGGAGGACTAATATGCAGGACGCAAAGAATCTTAAGGAATACAGGAAGGAGATCAAGGAATCTCTGGATAACGACTTTCTCAGAAATGCCATGGACAAGTTTGCCGTGGCATACCGTGCAGGTCGCGCCAATGCTTTCAAAGATATGGACGAAAGAGCCCTTATCGGCGAAATCGCCGCAGCCAAGGATTGCGCTGCAGGCAGACTTGACGAGCTTTATGCCAAGTTCAAGGAAGAGGCCGAAAAGCGTGGGGCTGTTGTGCATCTGGCCAAGGATGCCCGTGAAGCTAACGAAATCATAGGCCGGATTGCCCAGGACGAAAAATGCAAAGTCGTGGTTAAATCCAAATCCATGACTGCTGAGGAAACCCTGCTCAACCACCATCTTGAAGATCTGGGAATGGAAGTGGTTGAAACAGACCTTGGTGAGTGGATTATTCAGATGCGCCATGAAGGCCCGAGCCACATGGTTATGCCTGCTATCCATCTTTCCCGCCATCAGGTCAGCGATCTTTTTTCCGAAGTTACCGGCAAGAAACAGGACGATGATATTCAGAAGCTCGTCAAGGTTGCACGTCGCGAACTTCGCCAGAAATTTGTTGATGCCGATATGGGCATTTCCGGGGGCAACTTTGCAATTGCCGAAACCGGCTCCATCGGACTCGTTACCAACGAAGGTAACGCCCGTCTGGTGACAACCCTCCCCCGCGTGCATGTAGCACTCATGGGGCTGGACAAGCTTACCCCCAAACTTCATGACGCATTGCGTGTGATAAAGGCTCTGCCCCGTAACGCTACCGGACAGGCCATCACCTCCTACGTTACCTGGATCACCGGGTCCAACGAGTGCGCTGCGGCTGAGGATGACAGGAAGAAAGTGCACTTCGTGTTTTTGGACAATGGAAGACGCGCTCTCGCTAAGGACCCGGTGTTCTCTCAGGTGTTGCGTTGCGTGCGTTGCGGTGCATGCGCCAACGTCTGTCCTGTCTACCGTATGGTCGGCGGCCACAAGATGGGCCATATCTATATCGGGGCTATCGGCCTCATTCTCACTTACTTCTTCCACGGAACCGACAAGGCCAAAAACCTTGTTCAGAACTGCATCAACTGTGGAGCATGTAAGGAAATCTGTGCGGGCGGCATAGATCTGCCCGGCCTGATCAAAGATATTCAGGCCAGAATTCTGGAAGAGGAAGGACATCCTCTTTATTCTTCCTTCCTGGCCAAGATGATGAAAAACCGCAAACTATTCCACAAGTTTTTGCGTATAGCCAAGCATGCCCAGAAGCCCGTCAAGGCCAAGGACGGATTCATGCGCCACCTGCCCATGATTTTCGCCCCTTCCCATGACTTCCGGGCACTGCCGACCGTTGCGGAAGTTCCCTTCCGCGATATGTGGGCCAAGGTAAAACCTGCCAAACCTGCGGAAATTAAATACAAGGTTGCTATCTTCTCTGGCTGTGTTCAGGATTTTGTTTATCCCGAACAGTCTGTAGCCACTGTGGAAAGCATGCGTAACAAGGGCGTTGACCTTGATTTCCCCATGGATCAGTCCTGCTGCGGTCTGCCGCTGCAGATGATGGGTGAAAAGGAAGCCTGCCGTGAAGTTGCCCTGCAGAACATGAGGGCTTTCGAAGCAACCGATTGCGATTATATCCTGACCATGTGCGCTTCCTGTGCTTCACACCTGAAGCACAACTACGTGAAGATGCTGGGTCACGATTCCAAATATGCCATCCGTGTTCAGGAATTTGCCGATAAGGTTATCGATTACAGTTCCTTCATGAATGACGTTCTGGGTGTGGGTAAGGATGACTTCCTTGATTCCGACGGAGATACCGTTACTTACCACGCTCCCTGCCACCTCTGCCGCGGACTTGAAGTCAAGCAGGCTCCCCGTGAACTCATGGAAAAAGCCGGCCTGGACTATAAGGAAAGCGCTGAAGAGGAAGTCTGTTGCGGATTCGGCGGAACCTACTCCGTTAAGTTCCCCAAGATCTCCGAGCAGCTTCTTGAAAATAAGCTTAACAATGCAACTGAAACCGGAGCTAAGGTACTGCTTACCGACTGCCCCGGATGCGTAATGCAGATTCGCGGTGGCGCAAAACGGAAAGGCTATGACCTTGAAGTCCGTCATATCGCTGAATACATGGCTGAGCGCAGAAAATAAATCAGGCTTGGTGTCCGCGGTTTTGTTTGCCGACCGCGGGCACCGCTCAAGCAGCGGCATGTAATTATGCCTCCAATCCCGGTACCTTCACCTCGCAACTGAAATACCGGTTACCTGCCGCACCCCGTAAGGCTTTTCCATTCGCTCGCCCGATGGAAAAGCCTTTTTCATACATGACGACGTTTAATTATCCTCGGATAAACATTCCCGCAGTTATTGTTAATAAAGTTGTAAGGGGGTAATGTGTCGTACATGTCCTGCCGAAAAAGCAGTATGTGTTTTTTAAGTGTCTGTACGACAGGGCGTATCTATATAGTTGTTGCTGAAATAATGATTATTATCTGTAGAGGGAGTGTTTATGTTTAAGAATCTATCTATCGGGGGAAGGTTTGTACTGCTTCTGGCTTCAATGTTTTTGTTTATACTTTTTATAGGTGGCATGCTTTTCGTTGAAATTGAAAACGTAGTCAAGATTGGTATTCACGAAGTCGAGTCCGGGCTGATTCAGGGACAGAAGGACAAAATCGAGGTTGCTACCAGAGCAGCGGCAGATATATTGGGCGCACAGCTCAAGACGGTCGAAGGTACAGATGCAAAAATTGATTTTGTGCGAAAAGCGGTTGATACATTTCGTTTTGAAGAAGACGGCTCCGGGTATTTCTTTGTTTACAAGGGAACTGTAAACGTTGCTCTGCCTACAAAAAAAGCCGTACAGGGAAAAGATTTAAGCGGGGCCAAGGATAAAAACGGAGTTTTTTTTGTCAGAGAGCTTGATGAGGCCGCAAGGAATGGTGGCGGATTCGTGAATTATGTTTTCGATAAACCCGGTAAGGGCGTTCAGCCCAAGCTGGGTTTTTCTGTCATGATTCCAGGCACTGATATGTGGATTGGAACCGGAGTTTATATAGATAATATCGAGGCTGAAAAAACTCGCATCAATTCGGATATTGATTCCGAAGTAAAGTCGGATGTTTTTACCATTTTTGCGGTCATGGCGGTTCTCCTTCTTCTTGTGGTGGTCCCGTTATGCATTGCAGTTGTTAGGTCCATAGTAAGGCCGATACATGCCGTTACTACCGCTGCGGGCCGGGTTGCCGAAGGTGATCTTGATGTTGTTCTGAATCCGGCCGGGAAAAATGAAATTGCGGCATTGCAGCATTCCATCAACTCCATGGTCAAAACTCTGGCCTCCAACCTCGAAAATATAGGCAGAAAAGAGGCCGAGTCCGCTGAACAGGCTCGCATAGCCCATAAGGCTGCCGAGGAAGCCGAAGAGGCGCGCAAGGCAGCTGAAGGTGCAAAACGCGAAGGTATGCTGGCCGCAGCAGACAAGCTTGAGAGTGTACTTAAAAACATAGTGCAGATTTCAACAAATGTAGAACAGGCCACCCATGATATAATGAGCGGCAGTGATTTTCAGAAGCAGCGTATAACAGAGACAGCCACAGCCATGGAAGAGATGAACGCGACTGTGCTTGAGGTTGCCCAGAATGCCACGGAAACAAACAGGGATACCGAAGAGACGCGGGACAAGGCGAGTGAGGGACAGAATGTTGTGCAGGGAACCATTCAGTCCATGGCCGACATAGAGAAACAGACCGCTGATCTTGAAAAGTTGACTGAAATGCTGAATAATCAATCCATTGAGATAGGCAAGGTCATGAGTGTTATTAATGACATTGCCGACCAGACCAATCTTCTTGCTCTCAATGCCGCGATAGAAGCTGCCAGAGCTGGTGAGGCCGGTCGGGGATTTGCCGTTGTTGCCGATGAAGTGCGCAAGCTTGCTGAAAAGACAATCGGTGCAACGGATGAGGTGGACAAGAGTATTTCGTCCATTCAAAGTCTTGCCAGGCAGAACATTACCGGAGTTAGAACCGCAGTCGAAGCAATAGCCTCTGCTGCTGAAAAATCCCGTGTTTCCGGCGGGGTGCTTTCGGAGATTGTCAGTCTTGCCTCAAATGCGGCAGGGCAGGTGCAGTCGATTGCCACGGCTGCGGAAGAACAGTCTGCAACTTCTGATGAAATAAACCGCAGCATTTCCGAAATTGATTCCTTAACAGAAGAGAACGCCCGTAACAGTCTTCTGGCTGCTGAAAGCGCAAAAGAACTTTCAAGCGAGGTCAACACGCTTGTAGCCCTTGTTGAGGAGCTTAGACGGTCATAATTCGGGTATGGCCGTAATCGGTACCCCATAAATAATTTCCGGCATTAGTTGGATCCATTGTCATTTAACTTACACTGAAACGGAGGAAGAATGATCAAACATATTGTAATGTGGACATTGAAAGAGGAAGCAGAAGGAGCTACGGCAGCGGAAAATGCCGCTAAGATGAAAGAGATGCTTGAAGCTCTCAATGGGAAGATTGAGATTTTGAAACATCTGGAAGTAAGTGCCGATATTTTTGAGGCCGCTCCTGAATGCAGCATAATCCTTTACTCTGAATTCGATAGTAAAGAGGATCTGCAGACATATGCGGTCCATCCTCTGCACCTTGAATGTGTCGGTTTTATCAAGAAGATTGTCAAAAGCCGTAGCGTTGTAGATTATGTGATCTAGCTTGGCCACTGCCGAGTTTTCAAAAGCCGGGAACATATGTTTCCGGCTTTTTTTATTTTCAGCAATGTTGTGAACATTGTTAATTGAACGATTAATAAGTCAAAAATCAATGTTAAAAATAAATTTTCAACCAATTTAGTGTAGATTTTTGTGTTTTAGTGCTTATTTAATGTTGTAGGTTGTAGAGTAATGTTTCAATCAGGTTAAATCAGTCGTTCACAGTTTTTTAACAGTTTCTTCTCGGTTTTGTTTGATAAAATATACAAAAAATATATAGTTGAAGTAAGGTGAGGTGAATTTTGACCCCTTAAATATAGTAAGGACTTGTGGATAACCATTTAACTGAAAGGAGGAGGGGTATGCTCAGGAACCTGTCTGTCGGAGCGCGGTTTTTTCTCCTACTGGCGTTGATGGTCCTCTTTATTCTTGCCACTGGAATATTTTTCCTCGGTGCAATCAGGAATATTACTGAATACGGGGTAAGTTCCACATCCCAAATAATGCTTCAGGACCAGAAGGACAAGATCATGGTTGCCACCAGGAGCATGGCCTTGTCCCTGGGTGAAGAACTGAAGCGTTTTCCCAACAGGGAGGACAAGCTGAAGCTCATCCGGGCGGCTCTCGATCCTGTCCGTTTCGAGAAGGACAAGTCCGGGTATTTTTTTGTATACGAAGGAACGGTCAATGAGGTCATGCCTCCCAACAAGTCCTTGCAGGGTCAGGATCTTGCCGGCTTAAAGGATCAGAACGGCCTGTATGTCATACGTGAACTTGCCAGGGTTGCTAATTCCGGCGGCGGGTTCGTTCGCTACTATTTCGAAAAGCCGGGAATGGGTGTACAGCCCAAGATCAGCTATGCCACCCCCATTCCGGGAACCGGAATGTGGATCGGGACCGGGGTATATCTGGACAATATAAAGACCGAGACGGACAGTATGGGAGCAGCTATGGCTGACCGTGCTGATTCCATAACCCTGAAGATTCTGCTTGGAGCAGGAGCAGTCCTGATTCTGCTAGTTCTTCCCCTTTCCTTCTATCTGGTTCGTTCCATAGTCCATCCCCTTACCGAGGCTACCGAAGCTGCAACTTCTGTTGCAGAAGGAAATCTGGACGTCAGCCTGTCTCCTGAAGGCCGTAACGAGATTGCAAGCCTCCAGAGGGCTCTTAATACCATGGTTTCCACCCTTGCAGAAAATCTGGACAGCATCAGGGCCAAGGAGGCCGAGGCTCAGGATCAGGCGCGAATTGCGCACGAAGCGGCTGAAGCGGCCCGTCAGGCACAGGCCAGGGCGGAAGGTGCAAAGAAGGAAGGAATGCTTGCGGCGGCAGACAAGCTTCAGGCCGTGATAGAGCGTGTCTCAAGCATAACCGGTGAGGTTACCGGCAGTGCGGATGAGATCATGCGCGGGAGTGAGTTCCAGAAGTTGCGGGTGGCCGAGACTGCCACGGCAATGGAGGAAATGAATGTAACCGTTCTGGAAGTTGCCAGAAATGCGTCCAGTACCAGTGAAAGTTCCGAGACCTCCATGCGCAAGGCCCGTGAAGGTGCTGCGGTGGTTCAGGATGTTATCGGCGCCATGACCAATATTCAGGACCGGACCGATCAGTTGAAGCAGTCCATGGAGCAGCTCGGCATGCAGGCTGTGGACATCGGCAATATCCTCGGTGTCATCAATGATATTGCGGACCAGACCAACCTGCTGGCTCTTAACGCTGCAATTGAAGCAGCTAGAGCCGGGGATGCCGGACGCGGGTTTGCAGTTGTTGCGGATGAGGTTCGCAAGCTTGCTGAGAAGACCATAGGGGCTACTGAGGAAGTTGAGCACAGCATAAGCGGAATACAGAAGCTGGCTCGTGAAAACACCCGCGATATGGACGCGACAGTTGAGGCTGTTGAAAAGGCTACCGGCTTGTCCCGTTCATCCGGTGAGATGCTGGATGAAATTGTAGCGCTGGCCGGTAACTCCGCAGATCAGGTCCGTTCCATAGCGACTGCTGCAGAGGAACAGTCGGCAACCTCGGATGAAATTAATCGCAGTATAGGTGAGATTGACTCCATGACCGAAGAGAATGCACGCAACAGCCAACTGGCGGCAGAAGGGACCAAGGCCCTTTCCACTGAGGTTCAGGCTCTGCTTAATCTTGTTGATGAATTGCGTAGTGAAGATTAGTTGTGATATCCTGCCCAATGTTCGGAAGTCCGGTGATTCTGTCCCGGACTTCCTTATATGGAAATATCACAACACCGGAGTGCGTCATGGGTTTTGAACTTAGAAACACTGTGGAAAACCATCTGCTGGAAAAGGCTGGGCTGCCGCAGGAGAAACTGGACGAATTCATAACCGAATCTGCTGCACATCTGAGACGGCTGATGTCCGTGCTTGATGATGCCATTGACGATGGAGATTTCGAGGAGATCATAAGCAACGCGCACCGACTGCGGGGCGGACTGTGCAATCTCGGTCTTGAAGAATTGAGCATGGTTGCGAAAAATATCGAAACCACGGCCGCAGGCAATGCCCCGGCCCATCTCAGTTGCTATTTCATGAGACTCCGTCGTGAACTCAAACCTCTGATCGGTTAGCCATGCTCAGGGGCCGGGCGGTAGTCATACACCTCCAGTCCCATTTATTTCAGATCGTCAGCACTTGTTTTTCAGGTATGCTCACGTGTTCAGGAATCGTATTGTCCTGTCTTCCGACCAGATCTGTTTTTCCATAGGCAGGTCTGCAAATCCTACATGTCCTCCGTAATCCGGAATTACCAGCGAAAGGGTCTGGCTGGAACTTGCTTCCTCCAGCGGGTAGCATTCCGGAGTAAGAAACGGGTCGTCTTTGGCATTGATAATCAGCGAAGGAACAGTGATGTTTTTCAGGAATTGCTTGCAGGAAGAGGTGGTGTAGTAGTCCAGCGCGTCTTTGAAGCCGTTGACCGGAGCTGTATATGCGTTGTCGAAATCGGTTATGTTGCGGATGGTGGAGAGCTTGTCTAGAGGGTAAAGGTCGGGATACTGCTTGTGTTTGAGTCTTATCTTGTTCTTCAATGATCGCAGAAAATAACGATTATATATGAAGTTGCTTGAAGCGCAGAGTTTTCTGGCCGAAGAAGCCAGATCGCAGGGTACGGATATTCCTATGGCCCTTTTTACCTTCGAGGGAACAATCTCAGGCTTTTCACCAAGATATTTGAGGACCTGATTTCCGCCCATGCTGAAGCCTATTAACGCTGCATCTTCGTATATGCCGTGATTAAGGCCATAGGTCAGAACCGTGTGGAGATCATCTGTCTGCCCGCTGTGGTACATGGTGGGCAGTTTATTTATTTCGTGGCTGCAGCCTCGGAAGTTGTAGGTGATGCAGTCCCATCCGGCAAGAACCAGAGCGCGTGCCATGCCAAGGACATACGGTCTTCTGGAGTTGCCTTCCAGTCCATGGGCAATGACCGCAAGACGTGAACTGCTTGCAAGGTGCCAGTCAATGTCCAGAAAGTCGCCGTCGGGAGTATCAATTCTTCTTTTAACTACAGGCGGCAGGCTTACCTTTCTGAAAAGGCGGGGAAAAATAGTTTGCAGATGGCCGGATTGAAGTGGGAGTTTGGGTTTGTAGGGAGGGGGTTGCAATAAAGGCATTTGGTAAAAATATCCGTCCTTTGGCTTTAGCTATGAAGCCGGTCAATGGTTAAATGGGATTTATTTTCAGCCAGATTATACTCATGATTGAGTACTGTCAAAACACTTATTGAAGTTGCCGAATGCGGATTGGCCGTTCCTGCTCACTGCAGCAGCAGTTTCAGGCCTATGAGTACAAGTACAACTCCGCCTATGCGTTCGGCAATGTGGCTGTATCTTGATACCCTTGAAAAGGATTTGCCCAGCCACAGGCCGAGTGCGGTAAGCGCGGATGCGGTTATGCCGATGAACAGACAAGGGACGGCGATGGGGTAATTCATTATGGAAAAGGAAAGTCCCACCGCAAGAGCATCCAGACTGGTAGCCACGGAAAGAAATACGAGCGACATCCCTTTGGTCGGGTCCTTGTAATTACTGCAGGAATCGTCTTTTTCAAATGATTCCTTGATCATTTTTCCGCCGACAAAGGCGAGCAGGAAGAAGGAAATCCATGGAGCCCAGGTTTCAACCAGAGATTTGACTGTGAGACCTGCAGCCCATCCCAGCAGCGGCATTCCGGCCTGAAAAAGGCCGAAATGGAAGGACAGCCGGAAGCTCTGCCGTCTGCTCACTTCCGGCATACACAGCCCGCAGGCCACGGCGATGGTGAATGCATCCATAGCAAGGGCTATTGAAATGATTATGATTTCATAAAACGACATGAATCTGCGGCTCCACCTTCTATTCCACGACCGCTTCGGCCTGTGTGCGGTATTTGCGGTAGATTTTGAACCCCAGCAGGGAAGAAGCGATAAAAAGGGCGACTGCCAGAATCATCTGAGCTGTGGACGACACATTGACGCCGGACCCGAACAGGGCAAAAACAACATTCTGCGGAAGATATCCAAGTGTTGATCCGAGGATAAAAGGCGCTGCCGGGATGCTCGTAACCCCGGCCAGAACATTGGTTGCCACGTTGCTCCCGAGTGGGAAGAAACGAATGGTCAGCGCCATGTTGAACGGGCTGCGGCTCAGGAACTCGTCCACCTTGCTGATACGTGCTCCGAATTTGCGTTTTATGAAGGAGCGGCCCACCAGTCTGGAATAGTAGAATGCGCAGGCGCAACCCAGTCCCGTTCCAATGGTCCCGAGGATGGAGCCTAGGGCAAACCCGTACGCATATCCGCCCATGAAACAGATGACCTGGCGGGGGAAACCCACGGCGGAAAAAAAGGTTGCCAGCGCCAGATAGGTCAGCACCCCGGTCATGCCTCTGGAGCGAACATGGCTGTCTATCCAGGCCGTGTCGAGTGCCTGTGATATTCCGGCATACCGCAACAGGTAGACTGCCAACGCCAGTACTGCGAGCATAGCGAACCCTTTCAGCAGGGCCTTTATGCCTAGTCTGGAATCGTTTTGTACGGCACTCATGAATTTTTCTCGCCGCGTTCTTTGATTTTGTAACTGAAATGTCTGCTCTGGAGCCAGCGGACACCTAACAGGTCGTAACCGCCTGCAATGGCCCGGTCCAGAGTTCCGTATTTGGATACTCCCTGATGTCTGGGCCTGTGGTTAACCTTTGTTTCCGATACCGATGCCCCCTGCATCTTCATCAGGGTGGGCAGGAACCGGTGCATCCCGTTGAACCTTGGAATTGCACGGACCATTTCGGTATCCATGATTTTAAGCGAGCAGCCGGTGTCCTTTACCGATTCTCTGGTCAGGCGGTTCCGAATGCTGTTGGCTATCTTGGATGCTATCCTTTTGATCCATACATCCCTGCGCTTCATGCGCCAGCCTATGACCATCTGATGGCCTTCGGCATAGAGTTTAAGCATGGCCGGAAGGTCTGCGGGGTCATTTTGAAGGTCCGCATCCATTGTGGCAACCTTCGGAGCGCGTGCTTCATCAAATCCAGCGCAGAATGCAGCGGACTGTCCTCTGTTTTCTTCAAAGGAAATATATCTGGCTTCGGTGAATGTTTCTGAAATATCCTTTAGAACGGCAAGGCTGGCATCGGTGCTGCCGTCGTCTATAAATATGACTTCATATGAGAGATCAAGCGGCTTCAAGGCCGAATCGATTTCCTGCATCAGTTTTAGTAAATTGTCCTGTTCGTTGAATACAGGAATCACGAGAGATAGTTCGTATTGGTTTTGCATAGCGAGAGATGAGATAAGAAAATTTAAGAAATTTGTAAATAGCTGTTGACAATGTCAGCCCCGCTCTGTAGAACCCTCTTCACGTGACGCGGGGTGGAGCAGTTTGGTAGCTCGTCGGGCTCATAACCCGAAGGTCGTTGGTTCAAATCCGGCCCCCGCAACCAAGTAAATACAACGGCTTGTAACCAATCGGTTGCAAGCCTTTTTCGTTTTTATGCACTTATTGTTCTACAAACATTAAATGTATTGAGTTCGGTTGACCGGATTCTTTGTTGAGGTGAGTGCTCGATACTTAGTCAGGACACTACTCCGGAAATACTTCAGCGGCGAATTCATTGTGCCTTTTTATGTCTTCTGGTGCTAAAAAATCTTGATACCTTTCCTTGCATCCTTCTAAGTATTTATTGTTTATGATAGTATTTATCCTGTTTATGACTCGTTTTCCCCAAGCATTTTTAGTACATCCCACATATGCAACTATATAATCGTCAGCCTCTCTGATGGGGATATACTTCATTTTGTTTGTTATGTTTTCGTGAGTCGATATCCATGACAAGACTTCTGGATATTCAATGACATAATCAACCCTTCTGCCTGCAGCCAAGGCTATTATGTGTTCTCGAGATACATTTTTGTCATGACTTTTTATTATTTTAGGTGAGTTAGGGGCCCTTGTTATAATATCGTCTACGGCTTTCATATATTTCCGCCCTGACGAAATTCCCATTTTCATGTCCGATTCTTCAAACAATCTGTTTATCGAGATATAGCCGGATTTATCGATGAATGGCTTGAACTCAGCTAGGCGACTTTCAAGGATACAAACACCGCACGGTAAACCGACAATAACTGGTTGGCTGAATTCGAGTATTTTTTTTCGAGCAGGAGTTTTTAATAAGGTTACGCAGCAACCATTTGAAATTCCCAGCTGTTTAATGATTCTGGAGAAATTGGCTTCGAATGAGGTGTGTTCGTATTCATGAAGGTTTGTTTGCAGAGTTTTCATTACCATATCACCAAAACCAGATCCTTTTGATTCTCCTCTTGCAATTGTACATGGCGGAAAGTCTGCATAATACCATTCGATTCGTTCATCTGAGCAAAGTCCGGTTATAGGTAGCATTATTGTCATCAATAAGGTTAACAAATATTTCACGATTCTTGTCCTGTGCATATGTTTAACAGATCAGAGTCATATTTGTTTATTTCTAGCTGTATTTAGTCCTAAATAATAGTATGTTGTCAAATCGTTTTCTTTTTTCTATACTTTATCCCTGCTTTTTTGGATCAACCGAATATAAAATAGTGCACAAAAAACAATTCCCCACTCGATCCACAGAATCGTTTCAAATAATTAACTGCACATCGTGCTCAAATTCGTAGCAAACAAGACCATTCTGTTTTATTTGTGAATATATATGTATGTTTTTTAGAAGACTTTTATGGTTGAGCCGAGTAGAAATTTAATGGCATAAATATAGATAAATAATGTCTGTGAGGTAAGTATGTTGAAGATGCTTTTTGTGATTTTCTTTATGCTGCTTTTATCTTATAGCCCTGCAATATGTTATGCCGAGGGAAATGTTTTTGCTATACTTGGTAAAAGTAGAGACGATTATAATTTTAAATCTGTTGTCGATGGATGCAATAAATTTGCTAAACGTAATGGTGATTCTTGTATAAATATTAGTAGTGAAGGTGCTGCCCATCCTCGAAGTCAGTCTAAAGCTCTTCTTAGAGCTATACGAAGGTTTCGTTTGCATGCTGTTGCTGTGTCTGTTGTTAATTCAAAATCATTAGCTAAAATTATTAATTGGTATAAGTCTAGAGTGCCAATTATAACATTTGATTCTCCTTTTAGTTTAGCTGATATAGAAGCAGAAATGGTATATATTGGGCCTAATAATGTGTCTATAGGGCGAAGCTTGGCGGCTATTGCTCAAAAAAGTTACCCAAACGGTGGAACTGTATGTATAATGACTGATCGAAATGATCCTAATTTACTGCAAAGAGTTAGCGGGGTGAGAATGGAGCTAAGTTGTAATTCATCATTTCCTGGGGATAAGCGGCTTGAAGGTGAAAATGGTTGGACTGAATCGGTGTTTAGTCCTATTAATTCCGGAGATTGTGTTGATAGAACTTTAGCTATACTAGATAAGATTGTTAACCAGATTAAACCGGATGTTTTTATTGCTGTTGGACACTGGCCCATATTAGATGCCTCTGGGTATAGAAGAATTATGGAAGAACATAATACTATTCTGCCTGATGAAAGGGTGTTTATAGCCTGTGCAACAGGGGAGGCTACAGATGAGATGAAAAAACTTGTCGAAGATAATTTGTTAAATGCAATCGTTGGATTTGATTTTTTTAAAATTGGCGAACTTTGTTATGAATGTATGGATTTGTTGAGCAAGAAGCAACCTGTACCTTTGAAAGTTGATGTGCCATTATTTACAATTACCAGTGAATCTGGGAAATAAACTGTTACGATTCAGGCTTGTTACATATTTTCAGATTTCATGGTTATTTAACGGTGTGAACTTGAAGGATATTTTCAGGTGGTAATAGTTGTGTCTTTTGTTTCGGATGATCAATTACCCGGAAACGGGCAATCGAAGACGGAAATTTAGTTGATGTGGCAACTCAAGCAAAAATAGACCGAATTTAAGATTTCATAGGCTGTTTCTCTGAATTATAATGAGAAGTACATTATACCTCCTGTCGGATTTGAAGACGAAAATGTGACTTATTGGTTCTGTTGTCAGGGCGAACAATTCTTATCTATCCGTGTTTTATGTTTATGAGTTTTTTGGCGCCAAGGTTGCATTAATTGGCGGTTGATATGGTTTAGGCAATTTTGTCCGGTGTACCTGATGGTGTGTTGTTTTCTGCATCCGAACAACCACGTCTTATTTACAGACATTGGAGAAGTTATCCTTGACGCCTATGGTGCGAGGGCTTATTTTTTTAATGACAGAAAATGTTCTTAGTCTGGGGAGACGGTAATGAGAAATATATTTGCTGCATTTATACTGCTTTTTATTTTGGTTGTTCCAGGTATGGCGAACGCTTCGTCATATTATCTGACCTTGTCCGGAACTGTCGGGTCCGTTGAGGATGGAGGAGGCCTGGTGAGTGCGGCTGGTATTTCCATCGGTGATACTTTAAGCTACGTGGTCAAGATTGATACTGATCAGACCGGTTCCGTTACGGCTTCATGGGGTACACAGGATAAGTATGGGACAATTTACTCTTCCTTGTATTCAGGAGTTCTAAGCGGCATGAATACGCAAAGTGATAACTATCTGCAGACTTATTGGGAAGGGTTTTATTCCCGTACAAGCGGGGATGATTCAACTATTGAATTTCAGAACTGGACTTCCGATCTTGCCAGCCTCACCGTTGGTTCCAGTATCTCTACTCTGAATGAATTTGCTTATAACTCCAACTATGGTTTTTCCAAGGTTGTGCTGGACGGAGTTACCGTAACCAGTATATCCGAAACCGCCCCGACTCCCATTCCCGGAGCAGGGTTGATGATGCTTGGAGGGCTTGGGGTTGTCGGTTTTGTAAGACGCAGATTTTCAAGCTAGGCGGTATTTCGCTGGTCATCCTGACTGGTTCTATACTGAAAGAATTGATAACGCGGACAGCCGGAAGGCATCCGCGTTTTTTATTTGGCAATATTCAACGTTGTCTTACGGTTCGAAAGGTATTATTTGTTCACTACTGTTTAATCAGTTTCTCCGTTGAGACTATAAAAGGGGCGTATACAATGGCAAAGGATTATCAGCCGAGGATGCATTCGGCAGAGCATATTCTCAATCAGGCTATGGTCCGCAAGTTCAATTGCGGAAGATGCTTCAGCGCGCATATAAATAAAAAGAAATCCAAGTGTGATTATCTTTTTGACCGGGCCATTACTGATGACGAGGTGAAGGATATTGAACGTTCTGTGAACGAGGTTATTTCTTCCGGGGTTGCGGTTACTGAGCAGACAGTCAGTCTCGAAGAAGCGGAGAGACTGTTTAACCTCTCCAGACTTCCCGAAGGGGTTACTAGTGTCAGGGTTATCAGAATAGGTGATTTTGATGCCTGCCCGTGTATCGGTGAGCATGTGGAAAATTCAAGTGAAATCGGTGAGTTCAAAATTGTTTCCAGCAGTTTTGAAGACAATGTTCTGCGTATCCGCTACAAACTTATACTGGCCTGAATTGAAAGGGGGCTGCAGAAATATGTTTACAGCCCTATGATCTGTTGTTAACTAAAGAACAGCTTTTTGAATACGTGTTCCGTGCTACTGGCGATGTGATGTAGAATTAACTACAGGGAAACACGGAACTTATTATCCAGCCGCTCGCCTGGGCCTCGTCCTTTCCGGACGTGTATCCTTTCCTCTGAAAAGAGGTGCAATCTAAAGGAGTGCCCATGCAGCAATATCGAGAACTTCTCCAGAAAAATGATCAGGATGTTTTTAATGCCCTTTCCGGCGAGGAAGCTCGTCAGAAGGCAGGTATTGAACTTATCCCTTCCGAAAACTACACCTACCCTGAAGTGCTCTGTACTTTGGGGAGCGTCTTTACAAACAAATATTCCGAAGGTTATCCCGGCAGGCGTTACTATGGCGGACAGGAATTTACCGACACCATAGAGGACATCGCACGTGAACGTGCGAAGAGTCTTTTCCGCTGCGAGCATGCAAATGTTCAGCCCCTGTCCGGTTCTCCTATGAACCAGGCTGTTTATCTCGGCCTGCTGGAACCGGGTGATACAATTCTCGCCATGGACCTCTCTCATGGCGGTCACCTTACCCATGGTGCTCCCGTTTCATTCATGGGCAAGCTGTTCAATTTCATTCGCTACAAAACAGACCCCACCGACGGCGCGATAGATTTTGATGAGCTGCGCAGAATCTCTTTGGCTGAAAAGCCGAAGATGATTCTTTGCGGTTACACTTCCTATCCTCGCGATCTGGATTACTCCCGTTTCAAGAAAATTGCCGACGAGGTCGGCGCCATAACCATGACCGATGCTTCCCATTACGGGGGTCTTGTTGCCGCGGACGTTCTCCGCAATCCTTTTGATTTCGGTTTTGACGTTGTTACCACCACATCGCATAAGTCTCTTCGCGGACCGCGCGGCGGTATGATTCTGTGCCGGAAAGAGTTTGCAGCCCGGATAGACAAGGCTGTCTTTCCCGGACTGCAGGGCGGACCGCACATGAATACCATAGCCGGTATAGCAGTGACGTTGAAGAAAGCTGCCGAGCCTGAATTCAAGGAGTACGGCAGACAGGTCCTGCTCAACGCTTCGACCCTCGCAGATGAGCTGGTAAAGAACGGTGCCTCACTTGTCACCGGCGGCACCGACAACCACATGATGGTTTTGGATACTGAGAAGAGCTTCGGAATTAACGGTAAAATCGCCGAGGAACTGCTCGACAGTGTCTCCATCACTACCAACAAACAGATAATTCCCGATGATCCAAATCCGCCGCTCAAGCCGAGCGGGATAAGGATCGGAACACCTGCGGCCACTACGCGCGGTATGAAAGAGAAAGATATGGTCAGGCTGGCCGATTGGATGCTCCGTATCCTCGGCAATCCGGATGATAAATCTCTGGCCGCCTCCACCAAAGCGGAGATAGAAGCTTTCTGTTCAAGGTTCCCGGTTCCGGGGATCTAGCCACTTCATTCCTTCCTTCCCATATTGTCCGGGGCCGCCTCCTCCCCGCGGTCCCGGGCAAGAGATTAAAAAAGGCCTCTATCCTCGGATAGGGGCCTATTCTTATGTTGTTCAGGTAGTCTCGAAAGGTCAGGAATAATCTTGCCGCATATTTTTTATTTTGTGGCGTCCACTAATGCAGATCAATCATGAAGTTGATCAATCAAGCCGTTTAGTTCACTCGCCAACTGGGCTATTTCGGAAAGCGCTGCTGATGACTGTGACATTGACTCCGATGTTTCCGAAGCAATGCGGTTTATTTCTCCGGTGGATCTTGCAATCTGGTCGGATGCCGCGGACTGCTGTTCTGCCGCTGTTGCAATTGCACGGACCTGATCGGTCGTTTCTGTTGCCATATCAAGAATTCTATTCAGTGAAGAAGAGGCTTTTTTCACGAGTGAAGAGCTTTTGTAGACTTCTTGCGCAGCCGTATCGGTTTCCGCGATATTTCTGCGTGCGCCGTCCTGAATTGCGACTATGACGTCACTTACTTCTTTGGTGGCAAGCATTGTTTTTTCCGCCAGTTTCCGGACTTCGTCCGCAACTACCGCAAATCCACGTCCCGCCTCGCCTGCTCTCGCTGCTTCAATGGCTGCGTTGAGGGCCAGCAGGTTGGTCTGGTCCGCAATATCGTTGATCACATTGATTACGTTGCCTATTGAGTCGACATGAACTCCCAGTTTCGACATGCCTTCTTTGAGACCATCCGTCATAGAATGGACCAGTCCTGTTGATGCTATCATCTCATCCATTATTTCCATTCCCTCATCGGAGCATCTGCGGCTGCTGTCGGCAGTTTCAAAAGCTTCTTCAGCATTTCTGGCAACCTCCAGAACCGTGGCGTTCATTTCTTCCATCGCGGCAGCTGTTTCGGTGGTCATATTGCTTTGTTCAGCCGCTCCCTGGCTTGATTCCTCAACCTGTGCCGATAACTCCTCCGTGGCCGAAGACAGGCTTTGCGATATCAGGGCCGCCTGATCCGCAACTGCGGTCATTCTCTTTCTGGCATTTACTATATCGGTTTGGTCTACAACCACCTCGAAGGCGCCGATGGCGCGGCTGTCTTCGTTAACAATGGGAACAGCAATATACTTGATTTCAAGTTCGGAATCTGCCGGAGAGGCATGTGTTTCCGAGTGCGACATCTCTTTTGTCTGCATGGATCTGGTGCAGGCGCAATTAGGTGTTTTGCAGTCATTAGTCTTGAAATGGTCAAAACATTTGGTTCCCTGAACCTGCTGCACGGATTTTCCCCCCGCCTTTGCGCCGGCCTTGTTCATGAAGAGTATGTTCAGATCATTGTCAACGCTCATAAGGGGCATCGGAATGGCATCAAAAAAGCTCAGCAGGGTCTCCGCCAGCGTGTTGATATGGGCCAGCATCTGGGCATATGCGCCGTTGAACTTGGAAGTATCTCCCGTTTTGCGCAGGTTCCCTTCCTGAATATGTCTGCAGGTTTCAGCCACTTCGTTGGTGAAAAGTCCTATATTCTGCGGTATCTGGCGCATGGCATCGGCCAGTATGCCTATTTCGTCTTTCTGGACCACATCAAGTTTTCGGTCCAGATCTCCTTCCGCAATGGCCTTGGCAAATGTGACCGTTTTTTTAAGCGGTGAGGTCAGGGATATTGCCACCAGAAGCGCGAGAACAACGATGACCAGAGCTGAGACTGCGCCTGCTGTTATGACTGAATTGCGCAGCGATATTACCGGCTGCAGAACTTCCGATTCGTTCATTTCAACCAGCAGGGCCCATGTTTTTTCCCCTATATGTATCGGAGTGTATGCGGAAAGCACCAGATTTCCGTTGTAATCTTTGATTACCCCGATTCCGGTTTTGCCTGCCAGAGAGTTGCGGACAGCCTCGGTATCCACGGAGCCCTTGTCCGGGTTTTCAAATGATGCCCGCACGCTATGGGTGTCCGGCGTCAGGAAAGAATCCGAGCGCATGAGTTTGTCGGAGCCCACAAGATAGGATTCGCCTGTTTTGCCGAGACCTGCGCGGTTGGACATTACAGCTGTTATCCGGTCCAGCGGAATCTGGAAGACAGCTACGCCGACCAGTTCATCGCCATCATAAATCGGAGATGAGATGAAGCTGGCCGGAGCTTCGTATGAAGGAGTGTACGGTTTGAAATCAGTGAGACAAACATAGTCTCCTTTCGGAGCCTGGCATGCCTTGCGGAAAGCCTTGCCAAGATTGGTGTCGCTGTACGCGCCGTTTTTGAGTGATGTTGTGAAGTCCAGTTCCTTGAAAACCGTGTACACAATATCACCGCTTTTGGCGTCAACCAGAAAAATGTCGTAATAACCGAATTTTTCGAGAAAATTTCTGATCGTGGGGTGATATTTTGCATGTAGGCTGCTGTATGATGAAGGGTCGTCTGCAGCGTCAAGCAGGTGTTTGGAGCCGAGCTTGTTCCTGTTGGCTTTTATGTATTGATACTGGAGGGCAATGGAGTCAGCGTCCAGCGCTGCAAGAAGCTCCATGGCGTTCGGAGACTTGCCGTGATGCTGTTTTTTATACTCGGCCGTAAAATCGCCGGTATAGTATGAGCCAAGCTCTTTTTTCATCCGGGCAACATCTTCCGAATTGAAGTTGTTGTCGGCTCGGAATTGCTGAAACGCGGAATCAAAATCCCTCATCGCATCAATAATCATACGGTCTTCGGAAAAAGTCTGAATCTGGTCGTGAATTGTATTGAAAAAGAATTCAAGACCATCTTTTTTTATGTCCCGAATGCTTTCAAGTTGCGAGTACGTTTTGGCTGTAAGGGCTGTTTCTGCTTTTTCAAGTGACAGCCAGCCGACAATACTCAGAGGTATGAGCCCAAGAATGAGCATGATTATGATCAATTTCGGCTTCATGGGTAGATTTTTCACATTAAGCACTATTCACCTCGGTTGCTTATAGAAGTATATGTGAATTTGTATTTGGCTGTTGGGTCCGGAAATCAATTATAATATGCAAAAATACATATTTGTATGTTTTATGTTGGTGCAATCGGCTTAAAATCTATTCTTTTTCGTTTTTGTTAATCAGCTGGTGATTTTTTATTCAGATAGTTTTATGAGTGCTGACTCGGAATTAACGGTTAAGTGTAATCTTTTTTTTCGGATGGACAGTCTTTGATGTATTGGGTAAAAGCTATAGAATTGACAGATATACCATGTGAATTGAGTTGTGGTGAACGAGACTCTTCGTTCAGGGTCGGTGAAGATTTGCATGATGAGAGATGCTGGGACAATGCAACTGGTAATCGGGTCGGTAGTAAAGTGAGATTAAGCTGCAGCCATTTGTCGCCTCCTTTCTCGTCGGGGAGTATCGGATATGTTTACAGCAAGGCTGTCTGATGATTATTTTCGCTGTCTTATAGAGGCCATTCCTGATCTTGTCTGGCTCAAGGATCCGGATGGAGTGTATATATCGTGCAATAAGGCATTCGAATCTTTTTTCGATGTGAAGGAAGAGGAGATAATAGGTAAGACCGATTATGACTTTATAGAAGAATCACTTGCCGACTCTTTTCGTGAAAATGATAAACTTGCAATGGCTGCCGATGGTCCGCGAGTCAATGAGGAATGGATCACCATGGTCAGGACCGGAGAAAGCCGTCTTGTGGAAACCATAAAGACTCCGGTGAGGAACGTTTCCGGCGAGTTGTTAGGTATCATGGGGGTGGCCCGCAATATAACGGCAAGGAAGAACATTGAAGAAGCGCTGGAAAAGCGCATAACAGCCCTTACCAAACCCATTGAAGATTCGTCCGGGTTCAGTTTTGAAGATTTGTTCAATCTTGACGATATTCAGCGTTTACAGGATGAGTTTGCCGAAGCAACCGGTGTCGGCTCATTGATTACCCGTCCGGACGGAAGTCCTATAACCAGGCCCAGTAATTTTTGCAGGTTGTGCAATGATATTATCAGAAAGACCGAGCTTGGGTTGGCGAATTGCTATAAATCGGATGCCAAACTCGGAAAGCTGAAAAAGGACGGTCCTTCGATTCAGAATTGCATGAGCGGTGGGCTATGGGATGCCGGAGCCGGAATATCCGTGGGCGGACATCACGTGGCCAACTGGCTTATGGGGCAGGTCCGTGATGAAAATCAGGATGAAGAAAAGATTCGGGTTTACGCCCGTAAAATAGGTGCCGACGAGGATGAGGCGGTCGAGGCTTTTATGGAAGTCACTTCTATGCCTTTTGAGCGTTTTGAGCGAATTTCCAAGGTCTTATTCACTCTTGCCAACCAGCTTTCCGGAATAGCCTACCAGAATATGCAGCAGGCCCGCTTCATAAATGAACTGGAGAGGACAGAAGCGGAATTGGCAAAAACCAGAAACCTGTTGTCCAATATCATAGATTCCATGCCTTCACTCCTCATAGGAGTGGATGCTAATTGTACGGTGACGCAGTGGAACATGGGGGCGGAAAAAGCCACTTCCATTTCCCGCAAGGAGGCCTTGGGAAAACCTCTGCAGAGTCTGCTGCCCCGTTTCACCTTGGAGCTGGATAACGTCCGGGAAGCAATACGTACCAGGAGTGCGAAGTCCGATTGTCTGAAGACGAGAACCCCCACAGGGGAGACCCGGCATGAGGATATGACCATCTATCCGCTTATTGCCAACGGGGTCGAGGGAGCCGTGCTGAGAATTGACGATGTCACGGACCGGGTAAGGCTGGAGCAGATGATGATCCAGTCGGAGAAAATGATGTCAGTCGGCGGCCTTGCCGCAGGTATGGCTCATGAGATCAACAATCCCCTTGCCGGAGTTCTGGGATATGCCCTGAATATGAAAAAAAGAATTTTCGGCGATCTGGATAAGAACATGGCTGCTGCCGAGGAATGCGGTATCTCTCTGAATGCAATCCGCGAGTACATGGTAAAAAGGGACATCCCGAAAATGATAGACGGAATTCACAGCGCCGGAACCAGAGCGGCTGCAATAGTTGCCAATATGCTCAGCTTCAGCCGGAAGAGTGAAGATAAATTTATGCTCCATGATGTTTCCGCTCTGCTCGACAGTACAATTGAACTCACAGCCAATGATTTTAACTTCAAACGTAATTATGATTTCAAGAAAATAAATATAGTGCGCGAGTATGCGGCTGATGTCCCGGAAGTTTATTGCGACCGAAATGAAATTCAGCAGGTTTTTCTGAACCTGCTTAGAAACGGTGCAGAGGCCATGATGGATAAAACGTTCTGTGATGAAGAACCGCGTTTCATCTGTCGGGTTAAAAAAGACAGGAAATGGGTCGTTGTTGAGATTGAAGATAACGGTCCGGGAATGGATCGGGAGACCCGCAGGCGTCTTTTTGAACCTTTTTACACCACAAAGGATGCCGGAAAGGGGACCGGGCTGGGACTTTCGGTATCGTATTTCATCATAACCGACCAGCACCGAGGACGAATCGAGGTTCATTCCAATGCCGGAAGCGGTTCCTGTTTTGTAATTAAACTTCCGGCTGAGGAAGCGCCCGTCTCAATGAACTGATCGGATAAGCCCGGCTAGATGCTGAATGATCAGTAATGCATGGCCGGTAGCTGACCGCAGGTTTAAAGTAACTGGGCCGCAGTTGTATTCATCTGCGGCCCTTGTTTGTTTCTTATTTAAGGAGCTTGCGAACTTCGTCTCCGGACTTTGCTTTCATGGCTTTTACAGCCAGATTAAGGCAATCTTCCATGGTGACGGAACGGATAGCCTCCTTAACATCAGGAATGGCCGGGCCGTTCATGCTCAGTTCATCAAGTCCCAGACCCAGCAGCAGGGGCAGGGCCTTGCTGTTTCCTGCCAGTTCACCGCACATGCCGACTTCTATTCCGGCTTTGGCCGCCGCATCGCAGGTTATGGAGATCATGCGCAGCACTGCGGGATTAAGGCTGTCGCAGAGCTTTGAAACAGAAGCGTTTCCTCTATCTGCGGCCATAACGTACTGGGTCAGGTCGTTTGTGCCGATGCTGAAAAAATCGCAGCGTTCCGCTAGCTTGTCTGCCACGGCAACTGCCGACGGGACTTCTATCATGATTCCGGTCTTGACTTTTTCGGCTGTCCTGTATCCTTCCGCTGCAAGTTCATCTCTGATGCCGTCCCTGAACTGAAGTACTTCTTCAAGCTCCTGTGCATCCGAGATCATTGGGAACATTATCCAGATATTCTGCTCGGCCGCAGCGCGGAGCAGGGCACGAATCTGGGTCCTGAACAGTTCCGGGCGGGCCATGCAGAAACGCACTCCGCGTTCGCCGAGGAACGGGTTGTCCTCTATCGGCATATCCAGATACTTTATCTGCTTGTCTCCGCCTATATCAAGGGTACGGATGATAACCGGCTTGCCCTTCATGGCTTCTGCCGCCTCTACATATGCAGCGTACTGTTCTTCTTCATCCGGAGCCTGGTCGCGGTCCTGGAATAGAAATTCCGTCCTGAAAAGTCCGACTCCTTCCGCACCGTATTCCAGAACTCTCGGAGCATCGGCCGGGACGCCTATGTTGCCCATGACCATTATTTCCGTCCCTTCCAGAGTTTTGGCAGGGGCGGCTCCCTTCTTCTTTGCTTCCTCCCGCTCGGCAAGCCATGCAAATCTTTTTTCCGCAAATTCTTTCTGTACCGCACGGTCCGGTGAAACCCAGATTTTTCCGCTGAATCCGTCAAGAGCTATGGTGCTGCCGTTCTTTATATGTCCGGCGGCTTCTCCGGCACCGATTACTGCCGGAATACCCATGGACCGGGAAAGAATCGCGGCATGGGAAGTGACCCCGCCAACTTCAGTGATGACGGCCAGAACTTTTTTCAGGTCCAGTCCTGCAACATCGGAAGGGGAAAGGTCGTGGGCCACAATAACGGCTTCTTTGTCCAGAACGATTCCATGATCCCCGGAGCCGCAGAGAATACGCAAAACCCGTCCTCCGCAATCCAGCACATCGGCAGCGCGTGCCTGCATGTACGAATCATCCAGCTTGCGGTAACCGTCGGCCACTGCATTCATTACTTCAAGCCATGCGAATTCGGCATTGACCTTCTGTTTTTCAATTTCCGCAACGGCTCTGTCTCGCATTTCCCGGTCGCCGAGAATCAGCCCGTGCACTTCGAAAATTGCGGCATTGGCTTTTCCGGCCGTTTTTTCCGTTTCCTTTTGCAGGGTCTTTATTTCTTTCAGGGCGTCGGCAATGGCGCTGTCCAGTTTTTGCGTTTCAGCCCCGGTATCGGATATTTGAGCTTTCTTGACTTCCGGGAGGCTTGCCTGATGCACGTAGGCAGGGCCGACTGCATAGCCTGCAGATCCCGGTGCCCCGGTGATTACGCCGTCTACAACCGAGGTCGGAGCAGCGGCGGTTTCCTGAGGAGCGACAAGGATATCTTCATCCCGTTCGCCGAAATTATCTTCATGCAGGGCTTTCAGGGCTTCCAGTGCTTCTTCCGCGTCCGTTCCGCAGACGGTAACGGTTATGGTATCGCCATTTTTTACGGCAAGCAGGGCAACCTGATTTATGCTTTTGGCGGAAGCGCTTTTATCAGCCTTGCGGACGGTTACTTCGGATTTGAATTTTCCGGCCGTGGAAACAAGATTGGCTGCCGGGCGGGCATGCAGCCCCATTTTGTTGACAATGAGCAGTTCCATGCTCAATTCTTCGCCGCCGGTTTCTGTTGCAGGTCCTGCTTCCGGAGTGGATGAAAAGGTTTCACCGGTAATCGGGGCCAACTGCTGTATTTTGACCCCCAGAGCCGCACCGGCTTCATTGCTGACTTCTTTAAGAGAAGCCCCGACCGAAGCCTGAACGGCCGCCGCCATGGTTCCTTCCACTATGGGCGCGGAGCAGAGCAGCACTTTTTCCTTGATTTCATCGGGTAGAAAATCGAGAGCTGTTTCGGCGCTCATCAAAGCGCTTCCGAGATCCATAATGACCAGGACTCCGTCTTCGGATTGAGCGGCAACGGATTCTATGGCCGCCATGACCTTCATCGGGTCCGTACCGATCGGGTTGTCCGGATCATCAATACCGCCGGCAGCCTCCATGACCACGGACCCTCTGGTCATCTGTTCGGCGAGTTCCAGCACTCCTTGCGCCAGTGTCTGGCTGTGGGAAACAATTACTAATCCAACCATGAGTTAACTCCGCAATTGGCCCTGCTTTTCAGGGGAGTGCAGGACATCTTTTTTCAAGTCTGAATTGCAGGCCGAGAGTACGGGATTTATACGCCCTGTATTACCGCAAATGCCGTGATCGGCTTTCTCGACATAAAATTGTGATGAAACAAAATTATAAAATTTTAAAATAATACAGCTTGTTAGGTGTTTTTTTGCAATAAACCGTGGAAACAGCCACGGTTAGAAAATCTGTTAAGGCCTCCGGCTTGGTTGCCGGAGGCTCTTTGCTTTATCTGTTCTTTCCCGGTCGAAAACGGCCATCGGGATAAGCGGCTAGGCCAGAACTTCCTTCAGGGTTTCAAGCATGTAATAGGAAGAGGTTGCGCCGGGATCCTGATGCCCTATGGATCTTTCTCCAAGGTAGCTGGCCCGGCCTTTTCTGGCCTGAAGCGGAACTGTTCCCGCAAGGGCTTTTTCTCCCACGGGAAGAGCCGCATCGACTATGGCAGTCACATCGGAGCCGTTTCCGGCTTCTGCAGCAACTGTTTCAAGGACAGGGGCCCATAAATCGTACATGGTTTTGTCCCCGAGCTGCGGTCTGCCGCGCTGAAGGATGCCTTCCACCCCGGCCTGTATGAATTTGTGAAAATCTTCGGAATCAATTTCTTCCTTGCCGGCCAGGACCATTCCGCCCTTCATCCAGAAAGTACCGTACAGCGGGCCGCTTGCTCCGCCCACGCTGGACATGAGGGTCATGCCTACGGTTTTGAGGATGGTGCCGATGTCCTTGTCTTCCACGGTGGGGAGTTTATCCATGACCTTTCCGAATCCTCTGTGCATGTTGATGCCGTGGTCGGCATCTCCGATGGCGGCATCAAGATCGGTGAGGTAGTCTTTTTTATCAGTGTAGACTTCGTTCAGTCTTCCGAGCCATGCAATGAGTTGTTTTTTATCCATTTCATTTCCTGTGCTTGATGACCCCGCCCGGTCACGTTGTTCCGAAAAAATTATTAGGCGGATTGCAAAGAATTAAATTAATGCGGGCGGAGGAGTCAATCCTCTGAAACCGGAACGCAGACGCGGAAAATTGATCCCCGCGCCTGCGCATTCTTTTATCTTTCTATAACTCAGTCTGCTACCAGGTCAGGCCGGGAGTTTTGACCGGTGCGTCCCAGAATTTCAGAATTTCATCATCTACTTTGAGCAGTGTGATTGAGAAACCCTGCATTTCCAGGGAAGTAATATAGGGCCCCACAAGGTTGCGGACAATTTCCAGACCCTTGGCCTTGCATACTTCGTCCAGCTTTTTGTAGATAGCGTAAAGTTCGGACACGGGAGTACCACCCATGCTGTTTACGAAAGCGATGACCTTGTCTCCGCTGGCGAAAGGTTCGTCGGTAAGAGTTTTTTCAACCCACTCGCTACCGTCCCATTCACGAACGATGCGGGTGTATGCGGGGTCGTCGATGATCTGCTCGGCAGCGTACGCGGTCATCTCGTCAACGGACTTGATGGGCATGCGATGGGTTCCGGGTTCGCCGTGAATTCCGATACCCATTTCGACTTCGTCTTCGCCGAGTTCGAAGGTCGGTTTTCCTGCTGCGGGAACAGTGCATGAAGTAAGCGCAACGCCGAAGGAACGGCCGTACTGGTTAACCTTGCGGCAGAGATCGGCGCATTTGTCGAGGTCATAGCCTTCCTCAGCTGCGGCACCGACTATTTTTTCGGCCAGAACAGTGGTTCCAACACCGCGTCTTCCGGCAGTGTAGAGGCTGTCCTTGACCGCAACGTCATCATCAATGAGAATGTTCTGGACCTTGATTCCTTCGCTCGCAACCAGTTCTGCAGCTGCTTCGAAGTTCATCACGTCACCGGTGTAGTTCTTGACCATGAAAAGAACGCCTGCTCCGCCGTCAACGGCTTTGGCGCATTCATACATCTGGTCCGGAGTAGGGGAAGTGAAGACTTCACCGGGGCAGGCGCCTGCGAGCATTCCTTTACCTACAAAACCGCCGTGCATGGGCTCATGCCCGGAACCGCCGCCGGAAACAACGGCCACTTTGCCTTTTACGGGAGCATCGGCCCGGCAGACATAGAACGGTTCCAGATTGACCGTAAGCTCCGGGTGAGCCAGAGCCATGCCTTCGAGTTGTTCCTTGACGACATTTTCCACATCATTGATCAGTTTTTTCATAGTAAAATCACCTCTATGTTCTGGGTTTCCTTCCGTTACTTCTAATTATATCAAAAATGAAAAAATGTCGATAAATGAACGCATTATTTTTCAATTCCATCAAATTGTTTTTGCAATTCAACCTCAACTTGTTCGAATTCGCTCATAAATGTTCGTTTATATGACGGTAACAGGTTATAATTATTCATTGTAGTCGAATCGGCTCGGATGCATGGTCTTATGTTGCCTGCGCGCGCAGGTGTCGACCGGTGATAACGAGTGATTCAAGGAGCAGTTTGTGGTTGGATAATGATGCTATCGGCAGGTCTGTTGCCGGGGCTTCGGGCATGTTAGAAAATGTATGGAAACCGGCAGGAGCCGGGCTGTGCTATGGACAGGGCATAACTATGAAGGTACAGGTTAAGCCCTGTCTTCCATTATTTATGTATCATTCAAACCATGACGGTAAAACAATATGGAAATAATAAAAAATCCGCAGGAATTACAGAAACGGGCTCTTGAGCTTCGCGCACAGGGCAAAAAAGTGGCCCTTGTGCCGACCATGGGATATTTTCACCGTGGGCATGCGAGTCTCATGGACGCAGCCCGGAAGCTGGCCGACGTTGTGATCGTAAGCCTGTTCGTGAACCCTACTCAGTTCGGTCCGGGAGAGGATCTGGATAATTATCCTCACGACCTTGAGCGTGATGCCGCTCTTGCGCAGGAGCACGGCGTGGATATCCTTTTTACCCCCACAAGGGATTCCATGTATTATGATGACCACTGCACATGGGTTGAAGTCCCTGAACTGGGAGTCAATCTGTGCGGCAAGTCCCGCCCGGTACATTTTCGCGGCGTGGCAACAGTGGTCACTAAACTTTTCATGGTGGCGCAGCCGCAGGTGGCTGTTTTCGGGCAGAAGGACTGGCAGCAACTGGCCATTCTCAAGCGTATGGTCCGGGATCTGAATATTCCGGTGGAAATCCACGCTCACGAGATAGTGCGTGAGGAGTCCGGTCTGGCACTCAGTTCCCGGAATACCTATCTTACCACGGAAGAGAAAAATGTGGCCCCCTTGCTCTGCAAGGGGCTTAAGATGCTTCGTGAAATGGTCGAAGAGGGAGAAGAGAGTGCCGCAAGACTCAAGGATGAGCTTGAGGCTTTTTACGCAGCCAATATTCCCGGCAGCAGGGTTGACTACATTGAGATTGTCGATCCGGACAACATAACCATTCTTGAAAGGGTGGACGGCCCTGCTTTATGCGCCGTGGCCGTGTATCTTGGTAAGGCAAGATTAATAGACAATCTGCTCATAAAAGTGTAATGTGTCCTCATTCTTATATGTCAATTTATTTATATAGCTGAATCAAGCTATATATTTCAAGGTGTTGACGGGGAGTGGCCCCGTCCCCCTTTTTTCTAATACTCAGGAGGAACTTTTAATGATCTGCAGCAAAGGCAAGTACTTTTTTACCTCTGAATCCGTAACCGAAGGTCATCCCGACAAAGTCGCCGACCAGATTTCAGACGCAATTCTCGACACCCTGCTCGCTCAGGACCCGAATTCACGAGTTGCCTGTGAAACTCTGGTGACAACCGGTATGGCATTTATCGCAGGGGAAATCTCCACCAGCGGTTATGCCGATTTCCCGGCAATCGTGCGCGATACCATTCGTGAAATAGGTTACGTGAACTCCGATATGGGGTTTGACGCTGATACCTGCGCAGTTATTTCTTCCATCGACAAACAGTCCTTAGACATCGCACAGGGTGTTGACCGCGAGTCCCCCGAAAGCCAGGGTGCCGGTGACCAGGGCATGATGTTCGGCTTCGCCTGCACTGAAACCGATACCCTGATGCCCGCTCCCATTTACTGGTCCCACAAGCTTTCCCGCAAGCTGGCCGCAGTACGCAAGGACAAGACCATTCCTTATCTGCGCCCTGACGGAAAAACCGAGGTTTCCTTCGAATACTTCAACGGAAAACCCATCCGCATCGCCGATGTAGTTATCGCTGCACAGCATGACGATGGTATCGAGCAGGAACAGATCTACGAAGACATCAAGCGTGAAGTTATTCTCGCAACCCTGCCCGAAGACATGGTCGACGATGCAACCAAAATATACATCAACACCACCGGCCGTTTTGTAATCGGTGGCCCCATGGGTGACTGCGGACTGACCGGTCGTAAGATCATCAATGACACCTACGGCGGCATGGGTAACCACGGCGGCGGCGCATTCTCCGGAAAGGACCCCTCCAAAGTTGACCGTTCCGGCGCATACATGGCCCGTTACATCGCCAAGAACATCGTTGCCGCCGGCCTTGCCGAACGTGCCGAAGTTCAGGTTGCCTACGCAATCGGTGTTGCGGAACCCGTTTCCGTACTCGCAACTTCCCACGGCACCGGCCAGGTAGACGATGAACTCCTGACCAAGGCCGTCAAGGAAGTTTTCGACCTGCGTCCTTTCTACATTTCCAAACGTCTGGACCTCAGACGTCCCATTTACAAGTCTTCCGCATGTTACGGTCACTTCGGCCGCAACAATCCCGACTTCACCTGGGAACGTACCGATGCAGTAGAAGACCTCAAAACCGCCTGCAAACTTTAGCGGTTCGGGTTTATCTCGTGAAAGCAATCCCCGGAAGCCTCTGCGGTTTCCGGGGATTTTTTACACTTGAGGCAATGGGCAGGACAATGTAAAGGAAAACTCTTTGCACCACGGAAAACAAGTCAGGAGATTTAAATATGTGTGCCCTTAAAGTTGTGGAAATGCAGGCTCAGCCCGAATTCAATATCTTTTATTTTGCGGAACTTAACGGAACCACCCGTATAGAGCATTCCCTTATGGAGAGCCTGGAAAAATACTGGAACGAATGGCTTCCGTCTCTCAAGGTTTACAAGCTGCAGCAGCCTGAGGGCGGCAAGGGAACTGATTTTCTGCTCATGTACCTTGAAAAAGAGGTTGAAGACGCAGTTGAGGAAATCTGGCAGGCAACTCCCACGGAAGGACTTGCCCACCACAACCTGGCCATAACCATGGTAATGTCCGCTGCACAGTCGCTGATTCCCGAGCTTGAAGAAGGCAAATGCGCACCGCTGCCCAAACCCGGTGAAGCTGCCCTTGCCGCTTTTGAATCACTCGGTCTTACATGGAACGCCGAAGGAACCGTGAACAGGCAGTATGCTGTGTTCACCCCGTTTCCGTATTCCGGTGGCTGTGAAGTCTGCTATCTTGAGGATACCTGTCCCAAAAGCCGGACCAAAAAATAGCCCCTGCTTTTAAGCGGCTCAATGCCGAAAGATTGAATCATAAGTCCCGCCGTCAAACAGATTGCGGGACTTTTATTGTTTTTTCGCGATCAGAATTCTGGATAGTGCACCTTGTTAATACGGCTGTTGCTCTTCAGGAAATATTTACATGCGACCATATGTGGCGTATTGTAGCTACACGAAGGAGTTGACATATGCAGGATACGATTAGAGCCAGAGTTGATTCGGAATTGAAGAAAAAATTTGAACTTGCAGCCAGTGATCACGGGCAGAGTTCTAGTCATATTTTGCGCGAATTCATGGCTGAGTTTGTACGTAATCACGAAGAACAGAAGAAGCGTGAAGTCGAGACCCTTCTGGCAATTGAAAGCATTGAGGCTGGACGATTTATCGAAGGCGATGAAGTTTTTGCATGGATGGATAGCTGGGGAACCGGAAACGAAACGGATGTTCCGGAATGCAAATAAGATTTTCTCCTGAATCCGTAGAGGACCTAAAAAGAATTTTTGAATTTATAGCATTACATGATCCTGATTCTGCCCGTACTGTTGTCCTTAACCTCAAGAGTGCCATAAACCGTTTTTCACAGATGCCTTATCTCGGAAGAGCTCTTGAGGAAATCGAAAATGTCCGGGAATTCGTTTTTGGCAGGTATGTAATTAGATACCTTGTGAGAAACGACGCTGTGTATGTCCTTCGACTCTGGCATTCCAAGGAAGACAGGTAGGGCTAACCTGCCGACCTTGGTCGTGTCATGTTGAGGTATTTGCAAGCATGAATCCGAAGAGAATCCTCCCCCTTCAAAATTTCAGGCATTGATCGCCTTTTCGGCAAGATTTGCGGCAATGGCCCACATGGTTATGCCGATTACAATATCCAGAACCCGCCAGGTTGATTGCTTTCTGAACAGCGGTGCAAGTGCCTGTCCTCCCAGCCCTAGGGAGAAAAACCAGAGAAATGATGCGCTGATTGCCCCGAGGCCGAAGGCGTAACGGCCTTCTCCTGCATACTGCCCGCTCATGGAGCCCAGCATGACTACGGTATCCAGATAAACGTGCGGGTTGAGCAGGGTAATGGCCAGCGTGAGCATAATCAGGGACCGCAAGCCGGTTTCGGTATCATTTTCAGCAACCAGACTTCCACCCTTTATCGCAGAGCGGAACGATCCCAATCCGTACCAGGCCAGAAAAGCGGCTCCCCCCCATGCAGCAGGCTTGAGCAGCATGGGATTGGATGCCACAAGATCACCTGTGCCAAGCACTCCCAGACTTATGAGCACTGCGTCGCAAAGCGAACAGACCAGGCAGATGATCAGGTGGTTGTTTTTCCGTATGCTTTGGGAAAGCACGAACGCATTTTGCGCCCCGATGGCGATGATCAAACCAGCTCCGGTTCCAAGTCCTTGTAAATATGGTACTATCGTTGTCATTGAATAACTCCTTGATGTTGTTCAAGGCACAATAGATCGATAACTTTCATAAGTTAAATTAAATATTTTCATTTTAGATAAGTTTTGCTAATAACCTAAGCATGCTTGATACACGATTTCTTGAAGCCCTTGCGGCAGTGGTGGAGGAGGGCGGCTTCGATAAAGGGGCCAGACGTTTGCACATCACCCAATCCGCTGTTTCCCAGCGTATACGAAATCTTGAGGAACAGCTGGGACAGGTGCTTGTGGTGCGATCGGTACCCCCGGAGCCGACTGAAGCCGGGCAGAAGCTAATCATGCATTTGCGGCAGTTGCAGATGATGGAGCATGAGCTTGGGGAGTCTCTCGGTCTCAAACCTGCAGGAGAGTTCGTAACCCTGCCGCTGGGAGTTAATGCCGATACCCTGGCCACATGGTTTCTGGACGCCATGGATGAATTCCTGCGTGAAAATAAAATTCTTCCGGATATTTATGTGGACGATGAGAACCGCACTTATGAAATGCTCAAGAACGGTGAAGTGGTAGGCTGCATAGGTACCGGAGCCGGAGCTTTAAAGAACTGCCGCAGCGAATATCTGGCAACATTCGATTACCTCTGCCTGAGCACGGCAGATTTTTACGAGCAATGGTTCCGGGACGGATTTACATCCGAAACAGTATGCAGGGCTCCTACGGCTTTGTTCAACCGCAAGGACGAGACTCAGGGCCGGATGTTCGAAAAACTGTTTCCCGGCGAGAAGCTTGTCTATCCTGTTTGCTTCGTTCCTTCGTCGGAAGCGTTTGTGGACGTACTGCGCAGGGGGCTGGCATACGGAATGGCCCCTGAATTCCAGGTGGCAGAGGAGCTAGCGGCCGGAACCCTTATAGAAGTCATTCCGCAGGGACGGGTACCGGTAAGCCTGTATTGGCATTCCTGGAACGTGGAAACTCGTTTGCTGAACGATCTGCGCAATGCGCTTGTCGGCTATTTCAGCAAAGAAAGCAGCAGTAAAAATAATAATATTTAAAATAAGTTAAAAGAATGTCGTATTGCTGTTGACAGAGGCAGGGCTAGCATGTAGAAGTCTTTTCACATTGACGCGGGGTGGAGCAGTTTGGTAGCTCGTCGGGCTCATAACCCGAAGGTCGTTGGTTCAAATCCGGCCCCCGCAACCAAGTAAATACAAACGGTTTGTGATCTAAGATCGCAAACCGTTTTCTTTTGTACGTATTGTGCGCCAAACTATTAAATCACGTAAAAAACGGTTAAATAACCGATCATAATTACAGCAGACTTATCATCATCTCTAGTGTTGAGTCCTCACAATTGATCCTGACTTATTTGATCCCAATATCCGTGACCAAATTAAAATTTTTTAAGCTTGCTGGGAAGATGGCCTATCTTTTCTTTAAAATTTTGGTGATACGGTTTGTTGACTTATTTCTATTTGCTGGATAAATATTCCCGATCGTATCTATCGGTTTTTTTTATTGGTTGTGCTCTGATTCTTCAGATCCTAGTTCCGATATCTGTCGAATCCAATCATGCCCCTAGGTTTTCTGATTATCAAAAAATCATGACACATGGTCACTAGGGAAGATTGAGCATGATCCAGAAAAATTACATTTATCGTTTTAACAGGCAAAAGAGAGTGCAACGATGAGTATCTTATTTCGATACAATAAGGTCATGGGGTGTATCGCCATAATTTTGGCGTTACTGGGAACAAGTTCTTCTGCTTACTCTGCCGCTCAGACATTGTCAGTAGTGGCCGCGTATGGTGACAAAGAGGCTATCTTTGCAGAATTTACTAAAAAAACAGGTATAGAAGTTCAGTTTGTAGACATGTCGTCAGGGGAAGTCCTTGCCAGGAGCGAGGCAGAAGGCGGGAGACCTATGGCTGATCTTTGGTTTGGTGGCGGGGCAGACAGTTTTATTGCTGCCGCCGACAAAGGACTTCTATATTCTTATGTATCCCCTGAGGCTGCGACTATTCCTCTGCAATACAGAGACCCTAAAGGGTATTGGACGGGAATCTCTTTGGTTATGGCAGGATTTCTTGTAAACACTGAAGTTCTTGCAGAGAAAAATATTGCAAAACCAGAGAAATGGGCTGACCTCGCCAAACCGGAATATAAAGATGAAGTCCTTATCGCTAATCCTGCAATATCCGGAACGACCTATGCTGTTGTCGCGTGTCTTCTTGAGCAAATGGGGGAAGTGAAAGGCTGGACCTATTTTGAGAATGTCGCCAAGAACGTGCCTTTTTTTGCAAAACGTGGTGGTGAACCTCCGAAAAAAGTTGCCATCGGTGAAATGGCGGTAGGTGTTGCCCCGCTTTCCGGAGAATTCATCAATATGAAAGCAAAGTTTCCGGTAGAGACTATATTCCCTAAGGATGGAATTCCATGGCTTCCTGCTGGAATGGCAATTTTTAAAAATGCAAAAAATCTGGAAGCGGCAAAAGCTTTTGTAGATTGGGCTCTTTCTTTGGAAGGACAAAAATTTATCCAGAAAAGAGATCCTCGCATCATGGTTCGACCTGAAATTGATCCTCCCAAAGAAATGGCTGGCTTTGTGCCGTCTGATCTTATTCCGGTGAACATATTTGCAATTTGCGCGAATCGAAAACAGATTCTTGATACATGGGCACAGAGAGTAGACGTGAAAAAGTAAGAGGGCTTCTTCTTGCTTTGCCAGTCGTTATATTTATAGCATGGCCTGTTTTTGAAGTACTTGTTAAAAGCTTTTTTCCCGATGGTACTTTTTCTTTTACCGTCTACCAAAAGCTTTTTGCGGAAAAAACAGGCCTGCTTTGCGATAGTGTTGTGTGTGCATCTTTGTCCACAACTCTCACTGTTGTTTTTGCTGTAAATATAGCTGTATACATAGCGTTCTGTTCAGCCTGGTTCAAGCGTTTCATTTTGGGTGCGCTTATGCTGACCATGATTTCCCCTCCTTTTATTTCATCGCTTGCCTATATTATTCTTTTTGGCAAACGAGGGTTGATAACATACCACTTACTGAGAATATCCTGGAACCCTTACGGGATGCATGGTGTTGTGCTGATGGAGGTGCTGGGAAACATTTCATTGGCTACTTTGCTTATTCTGGGAATGTTTTCAGTCATTGATTCACGATTGCTTGATGCCTCACGTGATCTAGGTGGGAAGCCTTGGCGTACTTTCCGGCGCATCATCCTGCCGCTTAGTGTGCCGGGTATAGTTGTTGCCGGATTTATTGTTTTCATAAAATGCCTTTCTGACTTCGGCACCCCGATTATCATTGGCGGCAGGTTCACCTTGCTGGCTACAGAGGCTTATCTAGAGGTCATCGGTAGGGGAAATTTGGACATAGCCGCAGGAATGAGTGCTCTTATCTTTATTCCATCTCTGCTGGCTTTTTTTTTCTATCGGCATTTTGTCAATCAGCAACACGGTGATTCTGTAGCATTTCAGCGTATTGGCAAAAACGGCTTATCTGGTTTCACCATGGGACCGTTAATAACTCGATTGCTGGCTTTTGTGACATGGGCTTTTCTGCTGATTATGCTGTTGCAGTATGCAGTGATTTTTCTGGGAACCATATTTGATTATCGCCATGGTGATTTTGTTTTCACAATGGAACATATCCAGGCTGTCCGATTCGGGAAAATGGCTAGCTTTCTTCGGAGTTGTAAATATGCGTTCATTGCCGCTGTGGGGGTAAGTCTTTTCGGTGCGGTCCTCACATATTATCTGGAGCGGCATAAAGGTTTTTATTCAAGAGTTATCGATTTTCTCGCCACACTGCCCTATATCATGCCCGGGCCGTTTTTTGGAATTGGTTACATCCTTGCTTTTAATGACGGACCTCTCGTCCTGACCGGAACCGGCATCATTGTAGTTCTTAACTGCATGTTTAGACAATTACCGGTCAGCACCAAAGCTGTGAGTGCCGGTTTAAGCAGAATCAGTCATGAAACAGAAGATGCGGCCGCTGATCTTGGCTCTGGTAGATTTCGTCTTATTTTTCAGGTTATTATCCCGCTTCTTAAACCGGCAATGGTGGTCAGCTTCATCAATACCTTCACTGCCACGATGACAACTGTGGGGGCTATCATTTTTATTGTATCTCCGGTGTCCAAAGTGGCGACAGTAGAATTGTTCAATGTTTTAAGAGATGGAGATTACGGACTGGCGTCTGTTTTGGCGTCAATGATCATAATTGTCACGCTAGTGGTAAATTTATCCTTTGCCGGTTGGGCAATGAGTCGGGGGCAACGCGCATGAATCCTGTTTTTCTCCGTGTAGACGGATTGTGTAAATCTTTTGCTTCAAAAGCCGTAGTTGCTGACCTTAGTCTTGATATTCAAAAGGGAGAGCTGATTTCACTTCTTGGACCGAGCGGCTGCGGCAAGACAACAACCCTCCGCCTGATTGGCGGATTTCTTTCTCCGGATGCCGGTTCCATTCTTTTGGATGGTACTCCGATACAGAATTTGCCACCGGAAAAGCGTCCTGTCTGTACGGTCTTTCAAAGCTATGCCCTTTTCCCGCATATGACCGTTTTAGAAAATGTTATGTATGGCCTTCGCTGTCATGGGGTCGTCCATACCTCGGCAAAAGATAAGGCGCTTAATATGCTGAAAACGGTCGGTCTTGGCAAACAGGCCGACATGGGGATCAGAAGCTTAAGCGGAGGCCAGCAGCAGAGGGTTGCCCTGGCTAGAGCGCTAGTGCTGAATCCCAAAGTTCTTCTCCTTGATGAGCCCTTTTCAAATCTTGATGCCGGGTTGAAAATCATGCTGCGGGAAGAAGTTCGCAGTTTGCAGGAGCAGTTTGAACTGACCACCATTTTCGTCACACATGACCGGGAAGAGGCGATGGCACTGTCAAACCGCATTGCTGTAATGCAGGACGGCAGGATTGCCCAGATTGACTCTCCACGAAAAATTTATTCTTCACCTGTAAACCTCCACGTTGCGGAAGCTACCGGGCAATTGAATAAAATACGTCTCGGAGATGATTTGCTTTTTGTCCGTCCTGAAGATGTTATTTTGAGAGAATCCGCCGAAGGTCTTAGTGGAACAATTATTTCCGTTTCCTATCTCGGGTTAATTACGCGTTATTATGTTGAATGCTCGGGAAATCGGATAGTTGCTGATGTTATAAGCGACCAGACGCAAGTCTTTCAGGTCGGAGAAAAGGTCCACTTGTCATTTCGCTCAGTGTTGTCTTGCAAGAAGTGACATAAAGATACGATTGTTCGATGGTTAGTCGATATTCTTATGCAAAATAGTTGGTTAATAATAAACAAGGTAAAATAACTATGTCGTTATCTCCTGTCTTTTTTAATTGCCATGATCGTCCAATTCGAATTGCCGGTTCTGCAAAATATTATGAAGAGATATCCAAGCCTGATTTCTTGGCCGATAACGGTCTGAGCATCGAGTACACTCCAAGCATGCATGAATTGCATGGGCTGCAGTCTTCTTTGCGACCATACCTCGAAAGAGGGGTCGCTATTCGGCATCATGCTTTTTTTCCCGGACTTGAATTGGCTGATGAAGATGATGAGAAATCTACGCAATCAGTTGCCTTACACAACCAGATGCTCGATTTGATAGCAGGATATGGAGAACAGATCATTACTGTTCATATCGGAGTTGACACAACAGTAAAACTTAATCCTGCGAAAGCTGTGGACAATCTGAGCAGCCTTGCAGAGCGGGCTCGGAAGCTGGGAATAACACTTAGCCTTGAAAACCTCAGAAGAGGACTGACATCGGACCCGCATATCGTATTGGACTGGGCAACCCAGGCAGGAACTTCCATTACGCTTGATTTGGGACATGCCCTCTGTTCAGAGTTCAGCATGAATGGAGGACCAGACATTTATGAAGTGATAAGATTGTTCGAATCTCGACTCGCTGAAGTACATTTTTATGAACGGGAAACAGATCGTCATTACCCACCGGAAGACATGGTCTTGCTCGGTCCGATAGTTGATGCGCTTGTTCAAACTCCGTGCGATTGGTGGACCATAGAATTGGAATCAACCACGGAAATACAACAGACATGCGGTTTGTTGGTAGATCACGGTACCGGAATTGGGAAAATGTAGATGCTTAAGAGCGTGTATGAGCTAACTTGTAAGGCAGGATCATAATAAGGCATATGACTGTTGCACCATGGTAAATAAACTGTTATTAAGGTGTCAGAATTATAATAATACTGCTGCTAAAATACAACACTCCGCATGACGCTAAACAGTTTACTCCTGTTAATTTAAGGTCGTTTTTAAAGGAAAAACATGGACTCACTTGCCAAATTACTTTCTGCACTATCTTCTCTAGCATGGCCTGTTATATTTGGGCTTATGCTATACAAATTCCATGAGCCTATTGTGAACTTAATTAAATCTGCTCAGGGGAGAAAGTTTACCATTAAGGTTGCAGGAAATGAATTGACTATGGAAGAAGCTTCTGAGCAACAACGCAAAATAGTAAATGATGTTCAGTCAAGGCTAGCTGAAATAGAGAAGAATATTCGCTCCAAGACCTTTGAAAATAGCACTAACAATGATTCAGGCAAAAACATTAGTAAATCTATTCTTTGGGTTGACGATAGTCCTAAAAATAATAGTTTTTTGATGGCATCATTACAGGAAAGAGGCCATACCGTTGTCGTTTCACTTGATACTGAAGATGGGTTAAACAAATTTAATTCACGACAGTTCGATATTGTAATATCAGACATGGCTCGGCCAGAGGGCAAAAAGGCAGGAATTTATCTTGCCAAGCAAATAAGAAAAGTGAATGAACACGTCCCATTTTTTATATTTTGTAGCAGCTGGGCTGCTAAAAATTTAAAAGATGAGGCGAGACAAAGTGGTGTAACGGATATTACTTCATCTGGAACAACTCTTTTGGGCTTGCTTCCACTATAATCTAAGATCGCAAACCGTTTTTTGTGTGTCTTAAATGTAAATCAAGTCTAAAAGGGTCACTGATAGTAAGATAAAAAGAAAGGCATACCGAGCCGATTCGATATGCCTTAAAATTTGATGGGTTAGTTTTCCAGCACAAGCCTGCCTAACTTCCAAAATAGAGAACATTGACCAGATTAGCCATAAGCCACATGGCTGCTACGTAGTGAATATTGCTCGCCAGTATTGACCGTGACGACACATTGTAGCGGCTTGTGAGTACAAGGCCCACTCCGGATAACGGGCTGCTGCCTGTTGAGATGGCCCAACTGGTCAGGAACAGGAAGGCCAGCCGGGAGCTGTCCGGGTGCAGGGGCAAAAGCATGGGGCTGACTATGGAAATTCCTACCAGCGGATGTACACCGATAAGTCCCAGAACAATCAGCAGAGCAGAGATGGTTGCAAACAGGCCGGGAGTGAATGTTTTGCCGGCAAAGTTGAATATCTCCGGGTAGACCTGAATAACCGAAGTAATCCCGATAGAGAAAATTCCGGCAGTGAGGAACAGTACGAATTGGTTAACGGTTGAAACGATCCGGTGGCTGATAAAATCCTGCAGTTGCGGAAGTCTGGGTCTGCTGCGCATCAGCAGTATTGCAGCCGGAGGAGCCACGAGGCAGATCAACAGGATCATGCCCATTTCCGGGAAAAAATGATGGCCGGTTATTACTGCCACAGCCAGCAGGAATGGCACGGTCAGGCTTTCCATGCGTACAGGGTAGCCTGTGAATTCCATCCTGCGAATGAAACCGACCTCTATAATAGAGTAGCAGATTGCAACCGCGCAGAGTATAAGGCCGGGTACTATTGTCCGGTTGTACTGCATTCCCGGTGCATAGGTCAGCGCAACACCGGCAGAGATGAAGAACGGAGACCACCATGCTGCCGCGCAGAATGTACGGCCCAGAAGAATAGCCTGTGGCCTCGTAAGCGTATTATTGCGCTCCAGACGATCCCCGAAAACGAACAGAATGGAAAGATTGATTACCGCGCCGAGCAGATTCGTGCCGACAGCAGTTGTTACAACTGCCCGTTTTCCGCGCGGCAGGTTGTCATCCTGCGCAGCCGGGTTGGTCAGTGCCAGAAAGGATACGGCTATGAACATCGGCAGCAATTGCAGGTTCTGGGTCATGATTTTCTGCCAGCCCAGAAAAACACCCTGCTGAGCCGAGAACAGCAGTGCGACAACTCCGATTCCCAGAAGGAAATACGCCTGCCTGCGTGCACCTGCGGAAAGTCTGGTCCATTCCACAATGACTACCAGCCATGCGATTACGGCGACTGCGATAAAGAGAGAGGGGACGAGTTTGCTGCAGATAAAAAGCAGCAGGGTGGCCAGAATCAGCCAGCCGGTGTATCTTTGTAAGACGGTAAACATGATTGATCCGGAACAGGACGTTCGGTTTTGAAAGTTGGTAGCTGAAATTGAAAAAAAGGATTTATAAAACCGCTTGTGGAAACAGGCAAGTTTAAACTGGCTCACGGAGCCGATTAAAACCGCTCCGACTTATATCATCTTCGTCTGATTTATGATCAATGACCCGATGCCGTCACGATCAATTTATGTTTAATCAGCAGAGTCCATTAAGCTGCATCCTGAGGAATTGTTGCAGATCTGCTTACCGTCACGGGCGGAATCGTTCCGAAACCTTTTCGCTGAGCAGATATTTCCAGATTAACCAGACAGAAACAGCCATGCAGAATCCCATTGCCCATCCGGCCATAACATCGGTGGGGAAGTGCTTGCCCAGATAAAGGCGTGAATACCCCACGGCAAGTGGAAGGAAAAGCATCCACGGCCTGAGTGTCTTGAAGAACAGCATGAGCATCACGGCAAGTGCCATGGTGTTTGCGGCATGGGCGGATGGGTATGAGTTGCCGCGTTCTTTGGTCTGTTTGAAATCGAGCGGGCGGCGCTGCCATCTGCCGTCTTCCTTAAGGTAGGTCAATGCCACGGAGTTAAGCGGTCTGACCCTGCCGATGCTTTTTTTTATTAGATTGGTGGAAAAATCAGACAGTCCCATTGCGGCGATTGCCAGCAGTATGATGACAATGAATTTTGCTCCTTTCCTGTAGAACCCCGCAGCGGCAGCAATCGATATCAGCACCCAGAGCAGAGCAGCGGAAGAAAGCAGAGGCATGACGATATCCATCCAGTGTTTGCGGAAAACCTGATTGGCAAGGATGAAAATCTGCATGTCCAGCGGTTGGGTAGAGAAAGGCATCAGCGCTCCTTAACTGCGGTTTTTCTTGGCAAGACGGCTGTTTCGGACTAACATCTGCGCCCGTTGCTTTTATCGGCGGGTGTATAAACAGGTATCACCGGAGAATTTTCCGGTCGGCCGTCCACAAAGCGACTATCAGTATAAATCGGGGCGGGCAAGGGAATTAACCCTGCGTGTCCTGCAGAACAAAATACCGCACCAGAGCCGGAAATCATATGAAAAAAATCGCCATAATACTTCCCCGTTTCGGCCGCTACGGCGGAGTTGAACGGTTCGGATACAATCTGAGCGCCGCACTTGCCAGGGCCGGTTACAAGGTTGATTTTATCTGTGCCAGAGCCGAGGAAGAACCTCCTGCGGGAGTTAGTGTGGTTTCCGTGGGGCGGTACGGTTTCTGCCGTGCCGGAAAACTGTTCTGGTTTGTCCTCGCTGCCGAACGGATACGCTTGAAGGGCGGTTACGATCTCTGCATAAGCCTCGGCAAATCCCTGAATCAGGACATACTGCGTGTCGGCGGGGGGCCGCTGAATTCTTTCTGGCGTCTTTCTCAGCGGGCCTGGGATGCCGGTTTTTCACGTTCCTTCAAGATGTTTCGCCGCCGGGTTTCGCCGGTGAACATTCTAATAAACTACATCGAAAAACGTCAGGTCACCTCCGGGTGCCGTATTGTCTGCGTTTCACACCGGGTGCGGGACTGGATGGTGGAATCACATCCGCAGCTTTCGGAAAATCTGCCGGAAGTTGTATACAACAAGCCTGATCTGGACCTCTTCAAGCCCCTTGAGCCCGAACTGCGCAGTGCCGGGCGAGCCGAATTTTCGCTTACGGACAGTGATATCCTCATTTCCACGGCCACGACCAATTTTGCGCTCAAGGGAGTTGCCTCGCTCATCAGGGCACTGGCGGATCTTCCGGAAAATTACCATCTGCATGTAGCCGGAGGACGCAATCCGGCGAAATACATTCGTCTTGCCGAAAGTCTCGGTGTTGCGGAAAGGGTGGTTTTTCTTGGGAAGGTTGGTGATATGCCTTCCTTTTACGGAAGATCGGATATTTTCGTGCTTCCGTCCTTTTATGATGCCTGTTCCAATTCCGTGTTGGAAGCACTGGCCTGCGGCGTGTCGGTCATAAGCTCGCGAGATAACGGGAGCAGTTTTTTTCTGCCAGAAGAACAGGTCATAGATGACCCTGCGGATTACCGCTTACTGGCTCGGATGATCAGCGAAACAGCCGGAAAGAACAGCGCAAACGTATTTCAGTGGCCGGATGATGTTCCGTGCGGGTTGGAGCCTTATCTCAGGATTGTTGAGGAGCGGTTGGGGTAGGACGGATTTGTGAGCATGGCTGCCGAAGCTTTCTATGATGAAATATCCGACTAACGGTCATCTCTTATCCAAAAAACAAAAAAGCGGAAATTCTGCAAACCAGAATTTCCGCTTTTGTTTTTTTACTGACAGAACGGTAATCCGCACTGCCGCGTTGGATAGCGTTAATTATTCCACGCGGACAAGATTGCGTTCAATGAGAGTCTCGGCAATCTGAACCGTATTCAGAGCGGCACCCTTGCGGATGTTGTCGGAAACAATCCACATGTTGAGGCCGTTTTCAATGGTATCGTCTTCGCGGATGCGTCCTACGAAAACATCATCCTCACCAGCGCAGTCGACGGCCATGGGATACATGTTCTTTTCAGGATAATCTACCACGGTCACACCGGGGAAATTGGCCAGCAGATTGCGGCATTCTTCGACGGTGATTTTTTCTTCGGTTTCGATGTTGACGGATTCCGAATGGCTGTAGAAGACCGGTACGCGAACGGTGGTGGCGGTAACCTTGATGGAATCGTCACCCATGATTTTCTTGGTTTCGTTGACCATCTTCATTTCTTCCTTGGTGTAGCCGTTATCAAGGAATACGTCGATCTGCGGCAGGCAGTTGAATGCGATCTGGTGCGGATAAACGTTGGCAACGATGTCCTTTCCGTTGAAGAGCCTGCTGACCTGTGTTTCCAGCTCGTTGATGGCTTTCTGCCCGGTTCCGGAAACAGCCTGATAGGTGGAAACTACAATACGTTTGATTTTCGCCTTGTCATGCAGGGGCTTGAGGGCGACAACCATCTGTATAGTGGAGCAGTTGGGGTTGGCAATGATGCCGGGATGCCAGTCGAGGTCCTCCGGGTTTACTTCGGGTACGACAAGGGGGATTTTCGGATCCATTCTCCATGCACTGGAGTTGTCTACTACCACGCATCCCGCTTTCGCTGCCAGAGGAGCGAATTTTTCGGAGGTTCCGCCGCCTGCGGAAAAAAGAGCCAGATCAAAGCCTTCGAAGGAATCTTCTTTAAGCTCGAGTACGGTAAGCTCTTCACCCTTGAAGGGTACTTTTGTTCCGGCGGAACGGATGGAAGAAAAAGGAACTACTTCGGATGCGGGAAAATCCCTCTGCTCCAGAACTTTGAGCATTTCGCGGCCAACCGCGCCGGTTGCTCCGACCACAGCGACTCTGGGATTTTTAGAACTCATGGCTAAACCTCCGTCTTATTATGATCCGGACCTTTTTTGATCAGCCCGGTTTTATCTGTTAATCTCTTAAGGTAACCCCGATTACCTTGCACCAGCCGGATTAAAATTTGAGAGCTTTTCCTATTTCAAGGCATGCTTTTGCCCGGTTGAGCGTATATAGATGGACCCCCGGAGCCCCACCGTCAAGCAGTTCCTGGGCCTGTCTGGTGGCGAAATCTATTCCGAGCCTGTAAACCGCATCATCGCCTCCTTCCGCATGGGCTTTTTCCAGTGCACTAAGAAACTTACCCGGAATAGCCGCTCCGCAAAGGGAGAGAATGAATTTTGCGGACTTGAGGCTCATGATGGGCAGGATTCCGGGAACCACCGGAACATTGACGCCCATTTCGGAAAGCCTCTCGCAAAAGTCGAAGTAAACCCGGTTATCGAAGAAGAGCTGGGTGATTATGAGCTCGCCGCCTTCATCGATTTTGTTTTTCATCCACTTGAAATCCTCTTTTATGGAAGGAGATTCCAGATGTGCTTCCGGGTAGCCTGCTACAGCTATTCCCGTGCCGGGATGATTTTCTTTCACGTAGGTAACCAGATCGGAGCCGTGCTTGAAAATCTGGGTGTTGAAGTCAAAATCTTCATCTCCGGCAGGGGGATCGCCACGCAGGGCAAGGATGTTGTCAACACCCGCATCTTTGAGTGCGGAAACGAAATTACTGATGTTTTCAGGGCTGGCACCGACGCAGGTCAGGTGTGCGAGAGGTTCTATCCCGGCATCCTGCTTCATTCTTTTCACAATTTCAAGCGAATTTTCCTGTGTTCCTCCGCCTGCTCCGTAAGTGACGGAAGCGAAAAGGGGATTCAGAACCTTCAGCTTTTCAACAACCTCGAAAAAATCAGGCCATGAATCACGGTTCTTCGGCGGAAAAAATTCCAGTGACAGAAACGGTTTGTTTTTCTTGATCAGGTCTACTATTTTCATATCTACTCCGGGTTATATCCGGATGTTCCCCGCCTGCACGGCGCGAAATCCGGTGCGCATGGCGCTTGACAGAAAGATTTGTTTTCGGTGTTCAAGGGATTGGCCTCAGGAGGAATCCCAGTCCTTTTTAGAAGGTTGCATGCAAAATTTCAAACAGTAAAAGCAAGTTTTTTTAAGTTCTTACAGTGTGATATTTTGAGAAAATTGAAGTAGTTTAATTTTGTAAAGAGGATTTAAGTTCTCTTTTTTTCAGCATTTCAAGGATTTCGTAGTTTACGGGCAGAAACCGCACATCCCTTACCCTGCGCAGATCAAACCAGTCGAACTTCTGTTTTTCCATGGCGCTGATATTTCCGGAAAACTCGAAGACATCGAAAAAATTAAGATGAACCGTATATTCCGGATATTCCACGACCCTATCCATCCAGAAGGCGTACTGCGTTGGAGTTATATCAAGCTCCTCCTGCAGTTCACGAGCCAGCGCATCCTGCAGGGATTCGCCGGGTTCAACCTTTCCGCCGGGGAATTCCCACCATCCGGCGTAGTCCTTTCCCTCGGGACGTTCCGCGGAAAGGAACAGGCCGTCTTGCCAGATTATTGCAGCCACTACCTCGACCGGGGATGATTCTGCCACGGGAACTCCTTTGCGTCAGCCTTCTTCCAGCAACTGCTTTTTGCGTTCTTCAAGTTCGCTGATCTCTTCTTCAAGGACAGCCATCTTTTCCATCAGCTGCTCGGCCCAGGCGCAGGTTTCGGTGTAGCGGGAATTCAGTTCCACTGCGGCTGCACCGTCCGCGTAGAGTTCCGGATCGTTAAGCCTTTCTTCCATCTCGGCCTGCTCTTCCAGAACCTTTTCCAAATCCCTTTCAAGTTTTTCGTATTCAGCTGCCTTGGGTTTGAGTTCCTTGTAAAGGGCATTGCGTATCTCGGCCTGGCGGCGTTTATCTTCCTTGGAAAGTTTACGCTTGGCGGACTTGTCTTCTTCTGCGGTTTCAGCCGGAGCGGTTACGCCATCAGCTTTTCCTTTACGATAATTATCGTATTCCGCGAAAGAAAAAAACGTATCGATTCCGGAATCAGTTATAGCCCAGATTTCCTCGGCAACTTCTCCCAGCAGGTAGCGGTCATGGGCTACGAAGAAAAGTGTTCCATCGTAATCCTTTAGGGCCTGTATAAGTCCTTCACGGCTTTCAAGGTCCAGATGGTTGGTCGGTTCGTCCAGAATGAGCAGATTCGCCCGCGAGAGAAAGAGAGTCGCCAGAATAAGACGGTTCTTTTCTCCGCCGGACAGGGCCGCGACCTTGCGCTCGAAATACGGTTCCCCGAGCAGGAACAGGCCGAGCACGCTTTTGAGCTGCTCCTCGGTGGTATCCGGGTCGCTAAGGCGGCGTATTTCCGATAATGCCGTGGAATCGTCACGCAGGATTTCGCTCTGGTGCTGGCTGAAATAGGCCACAGACGTATTCGTACCAATTTTAGCATAGCCGGAATTGGGCTTCAGCATACCCATGATCACCTTGAGCAGGGTTGATTTACCTGCGCCGTTGGGTGCGGCCAGCGCAATCTTTTTGCTGCGGAAAAGCTGGAAATTGAGCAGGGGCCATATCGAAGGAGGTCTGCCGTCGTAAGAGAATTCAAGATCAACCACGCTGATGGCGGCCTTGTCCCCGCGTTTGGTGGGTGGCAGTCTGAAGCTCAAGGTCTTGCCGGAGCGGTTGAGTTCCGCATCTTCCTGAAGCCTGGAAAGTTCCTTTTCCAGTTTTTCCACCTTTTTGATCTTGGACTGGGCCTGCGCAGCCTTGCGGGCTTTGACCCGGAATCTGCGGATGTATGAATTTTCGTTTTCTATGCGCGCGGAGAGTTTGGCTGCTTCGCGGGTGCGCTGCATGGCATTTTCTTCTCTCCATTCCAGAAATTCGGTGAACGACCCGCGCCGCATGGCGGGTTTGCCGGATCCCAGAAAAAGGACGTGCGTGCCCACGCGGTCCAGAAAAATCCTGTCGTGGGCCACGTAGACGACTGCTCCACGGAAGGAAAGCAGGTAGTTTTCCAGCCACTCTACGGCTTCAAGGTCAAGGTGGTTGGTCGGTTCGTCCAGAAGCAGCAGGTCCGCCCCCTGCAGAAGAACCCGGCCTAGCTTGGCACGCTCGCGCCAGCCGCCGGAAAGTTCTTTGATCCTGCTGAGCATGTCATGTTCGGAAAAACCGAGACCGGTGAGGATTGTGCGTGCCTTGTGTTCCGGATTGTAGCCGAACTGGTGTTCAAGTTCGGCCTGTTTTTCGGAAAGTCTGGTCATGTGGGCATGGTCTTCGCTGCGTCCGGCCTCTTCCCACTCTTCCCAGAGTCTGTTCCAGGAGGGCAGGGCCGAAAGCACCCAGCTCAGGAGCGAATGTTCCAGTATTTCCCCGGTGAGTTCCTGAGCCACATAGCCTATGCGTGCACCCTTGGAGATGGAAAGCACCCCTGCATCCGGTTCGATGAGCCCGGCAATGAGCTTGAGCAGTGTCGATTTTCCGCAGCCGTTTGGTCCGGTAACGGCAAGGCGCATACCGGCGGATACTTCAAATGACAGGTCGGTGAAAAGATCTTCTCCGTTGTAGGACTTTTCAAGGGACGAAATAGTGACTCTGGGCATAGGGCTCCAAGACGGGAAAGCGTGATGGACTTACCCGAAAGACAAAAATGATGAGATGAAAAAAGGACCGCGGATATCTGATCCCGGCCAAACGAGCAGAATAAATTACAGTCAAGCACGGCAGAATGCAAGAAAAACAGCTTGGCGATCAGTTGGCTATGCACACCCTGTTTCGCCCTTCATTTTTGGCCTGATATAAAGCCTTGTCAGCGTCATTCAGCAGTCTCGCAACCAGCTTGTCCAAGTCAATGTCTGCGTATCCGTCGATAAAATTTATACTTGAGATGCCCACGCTGATAGTTACATGGATATCGGTGCCTTTGTAGTTTGTCGGCGTTTCTTTAATCGTTGCCAGAAGCCGTTTTGAAAGTCTCTCTGCATCCTGCAGGCCGGTCTGTGGCAGCAGAATGGCAAATTCTTCTCCTCCGTATCTTCCGCAGATGTCGCTGCTGCGCAGGATACCCCGAAATCCTTCGGTAACGTTTTTCAGTACATAGTCACCGGCAGTATGCCCATATGTGTCATTAATTTTTTTAAAATGATCAATGTCGATAAGAAGAAAAGAAAGGTAGCCTTTCTGTTGTGAAATCTGCTCCAATTTCTGCTGACATGACTCCATGAAAAAACCTCTGTTGTGTACCTGAGTCAAGGTATCAATTGTGGCCATCTGGTGCAGCTTGGTCATCATCAACTTGTTATCGGTTATATCGAACAGCAGGACTATTGATCCAAGAAATTTTTGTTTGGAAGAAAATAATCTGGTGATGGATCCACTGTAGTGACGTGTTTTTACCTTTGTTTCGAATTCTGTACCGGAATCATCTGCACCGGTTATTTTTTGAAGAAAGTCCTTGTGTTCATTCAGAACATCCCATGCGTCCTGATTGATACTTTTCGAGGTCAATTCTGGAAAAAGACTGCATGCGTAATTATTGAAATCAACGATGAAAAAATCCTTGTCCAAAACTAGAACCGGGGAATTCATGGTTTCGAATACCTTGTCCCTTGCTATGGGAACGATGTTGAACATTCTCAATCGGAACATGGCAAAGGCAAAAACAGGTACGGATAACGAAAGGAAAAATGGAGCTATGTCTATACCGTACGGATGCCCTGCCATTACGCTAAGCACATGTCCGGCCCAGGGAATCAGCGAAGCTGAAAAAATTATTTTTGCCTGTTTTTTTCGGTACCCCTTCGTCTTGGGAATCATGGTGTAAAAGAGTCGTATGCCGACCAGACTGAGAACTGTTTCATAGATAAATCCTATATAGTACCATGTTCCCTTACTGTAAGATGCCGCTGGGAATGGGCCGCTGGAATCAATTACCAAACTTTTATACTGCAGGTGGTGCAGTTCATTGGTGTAAAGCATGATAACAGTGATTATAGGGATGGCGAATATAGATGTATATATCAATTTATTGTTTATTTTTATGTTGTTATAGCCCATTGCAAATAAAAACCAGAACACGGAAATAAACGGAACGCCTAAATATTCCAATTTGATGGCCAAGTATATTGCCTCGTATGAACTGCTTGACAGTTCAAACATATATCCGAAGGAGTATACAAATACACTTAGCATAAAGAGGATAAATGACCTTGATCCGGGGGTGTCCAGTAATCGTATTGAGTAATAGACAAGGCCTAAAATACCGGAGCAGGTTATGCATAGTAACAATATGGCGAGTTCTCTGATTTCCATTCTGTTGGTGTATACTGGTTAAAATTTAAATCTCTGATTGGCTTTATAGCAAAAACAAAATTTATCGCCAATGCCTGGATTTTGAGTGTGTTTTTAAAATAAGTCTTGTTGCCGACGTAAAGCACATCAAATCCCCTCTTTGCCGCAGGGGGGTACTAGTGTATCAAACCCGTATGAACACATGGCACGTATACCTGTTGAGATGTAAAGACAATTCCCTGTACTGCGGGGTCACCACCGATCCGGTACGGAGATTGGCTGAACATAATGCCGGAACGGGCGCAAAATATACCCGCGCGAGACTCCCTGTCGCAATGGAGGCAGTGGAGCGTTTTCCCGATAAACGGTCCGCATACCGGGCAGAATACGCGGTGAAGCAGAAAAGAGCCGCTGACAAAGTGTCTTTTCTGAAACAACTTGCCATGGAGGAAAACAGGTCGTGATGAAACATACGGCTTCTTTATAGTCTAATCCTGCGATTTCAAACTGTTTGCTGTAGTATTTCTTTGCTCTGGCTCCGCTCTCCACATCCTCTCCCGTTTAAAATAATCAATTACCTACTTGTCTGCTTTCCGCATTTTTGGGGGAATCCGGACAGTAGCAGCACTTTTTTGCTTGCCTTGAGGGTCAGACCAATGGTATTGGTCTGACCAATTTAACGGAAACAAAAAACGGCAGGTTCGATTTTGAGCAGACAGAAAGATAACAAGCCGGTTTACCGCAAGGTGGCCCGGCAGATAGCCGAGCTCATCAAGTCCGGGGAACTTAAACCCGGAGATAAGTTGCCGGCAGAACGTAACCTAGCTGAAAAATTGAATGTTTCACGCAGCTCCGTCCGTGAGGCCATCAAGACGCTGGCGCAGGGTAATCTGGTGGAAAGCCGCCGGGGAGACGGAACCTATATCAAGGACCCTGAAGGCGGAGATTTTACCGAAGCTTTCGCACGAATCTTCGCTGCCCGCGAAAAGCGCATCAGCGATATTTTTCAGTTTCGCAGAGTTATCGAGCCGGAGATGGCTGCTCTGGCAGCAGTCTCCATGGATGACGAGACTCTTGATCGTATGAAGGTCATAGTCTGCAATCAGCAGATTCAGGCTCAAGCCGGTAAAAACGCCGGGGTTCTGGATTCAGATTTTCATCTGGAAATAGCCCGTGCCACAGGAAACTCCATCTTCCCGGAAATGATGGTGGCACTGGATCGCATAATAAAGGAAAGCCGTTCCGAATGTCTGCAGACAGCGGAAAGGCAGGAAATATCGATCAGCATGCACTTCAAGCTGCTGGAGGCATTTGAAAACCGTGACCCTGAGACCGCCCGCATGGTGATGAAGCAACATATTGCCGAAATCAAGGCGGCCGCAGTCAGCGCGGAATCTGACACTTAACCAACACCCTTTTGTGAGGGGGAAAAGATGATTTCTACACTGCTTATCTTTGTCATTCTCGGTGTCTTCGCCGGTATCCTGGCCGGGTTGCTCGGTATCGGCGGCGGACTGGTTATTGTTCCTATCCTTGTGTTTACTCTGCCTCCCCTGGGTATACCGGAAGTGCATCTCATGCACATTGCCCTCGGAACTTCTCTGGCAAGTATCATCTTCACATCCATATCCAGCATGCGCTCACACAATAAACGCGGGGCCGTGCGCTGGGATATTTTCAAGACCATAACTCCGGGGATTCTGGTCGGAACCTTCCTGGGGTCTATCTCTACGTCCTTCATGAATACAAATTTCCTCAAGGGGATATTCGTTGTATTTCTGTACTATGTGGCTTCACAGATGCTTTTCGGGCTCAAGCCCAAAGCTTCACGGCAGGTTCCCGGTTCCAAGGGAATGTTTGCAGCCGGGGGGGTAATCGGTATATTCTCCAGCCTGGTCGGAATCGGCGGCGGGACCTTGTCCGTACCGTTTCTGAGCATGTGCAACGTTGTGATCCACACAGCCATCGGAACCGCTGCAGCAATCGGCCTGCCCATTGCTCTTGCCGGGACTGTCGGATATGTCTGGACAGGTCTGGGAGTAGAGGGACTGCCTCCGTACTGCATAGGATTTGTCTATCTGCCCGCGCTGGTAGGTATAGTCTGCGCAAGCATGCTTACCGCTCCCATCGGGGTTCGCATGGCACACAGCATGCCGGTGGCAAAGCTCAAGAAAATTTTCGCCATCCTTCTTATAGTGGTGGCCACGAGAATGCTGTTCAGCATTTTCTAGTAATATTCGGCACGAACTGCACTGAAAATATGATAAGTCCGGGAACATTATGCCCAGCCTGACCGGTGAGTTGATACGAGGGCGACCAGTCAAATGAATCTTACGGCCTGAAAAATTTCAGCAGTAAGACAGTCCTCCCCGGCAGGCATGGAACAAGTTGAATCCCGGCAGGGCGGCGTGATGCATTGATGCAGACACGCCAAGCCTTAGACCAAGGAGAGAAGTATGAAGGAAGTACGCAACAAAGCCCGTGAGATGATGAAAGGTTTCTGCCGGGTCTGTCCGGTGTGCAACGGCAATGCCTGCGTCGGGGAAGTACCCGGCATGGGCGGTCTGGGCACCGGAACGAGCTTCAAGAACAACGTAAAAGCTCTTGAAAGTCTTAAACTGAACATGCGCACCATACATGAATTCAGTGAACCGGACACCTCGGTTGAGGTTATGGGTATCAAGCTGGATATCCCCGTAATCGCAGCCCCCATCGGCGGAGTTGAGTTCAATATGGGCGGCAAAGTCAGCGAGCTGGACTATATTACGTCCAAGCTCAAGGCCTGCAAAAGCAAGGGTATTATCGGCTGTACCGGTGACGGTGTCCCGCCTTTTATTCATGAAAGCGGTTTTTCGGCCATCAGGGAAGTGGGAGGCCACGGCATCCCGTTCATCAAACCCTGGGAGGAAAAGGAACTTGCCGAAAAACTGGCTAAGGCGGAAGAAACCGGATGCCGGATTGTAGGCATGGATATCGACGCAGCCGGACTGATCACCCTTAAAAAGATGGGCCGTCCGGTGACCCCGAAACCTCTTGAACGGCTGCGTGAAATCATCGGTTCGGTCAAGGCTGACTTTATCGTCAAGGGCATAATGACCCCGGATGAAGCCAGCATGGCTGTAGAAGCCGGAGCCAAGGGAATTGTCGTTTCCAACCATGGCGGAAGGGTGCTTGATTCCTGTCCCGGCACTGCTGAAGTTTTGCCTGAAATCAGCAAGGCCGTGGCCGGTCAGTGCTGTGTTATGGTGGACGGCGGTGTGCGTACCGGCATAGACGTGCTCAAAATGCTCGCCCTCGGTGCCGATGCAGTAATGATCGGAAGGCCGTTCTCCATCGCCACAGTAGGGGAACTGCAGGAAGGAGCTGAAAAATACATCGACCAGCTCAAGGCGGAACTCACTCAGGCCATGGTTCTCACCGGAGTCGGCAAAGCTTCCGTGGTGGATAGCAGCATACTTTACCGGTAGAATTAACACTGCTCAGGCTGCTGTTGCCGCCTGATGAAAGATAGCAAAAAATGGCCGCCCTTCCGGGAGCGGCCATTTTTATTTAAGAAATTTGATTTGATGCGCTTCGCGTTTTGGATATTTTGAGTTCGCCTCCGGCGGCCAAAGGGTCCGCGACCCTTTGGAATCCCAATTAATTTAACAACGCTTAGTCAGACCAAATGGCAAAGCCTTATCAAAATATGATTTTGTTAGTTAGGAAAATTTTAAATCAAAGTGAATGTTATCAATACAGTAACCATAAATTATTAGGGATTCCAAAGGCCCATCAGCCCTTAGGCGAGAAGTTTCGCTTCGAGTCTTAGGGATGTGGAGGGCAGAGATGGATTATCCCCTTAAAAATCTACTTATCAATGCAGATTATATCGAAGTTGTTCCCGGTAATGCATCTGCTTCCGGTTTCGGTAATTTCGAAGGTGTTTTCCACTCCCACCATGCCGATTCCGGGTATGCCGTGTTTCGGTTCCAGGGCGAAGACCATTCCTTTCTCGATGGGAATGTCGAATCTGCGGGCGATGGGCGGAAATCCGTCCACGGTAAGCCCTATGCCGTGTCCGATGAAGGACACCTTGTTGTCTCCGAGTCCCATGAATCCTTCCGAAAAACCGCGTTTTTCCGCTTCGGCGAGAACAATTTCATAAACATCGCTGACAATTGCGCCCGGCTTGAGGTTTTCCGCCGCGAGGGTCTGCATGTCCTGACAGAACAACTGGGCGTCCAGCACTTCTTTGGGGATGGAGTTTTTAGGCCCGGACCAGTAAACCTGTGTTTTGTCGGTGTGGTACCCTTCCATCACAAAACCTGCGTCTACGGCCAACGGAGAGCCTTTTTCCCATATTTTGGCTGCGCTGCCCATGTAGGGTGAAACCGGGTGCACGCCCCGGAGTCCGAGCGGGCCGTCAAATGAGCTGGGGTAGTTTCCCGAATCCCCGGCGGAGACATGGCCGAGAAATATTTCGGACCCGAAGGTCTGCATCCTCATATTGCCTTCGTGCCCGTATTCGAAGAAGACGTTCCAGGTGTATTTGGATATTTCAAGTTCGGTCATGCCGGGTTCTATGACTTCGGGAAGCACATCGACCAGTGCGGAGTTGTGCCGTTCGCCCACCTCGCGCATGATTTCGAGTTCCCATTCCGATTTTACGGCCCGGGCCATGGCCAGCACGTTGTCGCCGGGTACGAATTTGTATTCGCTGAGGCGTGAGGTCAGCATTTCTCCCAATTGCCAGGTCAGTCCGGCTGTTTCCGCTCCGAGAATTTTGCTCAGCGGCCTTCCTGCCTCTTTGGCGAGCGGCGGCAGATCCTTGAATGATTTGAATGGAACAATGGTCTTGATGCTGCTTTCGATTTTCGCGCGGTCATAGGATTTGCGAACGAAAAGCACGGGTTCTCCTTCCAGAGGCAGCCATATTGCACCGTTGACAAATGAACCGGAGAGATAATAAATCTGCAGTCTTGAAAAGCAGAGCAGGCCGCCTGCCTCGGGGGCGGCTTCGGGGAGAAAACGGCGGCATTTGGCCCAGCGTTTTTCAAGTTCTGAACGGGGCACCACATTATTGATGTTCAAATCGGACATTGTATCCTACTCCTAAAAAAAGTTTCAAACGGAACCGGGAATTTTTAATTCGAAAAAGGCGGAATGCCCAAAAACGGGCATATAAAGAGAACTTTTGCAAGTAATCGGGCTTTACTGTAGCATGCTCAGAATTATACAAGCTCGGAGGGAGCCTGCATGCTTCTGTTTGACGAAAAAAAGCTAGCCGCACTTTTGGGTGAGGTCAAGACCATTGCCGTAATCGGAGCAGTGGACAAACCCGGCAGACCTGTGGATATGGTCGGCCGGTACCTTATTGAAGCCGGTTTCAAGGTTATTCCCGTGCATCCGAAAAGACAGGATGTATGGGGGCTTGAAACATTCAAGTCGGTTCTCGATATCCCGGAACATATAGATCTGGTGGATGTATTCAGGGCTTCGCAATTCTGTGCGGACCACGCACGGGAGTGTCTGGAACTCGGCAGCACCCCCGGAATCTTCTGGATGCAGCAGGGCATATCCAGCCCTGAGGCGCGTGAAATACTTTCTCCAAAAGGTGTTACTGTCATTGAGGACAGATGTCTCATGGTCGATCATAAAAATTTAGCAGGCAGAATATAAATGGATCAGGCTTTCGAGTGCCGCATGTGCGGCCATTGCTGTCAGGGTGAGGGCGGAATCATAATGACCGCCAAGGACAGAAAAAGACTGGCCGGGCATCTCGGTATTTCCGAGGAAGAGCTGGTCGAAAAATACAGTGAATGCGTGCATGGCAAAATCCGTCTCGTTTCCCGCAAAGACGGTTACTGCGTATTTTATGATAACGGCTGCGGAGTTCATCCCGGACGGCCGGACATCTGCCGGGCATGGCCGTTTTTCCGCGGAAATCTTGTTGATGAAACAAGCTGGGAAATGATTCAGGAGTATTGTCCGGGTATCAATCCCAAGGCCGGGCATGCCGGTTTCGTGGCTCAGGGCAAGGAGTACATCAAGGCTGAAGGACTGCGCCAGCACGATCCCGATGTTGCTCCCAACGCACTTATCACCGACGAATAAGCGGCTATGAACACCAGACAGGCACAGAGCATTCTAAACGTCGGTCCCGATGCGACCGAGGCGGACATCAAAAGGTCTTTCCGCAAGCTCGCGTTCAGCATGCATCCGGACCTCAACCCCAGCCCGGATGCCGCTAAGAAATTCCGGGAACTGAACGAGGCATATGTTTTCCTCAAGAACGTGACCGCCAACAGCGGTTCCAAGTCCTCTGCCAAAGATAATTCATACACGCGACAGAAAACCACATTTACAGGCAAGGCGGAGAAAAAAACAGCTTCACAGGGGGCGCAGGCCTACCGGAAGCAGCAGTCGTCCGCCCGCAGTGAAGCCCGGCGCGATAAAACTGATCGGGCTCAGCAGAGCAGGTATTTTTTTCAGAAAGAGGAGGATGTCCTCAAGGATATCCTGAACGATCCGTTCGCACGGCAGGTCTTTGAAGACATCTACAGCCAGATCAGCAAGGACAGGACTGTACGAAAACCCTCCGCCCCGGTTCAGGAACGTAAACTGAATGTAAGCTGGGGAGAGAAAACCGCTTCCGTAGATGTTTCATCGGGGATTTTTGACGGGATCGGCTCATGGATGAAGGGGCAGATGGATGACGAGCAGACCGTGTATTTCCCTGCCTCGGCACTGCATCCCGGCCGCACCGTCCGCATAACGGTCCAGCAGGGAATCCGTAAAAAGACAAAGACGCTGGAAATAACGCTTCCCCGTGATTTTGTCATAGGACGTCCCATCCGTCTCAAAGGACAGGGCCGGAAACTCGGACCGTTCAAAGGCGATCTTTATCTGCGTATTCTTGCCAAATAGCCTATAACGCAGCCGGAAATAAAAAAATATTGCAACAGCATATTTTTTCTTGTTTTCCTTCCGTTTTTTTACTAGCCCCTATCTATAGGACAGAACCGTAAAGCACTGCCTGCAAGGCAGCCTTTCTTTGGGGAACAATTCAAGGTTTCCTGAAATATATCCCTCACACCAACAATTTTATCCTGCGGTTCAATATAAGCTTTAACAATTTAAGGGGGCCCCTCTCATGCTGGCTATTCTAGATTACAAGGCCGGAAACCAGACAAGTGTCAAGCGTGCGCTGACCAAGCTGGGTATTCCCAATGAAATTACTGCGGACAAGAAAAAGCTTGCCGAAGCCACGGGGATTATTTTTCCCGGTGTAGGCGCAGCCGGGCAGGCTATGGACGAGCTCACCTCCGGAGGGCTTGACGAACTGCTCAAGGACCTGGTCCACCAGAACAAGCCCCTGCTGGGCATCTGTGTCGGTTGTCAGATTCTGCTCGATTACAGTGAAGAAAACGATACCAAGGCCCTTTCCGTTATCCCCGGCGAATGTCGTCTGTTCAATCCTTCCTGGGTTGATTACGAAGGTGTGCCTATCCGCGTACCGCACATGGGTTGGAACCAGATCGAGCTCAAGCAGGATTGCGTCCTGTTCAAGGACATTGATCCTGAATCGCACTTCTATTTCGTGCACAGCTATTATCCTGCCCCGGAAGCCAAATATGTGATCGGTGAAACAACCTACGGGCAGCCTTTCTGTTCCCTGCACGGGCGTGAAGGCCTCTGGGCCGTTCAGTTCCACCCCGAAAAAAGCGGCAGACCCGGTCTGAAACTGCTTTCCAACTTCTATGAATACTGCAAGGAGGTTTCCGATGCTCAGTAAAAGAGTAATCCCCTGCCTCGACGTTAGGAACGGAATCCTCACCAAGGGCATTAAATTCAAAGGAAATGTGGACATCGGCGACCCTGTCGAAACCGCAAAAATTTACTACGAACAGGGCGCGGACGAAATCGTGTTCTACGACATAACCGCTTCAGCCGAAGGCCGCGGTATTTTTCTCGATGTTGTTGAAAAAGTGGCCTCCGAAATTTTCATCCCCTTTTCCGTGGGCGGAGGAATCAATTCCGTACAGGATATGCGCGATGTGCTTCTTGCCGGAGCCGAAAAGGTTTCCGTCAACTCCGGTGCGGTCAAGAATCCTGACATCATCAGTGAGGGGGCAGCAGCTTTCGGTTCCCAGTGCATCGTGCTGGGCATGGATGTGAAGCGCGTTGAAAAGTCAGAGAACATCCCGTCCGGTTTTGAAATAGTCATCAACGGCGGACGTAAATACATGGGCATTGACGCTCTGGAATGGGCAAAAACCGGTGAAGCTCTCGGAGCCGGGGAAATCTGCCTCAACTCCATAGACGCTGATGGAACCAAAGACGGGTACGACCTTGAACTGACCAAACTGGTTGCGGAAAGTGTCACCATTCCCGTAATCGCATCCGGTGGAGCAGGGCATCCTCAGCACATGGTGGACGCCGTAACCGAAGGACGCGCCACGGCTGCGCTCATAGCTTCCATTGTCCATTACGGAGAATACACCCTGCCGCAGCTTAAGGATTACATGGCTTCGAAAGGAGTACGGGTCCGCAACAGCTGGTAGGAGATGTTTCCGGCGGCCTCGCGGGCGCCCTGCCGGGGGCCTTAAACCCTTTTGCAAAAGGGTTTAAGAATCCCAAAACCTTTTTATATGGTTTCGTTTTTCTTTTGGCAGTACTTCATTGCTGTAGAGAGTGCGGTTTGAACCAAAAGGTTTGAATAGAATATAGCGTATTAAAAAGTGTAAAAGGGTTAGTTGATTTTTTCAACTAACCCTTTATTTCACATCAATATCAAGCCCTGTGGCGGTCTTGATTATTTTCGGTGCCGGAGTCTGGCTCTTGAGGTCCATTACCATACGGATTTTGTCGTCATATATTCCTATGCGGAAACGGGAGAATATCGGGTTCTCCGGGCGCAGGGTCGTTGGCCCGTAGTATTCCCAGTTGCCGTGAATATCGACTACCAGACGATCCGGGTTGCGCAGGAAAAAGGATGTATAGGAAAGCGGTGATCCGCCAAGGTCCAGTTCAATCCTTGTTTTGCCGTCAACAGCCTTGAAGTATATGGAACGAAGCTTTCCGCCTTGCAGACCAAGGTCCTGTTTCGGCTGGTCGGTCTGTTTTGCGGTTCCCGGCAGGGGAGTTGTAGAATTGGTCAGCCCTGTTCCGTTGAAGGCCATTATGGTTTTTGCCGTGGCATTGCCTTCCGTGCCGTTGCTTTCAGTACTGTTATCTGCAAGTTGGCCGGTACTGTTACCATGGTCGTTTTCAACAACTGAAATGGTGCCGTTCTCAACGACGATTGAGCTGTTGGTTGCGTTGGCTATGGCCATGCTGAGCAGCGGAAGCGGGTCGGTGCTTTCTTCGGAGGTCGGAGCTGTTTCGACTTTGTGCTCGACCGGAACCTGCTCCTTGAGCAGCCAGTGTTCAGGCAGCAGCAGGCTCGGATTGATGAAAGCAATTATCGCCAGCAGCCCGAAGATGTGGATCAGTGCCTGCTTGCTGGTGAAGTAGTTTCCGTATTTGCGGAAACTACGGCTGCACGAACCGCAGGTGTAAGACCTCACAGGCGTTACCAGCGAAATGAGTATATCTGCGACAAGACCCCGTCTGAAATACAAACGGTTGCTGTCACAAAAAGGGCATTGAATTATGTTTCTGCTCTTTTCAGCCATTTCTCCACCTATCAACCATGCTGAATCCTAAGCAAAACAGAGCTGTTTGCCAAGAACGGAATGCCCTTATCCCTCAATTGCCTCCGAAAGGATGCATTCGAGCTCTTCCGTGGTCATCTCCGCAGGGGTGCATTCGAAAAGTTTTCCCATGGTTTCCTGCGCTATATTCACCAGTTCCGGCACATCTTCCTGTTTCAGGCCATAGGTTTTAAGCGATTCGTCATTGAATCCGGAACGTTCGAGAAGGGAGCGCAGACCTTCCAGAAAGACTGTCGCGCGCATGTTTTCATCAAATTCCCCGGTATCGTAACCCATGGCCATGGCCAGATCTTCGAATCTTTCCGGAGCACCGGGAATCAGTCGTTTGAAATAGGGAACGGAAAGTTTTGCCAGCCCCAGTCCGTGCGGGAGTTCCGGGTATTTGGCACTCAGTGCATGCTCAAGCGAATGCTGGGAAATGCAGCGGGAAAGGGTTTCGCACATGCCTGCTGCGGTGCTGGACCAGGCCATGACTGTCCGCGCTTCTATGTTATCGCCTTCCGCAATGGCCATAGGCAGGTAGTTGCTGATCAGGTGCACCGCTTCCAGAGCAAGCATGTCGCTTATGGGCTGATGCTGGGTGGATACGAAGGTTTCCACTGCATGGAAAAAAGCATCAATACCGGTATACGCGGTCATGCGCGGCGGGACACTGACCATGAGTTCCGGGTCCACGATGGAGATAACCGGGAAGGTGGAATCATTGCCGAGGCTGATTTTTTCGGTGCCTCCGGCTTTGTTGATGACGGCCCACTGGTCCGCTTCGGTTCCTGTGCCTGCCGTGGTGGGGATGGCGATGAGCGGTACTGCGGGTTTATCCGGGTTGACCCCTCCGCCGGAGCCGGAATGCATATAGTCCCAGCACCGACCGGGGTTTGATGTCAGCAGACATATGGCCTTGGACGCGTCTATGGTGGAACCGCCGCCCAGTGCGACAACAAAGTCTATTTCGTTTTCCCGGGCAATCTTTGCAGCCTGATCGACCTGTTCTGAAGTGGGGTTGGGAGCAATCTTATCGAACACCAGTGTGGATACGTCCTGAGCCGCCAGAGCAGCCTGCACCTTGTCGAGGTATCCATTCCTTATCATCGCACCGGATTCGCCGATGACAACCATGGCTTTTTTCCCGGCGGGCAGGCGAACCGTACCCAGTTCGGATATTTTGCCGGGACCGAATATTATGCGGGTAGGAATGAAAATCTGGAAATTGAGCATGGTTGTCCTCTGTATGTGATATTGAATTGTTGTTTGATGTCGAATCTGGATAGTTAACGTACTGAAGGCCCGGCGTAAAGGGCCGGACCGGGTCAAATTGAAAACGACCGGGAATTATGCCCGGTCGTTTTTTTATTTCAATGTCTGTCTGAGCGCGTCATCCATTTGTCCGGATGTGTACAGGTCCCGGATTACAGTAGGTGAGTATGTGCTGTTTCCCGTGCCGAAAATTGCGGCCAGCGGAATGGACCTGCTGCCCAGAGCCCGCAGGAACGCGTCGGCTCGCTTGTCCGGCAGGGTCAGGTCCACCTTGATGAAGGTCAGCCCGTATTCTTCCTGCCAGCGGTTCAGGTTGGCAGGAGTCAGTGCAGTCTGTTCAAGCACTTTGCAGGACGGGCACCAGTCGGCGGTGAATTCCACCAGAAGAGGATCGCGACCCAGTCTGGCGGAAAAGTCATTCTGCTCGAAGGCTATCCAGTTGGCGGAACGCTCCGGTGGGATCGAGGCCCAGAATCCGACCGAGACGCAGAGTACGAGCGCAGCAATGCGCAGCAGGTACATGGAGGATCTGGTGTCGCTTGATCCGGCCAGACCCCACATCCAGGCTCCCACCGCTGTGAACCACATGAAGATCAGGGCCGGTATGAACATGTTTTCCGGCAGAATGCTCAAAAGATATATGCATGTCCCGCACAGGAAGAATCCTGCAGCACGCTCAATCCATATGGTCCAGGCGCCGGGTTTGGGGAAACGGGCGGCCAGAGCGGGGAAAATGGCCATCAGGATGTAGGGCAGGGCCATCCCGGTTCCAACGCTTAGAAATACGGAGCCGATAACGTAATGCTTCTGCACCATGGCCCAGCCGAGCACGCCGCCCAGAAAAGGCCCACTGCAGGGGGTGGCCAGCAGGGTGGCCAGTATTCCCGTGAACAGAGCCTGTCTGCGCGGTCCTCCCTTTTCGGCGCTGATTTTAAGGTCCACCACCGGAAGATTGAACAGGCCGAACAGGCTGAGGCTCAGCGCGAAGACAATTCCTGCCAGGGCAATGACCACGGGAGGCTTCTGGAAGATCTGTCCCCAGGCCATGCCGGTGGCACCCAGAATACCGCTCAGCAGTCCGAAGTAGATTAAAATCCCGAGGGCGAAAAATATGTTGTGCTCGCGGAAGCTGCGTTTCTGCTCCTCCCGGTTTTCATGTTTTGCTCCGGCCATCAGCGTGGACAGTTTGAGGCTTATGACCGGCAGCACGCAGGGCATGAAGTTGAGCAGCAGCCCCGCCAGCAGACCGAAGAATATTGCTGTAGAAAGGTTGGTAACCTCAAGGCCGGGAGTGAACGGCTTCGGGGTCAGTTTTTCAGGCTTGAATTGAGCTGTGGTTTCCTCTTCGGGGTGGGCCGTCTCCGCGTTTACTGCTTCCGGTAGGGTTTGTTGCTGCGTTTTTTGTTCAACACCCGGCGCAACAGGCTTTTTCTTAAGCTGTGCACTCATGTCTTTTAGCAGGATTCTGCTGCCGTCTTTATCCTGCACAGCTTTCAAGAAGTCGGGCCACCACTTCTGAGCGTTCGCGGCCGGGAGTTTTTCTTTAGCCACGCCCATGCCGATAAAGTTGAATTTGTCTTTGTAAGGCTGACAGGCCGTATCGGAGCACATCAGCAGGGAAAGCTGCGTGTTCAGAGTGAATGTCTTATGCGTGTCCGGAATGGGAATGAGAATGGGGGTCGCGTCCGGGTATGTTTCTATTTTTCCCCCCTTGTTGAAGGGATCGTCTTTTATCTTCCCCGGCAGGTATATGGGCGATATCACGGTTTTTCCGGGAATAAGCGTGACTTTCAACGTGGTGGGCTGGCCCATTTTTCCCGGTGTGTGGGAGTAGGTATACCATCCGTTCTGAGGAGTAAGGACAAGAGCGGCTAGAATATCGCTTTCTATGCCCGATGCCTTACGGCTATCCGGGCTTAAACGGTATAATTTCCAACTGGTTGACAGGTTGGGGTTTTGGTTTTCGGCGCTGCAGGCCGGTTGAGGGGCAATAAGAACGGTTAAGGATATAAAGCTTAATAAAACAAATAAAATTAACTTCAAACGCATTAATGTGCCTTTTGGGTAAAAAAAATGAAAATTGTTGTTGACTTCTTTCGCGAAGATCTCTAAACCCTTTTTCACGACGCGGGTCACTAGCTCAATTGGTAGAGCAGCGGACTCTTAATCCGTTGGTTAAAGGTTCAAGTCCTTTGTGGCCTACCACCCGCAAATACAGGGGTTTAGACGAATAGTCTAGACCCCTTTTGCTTTTCTTTTTCCGGCTTGTACGGTTCCTGAATTTTTCATGTGGCAGTGCTCGCAAAGGGGTACACTGCTTTTTCGCCAGCCCTGAAATTATGGCTGATTGTTGGCGTGGTGTCTAATTTTTTAGCAGGTGTTTAAAATGTTAAAGGGTTAACTCCTTTTGGAGGTAACCCTTTTTTCATGTCTATTTGCGGTGGTTTGTGCTCGTTAGGGCAGGGTGCCGGGGTTCCAAGTTTTTTGTGTTTTGGGCGTGCTGTTGTGTAATCTATGCAATCTTCCGGACTGTTTTTATTCTTACCCCTGCCTAAATCCATTGACCATTTTTATTTCAGTCTTCAGGCTGCAATGACGGGGTTTGGAATGGCCATAGGCCCTGAGCCTATGGTCCGGGACGATATTAAGCAGGGACTGCTTGCGGCTCCATATGGTTTTAGAACAACACCTGTTGACTACGTTATCCTTTCACTCGAGTTGCCTGTGAGAAATAAGGACATGAAAGTTTTTATTGAATGGATTTCAGATAAGTTAAAGCTCCCAAATGATGCCGCGTAAGTCATATTGCTTTTCTTGAAAATGTCTTTGTCCTTCTTTAGGGTATAACCCTTCCTATTCGTAAAATACATGCGCTCCCGTGAGTGTTCATCATCTTGAAGGTAACCGTAACCCGGAGTTTCAAATTGGATTTTTCAGCTGTTATTTTCGATCTTGACGGCACCCTTCTTTATACTTTGGAAGAAATAGCCACAGTGGGCAACAACGCACTAGCCGGATTCGGGTATGCGACACATCCTGTAAGTGCGTACCGCAATTTTGTCGGCTCGGGTGCCAGAGTTCTGGCCTTGCGAATCCTGCCGGAGGAAGCTAGAACACCGGAGAACCATGAACGGGTATTTGCCGCTGTTCTGGATGAATTCGAACGGCTGCTTAATACGCTTACGCGACCATACTCCGGTATTCCCGAAGTGCTTGATCTGCTGCAGGTAGCCGGGAAAAAGCTTGCGGTGCTCTCCAATAAACCAGATGCCTTCACCAAGGCTGCCATGGCTGAATTTCTGCCGGATACCGATTTTTTCGAGATTCGCGGCGGAAGTCCGGATTTCCCACTCAAACCCGCGCCGGACGGAGCCCTTGCCATTGCCGCGAATATGGGAATTGCTCCGGAGCATATTGTTTTTGTGGGTGACTCCGATGTGGATATTAAGACAGCCATTAACGCCGGAATGATTCCCGTGGGAGCAGGGTGGGGATTTCGCGGGCCTGAAGAATTGGCTGCAGCAGGAGCAAGTGTTGTTTTCAGCAACCCCGGTGAATTGGAAAAATTGCTCTATCCCATCTAAATAACAGGTCATAGATTATATCAATATGAAGCCGCTTCGCTTGTGCGAGGCGGCTTTTTTGCGTTTGTTTGCAAAAAAAGTGACCGGCCATGCATTGAATCATGACCGGTCACTATGTGGTTTTACTGGCTGGGCTGGAGAGTTGTGTGGTTTATCAATCTCCCGATCAGAATCAGCCTTTCATCTGGTTGATGAGATTCTGCAGAACCTGAGCCTGCCTTGCGAGTTCGTCAACTGCTTTTGCCGATTCGTCCATGGCTTTTGCCGTTTCGGACGAAATTTCGGCAACCTGTGCCAGGGAGCGGTTGATTTCTTCGCTGGTCGCGGATTGTTCTTCAGAAGCGGTTGCTATGTTGTGCACCTGCCCGGAAGTAGTATCGACGAACGAAACAATGGCATCAAGAGCTTCCCCTGATTCTCCGGAGAGTTTTGCTGTTTCGTTGATCTTTGTCACCGCCTGCTCAACGTGGTTTATATTGGATCTTGTTCCATTCTGTATGTCGCTGATGGCTTTGCCTACTTCCTGAGTCGCAGTCATCGTTTTTTCGGCGAGCTTGCGGACTTCATCCGCGACAACGGCAAAGCCTCTGCCTGCTTCCCCGGCTCTTGCCGCTTCAATGGCTGCGTTAAGGGCGAGAAGGTTGGTCTGGTCGGCGATGTCGGAAATGACTTCCATGACCTGGCCGATGCCTTCGGCATTTTGTCCAAGCGTTGTTACATCTTCCTTGAGCTGCCCTGCTATTCTCTGTACGTCGCTCATGCTGTCCAGAACCTTGGCGACAACCTGTGATCCAGTTTGGGCCTTGTCCTTGGTCTGGTTGGCAGATTCAGCAGAATCAGAGGCGCTTCGTGCCACTTCAAGTACCGTTGCGTTCATTTCTTCCATGGCAGTGGCGGCTTCGCTTATCTGGGCGTACTGCGTTCTGGTACTTGTGCTGGATTGTTCTATCTGTGCAGAGAGCTGTTCCGATGCAGAGGTCACGATGTTGACGACCTCTTCCAGATCTCTTGCCGCCTGAAGTTTTCCTTCTTTTTCCGCTCTTGCCGCCTGTTCCTTGGCTTTGTTGGCTTCCTCAACCGCAAGGTTGGCCCTTGCTGCCGATTCTTCCGCGGCTTTGCTCTTTTCTTCTGCTTCGGTGATCATTTTCTGGAGGTTGCCGACCATCTTGCGCAAGGAGTTCGCAAGGGCTCCGATTTCGTCTGCCAGATCAATATCCAGCGTCTGCGAGAAATCACCCTCGGCCACGCTTTCGGCATAGCTGACGGACTTTTTGATCGGACGAACGAGTCCGCCTGCCATAAACCAAATGAATACGCAGGCAAGGACAATTATGGAAGCACCGGCTATCAGGGCAGTAACGTAGCTTTCATTGGCGTTGGCACGCATTTCCTCATTCACTTTCAGTACATCGGCAAATACGATATTACGGTCCACTTCAATCAGGATGGCCCACGGGGTTCCTGTGCGGGCAAGAGGAATGGGGGCCATAACCTGAACAAGACCGTCTTCCTTGCCGAGATTTATGTACGGCTCTCCACTTTTGGTCAGGCTCAGGATTTTGTCCGCATTGTGCGACTCGGTCTGGGTGATCGGCTTACCTACATTGCCGGCATTTGAACTGTCGGCAACGACTATTCCCATATTACTCACGACCTTTAGGGTCGCTTTTCCGCCATATATATTGCGTGCCACGTTTTTGCAGAGGTTCTGGACAAAATCGAGCCGTAAATCGGTCCCCGCGATACCCAGAAATTTGCCGTTGATCTTGACCGGTGCGGACATGGTGGTGAGCCAGTCTTTCTTTCCCTGAACGATGTACGGAAACGGATCAAGTATGTTTTCCCTTCCTGTTTCACGGGGGGAGAGATACCAGCCGCCTTTTCTTACGCCGTTATCATGCTGGCTGTCGTCTTCATACCCGACAAGGGCCTGACGGGCTATTTTCCCGCTTTCATCCCTGTTCCAGTAAGATATGAATCGGCCTGTTTCATCATAACCGTCTTCCTTTCTGCCTGCGTATGCAGCATCGTTGCCATCAACGGCATCGGGTTCCCATGCGCTGTATGTGCCGAGAAACTCTTTGTTGTCCTGAAGTACTGTTAAAAGGATGTCGTTAAAAACAGTGCGCAGGTTGTTCGGCCTTTCAGATTCGGGAATCGAACGCAATGTTTTGAAAATGCTGGCTATGGTCCGGGCTGTATCCAGGTTTACTTCCAGTTTGGAGCGAATAACTCCCGCTTCGGCCCTGGCAATTGCCAGCAGGCTTGTCTGCGTGCTTTTGTCAATCAGATCATCAACCTTTTCGTGGACAAATGTCTGCGTTTTGTTCTGATTCATGATCTGAAGACTGATCAGCGCTGCTGCTGAAACAATCGTGCAACAGGCAGCCATAAGAATGATTTTCGTTTTGATCGACTTTAATTTCATACCCACTCCCTTTCCCTCTACTGGCGTTTGAAAAATTACATGCCCGTTCATTCCGACAGTTGTCTAATATTTACTCTACTACACCTTTTGGCTATGGACAATAAATTATAATTTATTGTGTTCCATAGTTATTTTCGATAGTTTGGCTTCAATGAATTTGTGGAAATGCCTTGGTGCGTTTTCTTTTTCGTCAGTAATTAGCAGCAGGCGGTTTCTGTTTTTGTAAAACCGGTCAGGGTCGGTTTTAGCGCATTGTTTTACCCCATGCCGTGAGGACTAAATCTAAGTTGAAGAAATGTTCAGAACTGCCGGATTTATTTATTGTCTCGTTTTGACAAGATTTACACCTGCGGTTATTTTATAGCGATAGCATGCAAGTGCTGTTGCTCGCCTGCACGATTCGTATGTTTCTGCTGCGTAAAGGATAATCAGAGGAGTGGCAGATGCCCCGATCCCGTTCCATAGGAATCCGTTTCAAACTGATCGTAATTTTTGTGTTCATCAAGGTGCTGCCGTTGATAGCTCTTGCTTGGGTCGCCTGGAATGGGATTACTCTTCTGGGAGAACATGTGGAGGATAACGTTGCGGCTCTTTCCGAAGAAACGGGGCGTGCGGTAACCGGAATAGGAAACATGGCTGTGGAAAGCTCCATCCGGGCTCTTGATCTTAAATCCCGGGAGGCCATAGAACGTCTTACGACAGATACCGCAAGGGATGTGGCAGCGTTTTTATATGCCCGCGACAATGATGTGCGGCTGGCTGCCGGCATTGATCCTTCCGAAGATAATTACAGAAAATTTCTTGCTCCCCTTAATGGGTTTATTACCGAGCACGGACCGTATGTTTTGAACAGCGAAGGTAATGCCTGGGTGCCGGAACATCCAGCTGTACCTGATAATAAAATAGTCCGGGCGCGCAACTCCGACAACGCCAAGGATTTTCACTCCCGTCCGCCGGAAACCGGGTTCATCCGTAAAAGCAGGCCCCTGTTTCTGGAAATGACTTTTGTCGGTCTTGATGGCGTGGAGCGGGTCAAGGTGACTACTTCAAAGCTCGTGCCGGATGAAAAAAGGGACGTTTCAAAAAGCGCAAATACTTACTGCAAGGCGGAAACATATTTCAACGAGCTTAAAAAGCTTGCCCCCGGTGAAGTCTTTGTATCCGAAGTCATCGGCCCATACCTGAAAAGCCCGGTTATCGGGGCGTACACAAAAGTAAGTGCCCATAAGAAGGGAATTCCCTTCGAGCCGGAAAAGGCGGCCTATGCCGGCAAGGAAAATCCGGTAGGCAAGCGTTTTCAAGGACTGGTGCGCTGGGCTGCTCCTGTGGTGAAGAAGGGGAAGATAATAGGATATGTGACCCTTGCCCTGGACCATACACATATAATGGAGTTTACCGACCATATTGTTCCCACCGAGGAACGCTATACCCCCATATCTGACGCCTCTACCGGAAACTATGCATTTATGTGGGACTATAAAGATAGGAATATCTCTCATCCCAGAGACTATTTTATAGTCGGATATGATCCGCAGACCGGGCTTCCGGCCGTGCCTTGGCTTTCCCGCGCCATGTATGAGGATTTTTCCGAAAGCGGCGAGGGTATAGTGGAGTGGGAGGAAAATGCCCCTGAATTCAAAGATCAATCACTGCGAAAGAAGCCTGCACCGGAACTTACCGATGCGGGACTGCTGGGGCTGGACTGCCGGTATCTTAATTTTGCGCCGCAATGCGAAGGCTGGAATAATCTGACCCGTGACGGCGGGTCGGGGTCGTTCGTGATTCTGTGGAGCGGCTTGTGGAAGCTTACTACTGCGGCGGCAATTCCGTATCATACCGGCATCTATTCCGGTCCCCGCGGTTTCGGTTTTGTGACCATCGGGGCCAACGTTCCGGAATTCCACAAGGCGGCGACCATGACCGGAAAGCAGATTGACGGTATGGCCGAAAACTTCCGCAATTCCATGGAAGAGCGTAATGCCGAAATTCAGGAACATCTGCGTTCCACGCAGGCGGCCACTTCAAGAAAACTTACCATGTCCACTGCCGGCATGGTTGCGGTTGTTATCCTCATCGCGATCTGGATGGCTTCTATACTGACCAAGAAAATCACCGATATTATTGCCGGAATGAGAGAGTTCAAGAGCGGCAGACTGGATAGACGCCTCAAGGTGGAATCCGGAGATGAGTTCGGGCAGCTTGCGCTTACATTCAATGAAATGTCCGATGATATACAGGACCTCATAACTGATCTGCGTCAGGCTGAGGAAAAATTTCGCGGAATTGTGGAGAACGCTACGGAAGGTTTTTTCCGCAGTACGATTGACGGGCGTCTGGTAAGTGCCAACCGGGCCCTGGCCAACCTGCTTGGGTATGAAACACCGGAGCAGCTGATGGAAAATGTCAAAGATCTGGCTTCGCAGTTGTATGTGGATGCCGGGCGCAGGCAGGAAATGCTCAGGGAGCTTGAGAAGCATGGAACAGTACGGGATTTCGAGTATGAAGCACGGCTTCCGGATGGGCGGACCCGTTTTCTGAGTAACTATTGCAGGCTCATCGCCGAAGATGACGGACAGGTCTATCTTGAAGGGATGGTAACCGATATTTCGGAACGCAAACTTAAGGAAAAGGCGGAGATAGACAAGGAAGCTGCCCAGGCCGCCAACGAAGCCAAGTCGGAATTTCTAGCTAATATGAGCCATGAAATACGGACTCCTCTGAATGCGATTCTCGGGATGACGGAGATGCTCGCTGAGTCCGGACTCAGTGAAGAGCAGAAGCGTTATGTTGCTCTTTTTGAGTCCGCCGGTAACGGATTGCGCCGGTTGATAAACGAGATTCTTGATTTTTCCAAAATCGAGGCCGGGCAGATGATAATCTGTGAAACCCCTTTCAGTTTTCGTGAACTGATGGATAACATTGCCAGCATTATGAGTGTTCAGGCCAGAGCGGAAGGACTTGAATTTGAAAGCATAATCAGTGCGGATGTCCCGGAATGCCTACGTGGAGACGGTCTGAGATTAAGGCAGGTCTTGATGAATCTTTTAGGCAATGCCGTTAAGTTTACAGAGAAAGGAACCGTCAGGGTCGCTGTGGACGTGGCCGGAAGCGATGGCGGAAGCGTACGTCTTTTTTTCAATGTTATTGATTCCGGGATAGGCATTGAATCTGAAAAGATAGGAACTATTTTCGAAAGTTTTACCCAGGCCGATTCCTCCACGACCCGTAAATACGGGGGAACGGGATTGGGACTGGCCATATCTCGTCGGCTGGTTGAACTGATGGGCGGGGATCTTTTGGTTGAAAGCATTCCCGGTACAGGGACAACTTTTTCCTTTTCACTTCCTTTTGAAATCTGTGTTCCCGGTGAACTGGACGCCTACAATGCAGAGCAGGATTACGGTGTTGCGCCGGGCTGTGACCGACCCAGAAAGGTGCTCGTGGTTGAAGACTCCAAGAGCAATCGTATGCTTCTTGAGCATTATCTTAAGAATACGGATCACGAAGTGGTCATGGTGGAAAATGGGCGCGAAGGGGTGGAAATGTATAAAAACAATGTGGATATAGATATTATCCTCATGGATATGCAGATGCCTGTCATGGACGGAGTGGAGGCAACAAGGGCTATCCGAAATTATGAAAAGGATCACGGCCTCGAACCGGTCAGAATAGTAGCCCTTACCGCCAATGCATATGAAGAGGACAAGCGGAAGTGTCTGGACGCCGGATGTAACGGGTATCTCGCAAAACCCGTAAGTAGGACCGATCTGCTTAATGTCCTTGGCGATATAAGCTGAGAACGGAAAAAATGTGTTTTTTAAACCGGGGGCCAGTGATGACTCCCGGTTTTTTTGCGTCGCAAGTCACTACACCGATGTTATTTTGCCTCCCTAGTGTAAAAATATTATATATTGTTATTTTTTGAACAATATTTGGTCTATATGAATTCAAATTAACAATTTTACGATCCTCTGCTGTGAATTTAGTCACGATTGATTTTATTTTTAACCGCTGTTGTTCAATTCCCCTGTCCGTGTTAATTTATTCCCAAGCGGGTGATAAAATTTTGTACGGTTCGGAGGGATCATAATAATGAAGTTAAACGTTAAATTCATAGCTCCGCAGGTTGCGGTCGTGGTTGTTCTCGGCTGCCTGAGCTTTTATTTCATAGATAGTTCTTTTGGCAAATTAAAAGAAATGTATGTTTCGTCCGTGGTCGGAAGTGCTTTTACTTCTGTCGTTACGGGAATAGATGATGCCTCTCTGGCCGCTCGCCAGGAGGCTTCGCTTTTTTCTCAGCGGCCGGGAATAGTTGATGCGTTCAAGCTGGCTCACTCCGGAGATATTTCGGATGAAAATTCGCCGGAATCACAGCGGGCCAGGGAAGATATTCGCAAACTCCTCAAAACTGACCTCAAGGGCTTTCAGTCATTGGGCGGGGGCAAGCTTCGCCTTCATTTTCATCTTCCCAACGGCAGAAGTCTGGTCCGTCTGTGGCGTGACAAGCAGGCCAAGCGCGGCGGAAAGTGGGTAGACATTTCCGATGATATATCAAGTTTCAGACAGACCGTTCTTGATGTGAACAGGCAGGGCGTTCCTCTGGGAGGGATTGAACTCGGAAGGGGCGGATTTGCCATCCGAGGGCTTGTTCCGGTCAAGAGTGAGTCCGGAGAATCGTTGGGTTCTGTCGAAGTTCTCAAGAATTTTGCCCCGATCCTTAAGGGTGTTGAGGACGCGGGCATCTCGACCATGCTGTTCATGAATAAGAATCTACTCGAAACCGCGACCTCGCTTCGCGATACATCCAAGTATCCGGTGGTTAATGATGAGTATGTCCTTGTAAGCTCCACCAATGCAGATAAATACATACCTCTTATAAGCAGGGATTTGCTTGATCAGGGCCGAAATGAACAGGCGATCCTCAATATCGGCGGTACTGCCTTGGCAACCCTGCCGATACGCGATTACAAGGGCAGACAGGTCGGAATTCTGGTCGGGGCGGTTAACCTCGAAAATATGGTGCAGCTTTCCAGGAGCGCCAACATTTCTCTGCTGGCCTGTCTTGGGGCCATCCTTTTCGTTCCGCTTGCCATAATCTATTTTATTCTGCGTGCTCAGGTTGTTAATCCCGTTCGGCAGATTACCTCCAAAATCAGGGATATCAATGAAGACAAGGCTGATATGGAAAGCTGTATGGCTGTCCGCTTTCGTGATGAGATCGGCGACATGTGCCGGGAATTCAATTCTCTTCTCGGTAAGCTTTCCAGCATGATGAACGACATGCAGGTTTACGTGGACGTGGTCAATGCCGTGCCTGATCCTGTTTTTGTAGTGGACAAGGATTTTCATACTATTCTCGCAAACAAGGCCGTTGCAGATTTTGCCGGTCTGAACATTGATGAAGTGAAAGCCAGACGTTGTTCCGCCATCTTTAAGACCAGAGTCTGCTCGACCGGTAAATGTCCCATTGAAATGGCCATGCGTTCCGGAAAGAAGGAACTGACCGAGATTATTTCCGTGCATGACCGGGCCGGCAATGAAATATTCATACAGCCGGTGGCCATGCCGCTGCGGGATTCAGAAGGCCGGATAGTCGGTTATCTTGAGGTGGCCCGCAATGTGAGTGAGCTTGTGCTGAAAGAGAACAGCATTAATGAGCAGCTTGAACGGATTAATGAAGTAAACAGTTCGACAAGGGCTGTTTCTGCCGATGTCTACAACAGTTCCGAGGACCTTGATAGGGAAATGTCGGCCGTTGATGATGCGGTTTCATCGCAGAAAAGGCTGATTGAGGAGACTGTAAGTGCTTTCGGGCAAATGAATGATAGTGTTGTTGATATTGCGGAAAATGCCGGCAGAGCATCCGAAAAGACGCTTGAAACCAGAGAAAAGGCCGAAGACGGGGCAAAAATTGTCTTTGAAGCGGCTGAGGCAATCACAAGTGTAAGTCGCCAGACGGAAGTCATGAGTGAGATCATGGGTAAGATGGAAGGACAGGCTGACAGTATCGGACGGGTGTTGAGCGTTATTAACGATATTGCCGATCAGACCAACCTGCTGGCCCTGAATGCTGCTATAGAAGCGGCCAGAGCCGGTGAGGCCGGGCGCGGATTTGCTGTTGTCGCGGATGAAGTCCGCAAGCTGGCGGAAAAGACTATGGAGGCAACCAGAGAGGTGGAAGAGGTTATCACCGGTATTCAGACCCAGACCAAGAGTTCAAGGGAGCTGACCGATGAAACCAGGACTCTTGCAGCCAAGGCCGCGGAATTTGCCGAAAAGTCAGGCAGTTCGCTCAAGGATATCGTCGGTCTTGTTCAGGAATCTTCTGCCGATATGGGCAACATAGCCGCGGCTGTGGAACAGCAATCGGCCAGTTCCGAAGAGATTAATCGGGCCATGAAGGATGTTCATGAACTTGCCGTCAAGGTGTCGGAGAGAGTGGATGCCTCTTCCGATTCTCTCAAAAATCTGGTCCGGCTGGCCGGCAGACTGGATGAGATTGCCGCCGGATAATCTCCGGTATACAGTAAGTGCGGCTTAGGCCGTTACCTTTGAGGGTGCTTGATAAAACGGGTCGGAAGGAAATTTCCGGCCCGTTTTTTTTGATGTTTTTCAGGGGTGTGTACAAAATTGTAAGAAAGGCTGCTGATGGCAGTCGTTTTTTTAAAATAAAAACGCAGAAAATTTAAAAAAGAAATAAAATTTTAGAATTAAATTTAACAAATCACGTTTTTGTGGATCAAAAACTTTGATAAACATTCCGACTAGACAATTTTATGCATTTTTGTTGTCCGATTTTGAGTGCCCGTTTAAGATCCCTGGACAACATAACGGCATAACATCTTGTTTTAGTTGTTAATTGCCCTGTCTCTTGTTGCTCTGGCATGTAAATTGATAATCGTGTCAGACCGGCTCCTGAATTCGCGTTAGCGGCCTTCAGGGGCTGACGGAAGAGTTTAGTTTGATAATCCTGTAACCTGTTTTCTGCAGGTTCGCATGCAGATATGAAATCGAACCTGATTGCAAATCAAGATCAAAAGTAAAAGGGGATAGTAACCATGTTTGAAGCACCTTACCTTCTGTTTCTCGGAGATGCTCCTGACGCTCTCGGAGCCAAAATGGCTCAGGGAATTTACGATTGGAGACCTGAAGCTGTTGCCGGACAGCTGCGTATGGACGGTTGTAAAGCCGACCTCGGAATTAAGGATCTGACCGTCAAGGAAGCTGTTGCAGCCGGTGCAAAGACTCTGGTTGTAGGCGTTGTCAACCGCGGCGGAATCATTTCCGACAGCTGGAAGTCCGTACTTGTTGAAGCTCTTGAAGCCGGTATGGATGTGGCTTCCGGGCTGCATACCCTCCTTCGCGATCAGCCAGAACTGGTAGCTGCTGCTGAAGCCAGCGGCAGTTCTCTGATTGATGTACGTATTCCCACCGTCAAGTATCCCATCGCAACCGGTAAGAAACGCACCGGTAAGAGATGTCTTGCTGTCGGAACCGACTGTTCCGTTGGTAAGATGTACACCGCTCTGGCTATTGACCGTGAAATGAAAAAACGCGGTATCAAATCCGATTTCCGCGCCACCGGACAGACCGGTATCCTCATTGAAGGCGGAGGCGTTCCTCTGGATGCAGTTATCGCCGACTTCATGGCCGGAGCAGTAGAATACCTCACTCCGGACAACGATCCTGATCATTGGGATATCATTGAAGGGCAGGGCAGCCTTTACCATGCCTCCTATTCCGGTGTAACCATGGCACTTGTACACGGTGGTCAGCCCGATGCTCTGATTCTCTGCCACGAACCCACCCGTGAACACATGCGCGGTCTGCCCGATTATCAGCAGCCCACTCTTGAAGAACTTCGCGACACTGCACTGACCCTCGCCCGCGTGGTCAACCCCGAATGCGAAGCTGTTGCCATATCCGTAAACACACAGCATATGTCCGAAGATGATGCTCTGGCATACCTTGCCGAAGTTGAAAAACGCATGGGCATTCCCGCTGTTGATCCTTTCCGCCAGGGTGCAGAAAGACTGGTCGAGGCTCTGGTCTAATGAAAATATCGGTTGCAAGAGACGTATTTCCGCTGGCACAGGTCTTTACCATTGCACGCGGCTCCCGGACAGAAGCTGTAGTTCTGCGGGTGGAGATTGAGCAGGACGGGATAGTCGGGCGCGGTGAATGCGTCCCGTACGCCCGCTACAATGAAACCGTCGAATCCGTAACCGCGCAGATTGAAAGTCTCGAAATGCCTCTTTCACGCGAACGGCTCCAGTCGGCTCTGCCGGCCGGGGCCGCCCGCAATGCCGTTGATTGCGCATTATGGGATCTTGAGGCAAAACTTGCCGGAGTTCCTGTATGGAAGTTGGCAGGAATCGAGGAACCAGCAGCGGAGATAACCGCGTATACTCTTTCTCTGGGTACTCCTGAGAAAATGCGCAGTCAGGCTGCTGAAAATTCATTTCGTCCCCTGCTCAAGACCAAGCTCGGAGGCGGACTTGAAGACATCGCCCGCATTGAGGCCGTACGCAGCGGAGCACCGGATTCACGTATAATAGTAGATGCCAATGAGGGCTGGACCCCGGAAATCTACCGTGAACTGGCTCCCGTACTTGTACGCCTCGGTGTGGAAATGGTGGAACAGCCGCTTCCCGCAGCGGATGATGACGCATTGCTTGATATGGACCGCGTGCTTCCTGTCTGCGCTGATGAATCGTGTCACGACCGTGCCTCGCTTCCCGGGCTTGCAGGCAAGTATGATATGGTCAACATCAAGCTGGACAAGACCGGTGGTTTGACCGAAGCTCTTGCCTTGCGTGAAGCCGCGCTTGCGGCCGGATACAAGGTCATGGTCGGATGCATGGTAGGTTCTTCCCTTGCCATGGCCCCGGCTGTGCTTGTTGCCCGTGGTGCCTCTGTCGTGGATCTGGACGGTCCTCTGCTGCTTGCAAAGGACAGGGAGCATGGACTTGAGTATGATGACAAGTCCGTCTTCCCGCCGCGTCCGGAACTCTGGGGATAACCGTTCAGTGTCGCTTGCCGGGAGTAACTTGTTTCCCGGCGGTTGTTCTGGATTTTTATATGATTTAAATATGTTTCGCGTCCCAGACTTGTAAATAGGTAAAATGCCTGTCCCTACAGCCTGTTAGGGCGTGAGACCTAATAAATTTAAAAGGTGACTGAAAAATGAGTCGTACAGTATATGTCAATGGCGCATATGTGCCTGAAGAAGAAGCTATGGTATCTGTTTTTGACAGAGGTTTCCTTTTCGCAGATGCAATCTACGAAGTAACCGCTGTTCTTGACGGCAAAATCTGCGAATGGGACGGCCATATTGCCCGTCTGCAGCGCTCTCTCGGTGAAATCGGTATGCCCATGCCCATGAGCTCTGAAGAACTTCTTGAAGTTCATCGTGAAATCGTAAAGCGCAACAATATGGAAGAAGGCGCAATCTACCTGCAGGTAACCCGTGGTGCCACCGATCGTGACTTTGTCATTCCCAAAGATCTTCCCCAGACCGTTGTCCTTTTCACCCAGGCCAAAAGCCTCACCGGCACCAAATCCGGCCTTCGTGTAATTTCTGTTCCCGATATCCGCTGGGGACGTCGCGACATCAAGACTGTTCAGCTGCTCGCCGCTTCCATGTGCAAGAGCGAAGCAAAGAAACAGGGCAAGGACGATGCCTGGATGATAGAAGACGGTTTCGTAACCGAAGGCTCCTCCAACAACACCTACATCGTTACTGAAGAAGGCAAGATCATTACCCGCAACCTCTCCAATTCCATTCTCCCCGGCATTACCCGCAAGTCCGTGCTGCGTATTGCAGAAGAGCTTGATCTGGAAATTGAAGAACGCCCCTTCACAATCGCCGAAGCCCAGAAAGCTGTTGAAGCTTTCATGACTGCTGCCACCTCTTTTGTTACCCCTGTTATCGAAATTGACGGCGTAAAACTCGGTGACGGAACTCCCGGCCCCGTAAGCAAGCGCCTCTGCGAAGTTTATATCGAAGAAAGCCGCAAGGCTTCCTGCTAGATTTCGCACACAACTGTCCGGCGGACGTCGTACTGCGCGGCATCCCTATTCATACAAGACGAAAGGAATCCCCGAATTTCTTTCGTCTTTTTTTATAATTGGAATTGTGGTGAGAATTTGTATTTGTTTTGTTCGCAATGACGGGATGTGTTGCTCATTTTCTGGCTGTGGAGTAACATTATAACCCCCAGATAAGCGTATTGGTAATTTGTTTGCTGTAGTATCGGCCTCTATGTGACCTTTTATCAATGTTATATCAAATGGTTGTCTTGTTGAGGTGACATGAAGATCGTCCGTTTTCTGTTTTTACTGCTGAGCCTGCTGTCAGCCTTGAGCTCAAGTGCTTTCGCCGGACTTCCCAGGATCATGATAGTCAACAGCTACCATGCCGATTTTTTGTGGGTGAAAGATCATAATTCAATATTGAAGCGAGGGCTTGAAGGAAAGGCGGACCTTTCTTTTCACGATCTTGATTACAAACGCAGGTATCCGGACAATTGCGCCGACAATATTGCCCGGGTCAAAGCTTTCAGCGAACATTATAAACCTGATCTGGTCGTTCTGACTGATGATTTTGCGGTCAGGGAACTTGGCGGATATTTCGAGTCAAAGGGAATTCCGATCATTTTTCTGGGAGTTAACGGCAATATCCGTAATTATGTGTCAGATACAAGGCATATGACCGGAGTGTTCGAGCGACCGTTAATGAAAAGATCGATTTTCTACCTGCGTGAACTGGTCGGCCCGTCTCTCAAACGAGCTCTGGTGATAATGGACGATGGACTCAGTGCAAAAGCCCTCATGGAGGAGTCGTTCAATAATGAATCATCGTTTAATGTCTCTGACACTCATGTGGATGTCGAGCTCCTGCCAAGTTTCTCCAAGTGGAAAAAAAGCGTTCTTTCAGCCAAAAAGCGTGGCTACAATGCGTTGGTGGTGGGAACATACCATATTTTCAAAGATTCTCATGGCAGAATAATTGAGAGCAAAGAAGTCATGCACTGGACGGCTGAAAATTCTCCGCTTCCCGTTTTTGCTCTTTGGGCTCTTTCGGTTGGAAAAGGGCGGGCAATCGGAGGATACGTTGTTTGCGGCCTTGATCAGGGCAGAGAGGCTCTGAAGTTGATCGAAAGAGTTTTGAACGGTGAAAAAGTTGAGGACATACAACCTGTTATGAATAAACAGGGGCACCTCCTGTTCAGCGCGCCTGAATTGAAACGCTGGAATATTGATCCGTTCAAAGGGTTCGGGGACAAAGGTTACCAGATTCGTATAATGCGCTGATTAATCATGACATTGATTTTACAGCTGCCAGCGCGCACTTTTCTCCGTCCATGGCGGCCGAGATAATTCCTCCTGCATATCCTGCCCCCTCACCGCAGGGGAAAAATCCTTTTATCTGCACGTGCTCAAATGTTTCCCGGTCTCGCGGTATACGTACCGGTGAACTTGTTCTGGACTCAACAGCCAGCACTTTAGCCTCGCTGCTGTCGAATCCCTTGAATTTGCGCCCGAGGTCCTTAAGGCCGGTCCTGAGTGCCTTGCTTTGTATGGCAGGCAGCAGTTCATGTACGGGAGCGGAATATATGCCGGGAATGTAGGATGTTTCCGGTAATGACTCCGAATTCTTTCCGGCGATGAAATCGGAAACTCTCTGTGCAGGAGCCTGCAATCCTTTGGTCCCGTCCGCCTCGAATATGCGTTTCTCTGCCGCAGCCTGATATTCAAGGGCACAGAGAGGGTTGCCATTTCCCTCCAGATCATCAAGTAAGACCTGTGCCACCAGACCGGCATTAGCGAACGGGGCATTGCGGGCGGAGAGGCTCATTCCGTTCAGCACTAATTCTCCGGGAGCCGTGGCAGCCGGGACTATGTACCCTCCGGGACACATGCAGAAGGAAAATACTCCGCGTCCGTCCACCTGCGTGGAAATGCGGTAGCTGGCTGCGGGAAGATTCTCGTGGCGGGGTGAACTGTGGTAGAAAATTTTGTCGATCATCGGCTGCGGATGTTCAATGCGCACGCCGAGGGCAAACGGCTTTGCCTCTATGAGTATACTGCGGGCGGCAAGCGCGTGAAAAATGTCGCGCGCAGAATGGCCGGTGGCCAGGATTACCGCATCGGTCATGAGTCGTTCTCCGTTGTTCAGGACCACTCCGGTCATGCGGTTTCCTTCAATCAGAAAATCATCAACTCTGGTGTTGAAATGTATTTCTCCGCCGCAGGCTATAATGTCTTCGCGTATTTTACGGACTATACGCGGCAGTACATTGGAACCGAGGTGCGGATGGGCGTCTATGCGGATATCTCCGGGTGCTCCGTAGGCGATGAGCAGGTCCAGAATGCGGCCTACATTTCCGCGTTTGGTTGAACGCGTGTAGAGCTTGCCGTCTGAATAGGTTCCGGCTCCGCCTTCACCGAAGCAGTAGTTCGAGTCAGGGTTGACCAGGCTCTCCGTATAGATTTTCTTCAGGTCCTTGCGGCGCAGCTTAACATCTTTTCCGCGCTCGATGATAACCGGTTTGACCCCGTGTTCCAGCAGGGTAAGGGCGGCAAAATAGCCGCCAGGTCCTGCTCCGGCAATTGCCACCGTTTTACCTTCGAGTTTGCGGGGGGTAAAAACGGATTCCTGCGGTTCTATGGTTTCCCGGTCACCTACTGCGACCGTGAGCAGGTAGTGCGGAGTGCGGGAGCGCGCGTCTATGGAGCGGCGCAGCACGCGTGTGGAGATTTGCTTATTGTCAGGGCAGTCGGCCTGTTTCAATGCCGCTTTGCGGATTGCATCGGGGCGGTTTATGTCTTCAGGGGAAATCTTGATCTGTACCTGCACCTGTTTCATGTCCTTTCCATCCTCACTGGAGTGTTGTTGCTGCGATGAGCCAAGTCCGGATTTAGCTGTACCGACTGGGCGGCTAATGTCAACGCTTATTCCTTGCGGCAGTGTTTTTAACCATTTTTTGTGCTCGGACCGTCAGTAAATTGGGGTTCTTAAAAATTTTTTTATTGTTTGTTTCATAGCGGTAAGGAATTGTTACATGTTTATGAGTTAAGTTATAGTGTACTTTAACAGTATGGCTTTGTTGGCTAAAAATTTTGCGAATCTGATTTTTATAAGTGTTCAAATCTTGTTTGTGAAAAAAAGAATAAGTATTTTTGAAATGTGAAAAAAAGAATTAATGCAGAACTGTTGACGATCCTTATTTTATGAGTACAATCCTCATTGACTAGACATAAAAAGGAGCAGTGAGATGACTGTTGAAATGTACTTTGCAATTGGCGTGTTGTGTTTTGTAACCATAAGTATAATCTTGGAAGTAGAAAGAATTGTAGAGGAACGTATTTTCGGCAGTGCTGAAACTTCTTACGCGGTGCTTAACAGATTTTGTCTAATGCATGAAAAGGTTTGCCGCGAAAGCAACGAGTTTTATTGCTTTTTCAAGAAGAGTGCATTTGATGTAGATTAATGTGCCTTGATATATTGCAACAGCAACGCCCCGTTCTGAATCCGGAACGGGGCGTTGCTGTTTGTTGGTGATGTGAAAAGGCGGACAGGTAATCTGTTTCCCCTATGCGCATCCACAGGTAAGCCGGATGGTATCGGCCTGCAGTCTGGCTTTTGAGTACAGGGCCAGTGCTGCTACGGCTCTGTCGCATACTGGAAAAACAGGTATACCATTGTTCATCAGCATGTCTCTGAACGGATCATAAAGCCTGCCTCCGTCAATTACTCCGATAATCGGCTTGGTGCTGGCCTTTGCCGTCTCAATAAGCAGTCCTGCTATGGCGTTTTCATCTTCCATCGCAAATGCCTTTGTGTTCGTTTCCGCGAGTGTGTGCATAACCGGAGAGAGCGGGTCCAGCCCTATTACAATGGAGTCTACTTCCGCTGCATCAACCAGCACTTTTGCTGCTTCGGAATGTGTTTCATCATCGGCACTGGGGGTTATGTCCAGAGGGTTGCGGACCGTTACAAGCTGCCGGAGTTTTTTCTTTTCCAAAATTGTATCTAGTGCGGAGACTGTTTCCTTGCTGAAAACGGCCAGTTCCATGTCATAATCGTCGGACTGGATTGAATCGGCCATACCCACTGTTTCAAATCCCGCTCCGCTTATTGCTCCGAGGCGGTTGCCGCAGATGTTTTTGCCGGACAGTTTTTCGGCCAGCATGAACAGATCCTGAAATTCCTGAAAAGTCCTTGCCACGATTGCACCGGCCTGCTGCACGCAGCTTTCGCAGACCATGTAATCTCCGGCCAGCGATGCTGTATGCCCGCTGGTTGCGGTTTTGCCTTCGGGGGTGCGTCCTGCCTTGTAGAATACCACCTCCTTGCCGTTGAGGACGGCCTGCCGGACGGCCCTGCAGAATTCCAGCCCGTCCATATCCTTGAAGCCTTCCGCATACACGGCAATTACGTCCACTTCATCGCTGTCTTTGAAGTGATGGAGCATGTCGCCAAGCGTGAGGTCGGTCTGGTTGCCCATGGAAACCATGTAGGCCGGGTTCAGTTCGGGGCACTGGCTGGAACGGTGCAGCATGAAGGCTCCGCTCTGGCTTACCAGCGCAGCCCTCTGGTATTCTGTGCCGCGTGCCTTGGGAAGTTTTTCTTCCGGTATGAACCATGTGTCGTAGCTGCCCGGGCGGGAAACAACCCCCATGCAGTTGGCTCCCAGAAAAACCGGTCCTCCGCCGGGCTGGCTGTGCTTTTCATTGATGCTCTCAATGACTTTTATGGCCCGTTCCCTGCTGTCCTCTGTTTCGCCCATTCCGCCGGGGATCAGCATTACGCTTTTGGCACAATCCAAGCTTACAACCTCATCCACCAGTTCCGGAACCTGAGCGGCGGATACCGCGACCACGAAAAGGTCCAGAGTTCCGTCCAGACTTTTCAGGTCCGGCACGCAGCGCACTCCGTCAATCTCATCAAAGCCTTCCCTGATAAGGACAATGTTTTCCTTGTCAAAACCTTCGGCCAGTATGTTTTCGAGGATTATGCGCCCGAAGTTGCGGCGGGTGGAGGATACTCCGATTATGCCTATCCGTTTCGGATGCAGCAGGTTGTCAATTTTCCCCACCGGGCGTGCGGCCGGAGCAGAGTCCGGTCTTGAAAAACGGCACATCCCGTCCAGCGGGACCATGAGAAACTCCGTGAATGCGAAGGGGTTGATTTCCAGTTCTTCAATGACGAAAGGAGCCTCCGGGTTGGAGGGAGAAAAGAATCGGCCCATGGAAATGAAGGAGTCAAAGCATTCGATAAGCTGTTCATCCGTAACTACGCGCCGCTGTCCACGGGTCAGTCCGGCCAGCTTTTTATAGGAGATGGTGTTTCTGAAAAGTTTGAAAAACTGCTGGCCGTCCACCATTTCCGTTGAAGCAGCCACTATAGCCTGCCCCTTGCGGAATCTTTCGGCATATAGTTCCGTATCCGTGCCGCCCAGACCTGCGCTTATGATAGTACCGAATTCTCTGGTCCTGCGCAGTCCCACGATAAGTTCATTGCCGAAAGAATTGGAGTCCGGGGGCATGAACTGCACCTGAAGAACCCCTTTCAGATCCCTGCTGATTGCCTGGATCAGTGCCTCTCCGCGCAGGCCGCGATAGCTTTTGGGTGCGTGGTCCGGATTGCGTTCAAGCATTGCGCAATAGTTTTCCGGGACTTCATACATCATCGATCTTACGGCGGATCTTATTTTGGAAGCTTCTTTGCGCACTATGCGGACGCCGCCTACTTCCGTCTTGTGGATGATGTTCGGTGAAACAATTTTCAGCACGGCCTTTTCGCCGGGGATGGCGGTCAGTTCTTCATCGGAAAAACGTGCACCACGCGGCAGCAGATTGGCTGCCGGGGGTGTTTCCGCTCCTGAATTTGCCAGGAGATTGTATACTTCGTATTCATAGAGAAAGTTTCGCCTGTCAGCTTCGGCGCTGCAGAACAGTTCCGTTATGGCTTCAAAATTTATGCTGCAATCCATCAGCATGCCTGCTCCTTGTATGCTTATTGACTTGTGATGTCTTGTGAGTCGGTTACAGGTTCAATATTCACATTATTTAGAGCGTAAACTCTGGTAGAAGTTCGCCTTTGCCGCCATACTTGTCAACAGCATGGATATACAGAGGCTGAAAAGAAAGAGGGGAAAAACTTCTGCTGAAGTTTTTCCCCTCTTTTCCGCTACAGGTCCTGCTCAGCAGGAGCTTCGCGGATTAAAGAAAGAAGTCCACAGCCAGAAGGCCGGTAATGGACATGGTTATTGTGTAGGGCAGCGCGAGCATTACCATGCGGCCGTAGGAAAGCCGTATGACCGGAGCAAGTGCGCTGGTGAGCAGGAACAGGAAGGCTGCCTGACCGTTCGGTGTGGCGACAGACGGAATGTTGGTTCCGGTGTTGATTGCGACTGCGAGGCGATCAAGCTGGTGCATGAGTGCACCGACCTGTGCTCCGGCCTGCTGGGGCAGCGAAGCGATTACATCGGCGCGGACTACATGCGGATCGGTGAGTTTTTCCATGAGAGCCTGTCCGGTCATGCCGATGCCGGGGATATTTCCGAGCTGGTGGATGAAGTGCATCTTGGTTTCGGAGATGTAGACAGTGGCAACGAAGACGTTGTCCGAAATGGCGGAGAGCACACCGTTGGCAATGTAGTAAGCCATCAGCTGAGACTGTCCATGCAGACTGAGTACGTATTCAATGATCGGAGCAAAGAGCTGCTGCGAGTGGATTACGGCTACAACGGAGAAGAAAACCACCAGCAGGGCGGTGAAGGGAAGTGCTTCCTCGAAAGCGGGTCCGATGCGGCCTTCTTCAACTACGCCGGTAAAGGCGGTGAGCAGGATGATAACGGAAAGACCGATCACACCTACAGCTGCAAGGTGGAAAGCAAGTGCTACGATGAGCCAGATGCCGGTAAGACCCTGAATTACGAGTTTAAGTTTTCCGGCCTGCCCCTGTTTTTCTTCGTTGCGCATGGCTTCTTCAAAAAGAAAGGAACGGATGTTGCCGGGAAGCTGATAGCCGTATCCGCAGATTTTAAACTGCTCCACTGCGAGGCAGGTAAGCATGCCGATGACGAAAACCGGCATGGTGACAGGCATTACGTTGATCATGAAGGGCATGAAGTGCCAGCCCATTTCACTGCCGACGAGCAGGTTCTGGGGCTCGCCGACCAGAGTACAGACTCCGCCGAGCGCTGTTCCTACAGCACCGTGCATCATGAGGTTGCGGAGGAATCCGCGGAATTCTTTGAGTTCATCCCTGTTCGTTTCCTTGAGGTGCAGGTCGGAAGCCAGGCTGTGCGAACCTTCGCCGCTCTGGGAGGAAATGTACTTGTGGTAGACGCTGTAAAAACCGTAGGCAACGGCGATAATAACCGCTGTAACCGTCAGGGCATCGAGAAATGCGGAAAGAAAAGCACCAGCGAAGCAGAAAAGCAGTGCGATTATTTTTTTGGAGCGGACGTTAACAAGGATACGGGTAAAGGTGAACTGCAGGAAGTCTTTCATGAAGTAGATACCCGCAACCATAAAGATAAGAAGCAGTATGACTTCAAAGTTGTTGTGTGCTTCGTGGTAGATGGTTTCCGGCGTGGTCATGCCGATTGCTACCGCTTCAATGGCAAGCAGTCCTCCGGCGGGGAGCGGGTAGCACTTGAGGGCCATTGTAAGGGTGAATATGAATTCAGCGATGAGAGCCCATCCTGCAATGAAGGGGCCTGCAACCAACAGCAGTATCGGATTGAGTATAAGGAACCCCACGATGGCCAGCTTGTACCACATGGGAGCGTGACCCATGAAAGTGTCCATGAAGGTTCGTGCCATTGTCTTCGTCATAGATCTCTCCATTTTTTCATCGGTATACGGGCCGGGATGAAGTAGAGGTGAGACAATTTCCGCGGCGTATCAGAGTGGCCCGGAAGTGCGGAAAAAGCCTTTAGCTGGAAATCCGCACTGGGAGGCAGTTACGGAAAAATTCAAGGAACAACCGTACCGGAATCGCAGACGGTTTATAGGTTGGCCATCTGCAAAAGACTCCTGTACTTGGGATGAGTTGGACAGGGGTGTGAAAGATAACCCTTACGGCGGATTTTTATATTCCTGTGCTGATCGTATGTCCAGTTTTGAAGAACAAAAACATATATATTATGTTCCATGTTTATTATAATTGTTATTATTTTCACAATATCTATTTTTTGTGGGGATATTTTAACGACAGTCTTTTTTTAATGGCAAATATTTGTGTAACAGTATATTTTTAAAGAATAAAAAAACGCCATGCCGTTGTTGGAAAATGGATTTATTGTATCCGTTTTTCGAATGTGGAATTGTTGCCATTCACTTGTTACAAAGGTAACTGCATAGCGTGATCCGGTGGCCTAAGGCATTTGACAGTGGTGTTTTTTGTGTAATTTCCGAGATAGATCTGTACTTGCGTTGTTTTGTGATGTTTAGGCTTTAGCGCCAACATTCCTGATTCTTATGCTTTACGAGGTTGGAATATGAAAAAAATATATATGGCGGCAGTATTTTTGTTTTTCTTTGCTTCACAGGCGTCCGCTTCTTCACTTGAGGCTGTTTGGGGAGATGTTCATCCTTTGCTGCACAAGGCTGTAGCAGACCTTGAAAAGAGGGTGGACGTGCCGGATTCGGATTGGAATCCTCTCAAGGATGATAAAAAGAGTCTCGACAGGGAAATAAACAGTCTTTTGGATGAATGTATCGAAATTCTGGGATTGTCGGATATGTCCGAAACAAAACAGGCCATACAGAATCTGCAGGATGAATCCCGTAACTGCCGGGAAAAGATTGCTGAATTGAAAACCGAACGGCTGGCAGCTCCTTCAAAGGTAAGCAAGTGGGAAGTCTGGAAAAAAGATGCCGGTGCTATTGACGAGGAGGTTGCCGAGCTGGAACTTCGCATTGGCGAGAATGAAAAACGGGTGGACGAGCTCATTGACCGCCTTGTAACCGAAATGCGAGCCATAGGTATGAAGGTGGATCGTGAGCAGGTGGAGACACTTGTTTACAGCGTTACCGGTAGTGACGATGTGCAGCTTGTTTCCGTATTCAATAACGTCAAGCTCATTACTGCCGAACTGCAGCGGCTGACATCCGAGACTGATGAGAATATTGAAATGGCAAAGCGGTACTACGGCATGCATACACTGCTTTTACGTATCCTGCTCAATTTGTATCAACATTATGAAGATAAAATCAGCGGGACATATCTTGTAAAAATAGAAGATATCATCAGAAAACAGCAGGAGTTGATCAGGAAGACACAGGAAAGCATCGAGCGCGAACCTGCAAAATATACGATGATATACAAGACAAACCTGATTGCACAGGGGCTGACTGTGCGTACAGCACGGCTTTATGCCGAATATCTGGAAAAAAACAGAAAAAGAATCGAGAAGGCCAGGGCTGACGTTCAGGACGAATATGAGGTGGCTCTTAATACCTACGAAACTGTACAGGGAGCCCACAGCCTTATTTCGCTGATGCGTAACGCCAATTCAATGCTTGATCGTCTTTCCGAGCTGCAGACCCCGGAACTTATCGTTTTTCAGAATACGGATATGAGAAATGAATTCCGCAAACTTACCGGCATGTTGAATTCAGGAAAATAGATTTTTTATCCAGCCGGACTAAAAATCATACTGAAGTCTGAGCCGGACCTGAACCACGTCCTTGCCGCCCATTGAACGGTCTGCATCCTGGTATCCGACCTGATTTTTAATCGAAAAACCGTCCAGCGCTCCATCGAAATTGTAATTGAAGTTGAGGTCGCACTCTCTGCGGTCATAGGATGCGTTTGGGCCGGAGTTCGGTGTCTCGCCGAAAGCCGTTTTAAGTCCGGCTGAAAATCCTTTCAGACCGAGTCTTGCGAAATCGTAAGCAAGGGCAAGGTACAGGGCTTTTTCTCCGGCACGGTTGTAATCTCCGATCATCATGTGGGTGAAAAACGGGTTCACGCCCCATGGCGTGAGGATGTTGTCGGTGTCATCGGTAATGCTTCCGCCTATGTCGGCCGTCAGCCCCATGAACTTGATGCCAAGGAGCAGTCCCCCTTCAAGGGCATCATATACTCCGAGGATGTTTTCTCCCGTGTTCCGCTGGTTGACTCCTTGAAAGCGCACATGTCCTTCAAGGGAATCGCTGATGTCGAAACTGTATTTAGCTTCGGCATAAAGAGTGTTGTCCATGTCCGGCGTATAGTAGTTCCAGAGCCGCAAAGCGGTCTTCTCGCCTTTCCAGTCGGCACCGAGCATGACAGTCCCTCCATCAGTGTCGGCTCCTGCGGCTTCGGTCATGCTGATGAACTCGTCGCTGTCTCTCTTTTTTATCTTGTCCAGCCACGCGGCATGCAGCTTGAGTCCGGAAATGTCGTTCGATTCCAGTCCGTAGGCTTCGAAAGTGCTGGGCAACAGACGGGAGTCGTTGCCGTTGACGTAAGGCGTTTCAATTCTTTGTCTGTATAGTTTAGCGATGGTCCCGGCGTATCTGGCTCTGAAAAAGGCCTCCCCGATGACCGCGTATCCCTGGTTCTTGTTATTCAGAACACCTGCTCCGGAGTATCGCTCACGGTTAAGGTCATCAAAGAGCGGGGCGGCGAGAAATCCGTTGACCGTACCGCCGAAATGGTCGGCCAGCCATGGTGTTTCGTATTTCAGCTGTCCGCCGATAGCAAAAGATTCCTTTGATTTGCCGAATGAATTTCCTGACGGGCTGTCTTCCTGCAGAAAATAGTACATTCTTATCCGGGCTGATATTTTACCGTAATCCCTGGTTGCATTTCTCTGAGGTGTATCTGCAGCCGATGCTGTTTGTAAATTTGTGAACAGCAGGAATAGAAGTCCGTAAAGGAGTATCAAGAAATGTTTGGTAGATCTCATTGAGCCATTTCCAAGTTATAATGAAGTCGTGATTTACTGTTTCCCTAATCTCATGTATTGAAATTATCAAGGGGTTCCGGAAGTGGGATTATCTAGCGGTTGTATATCAGGCATGCAGTATCTTCATGATCTGTACCTGTTTTTCGGGAGGAACAGGTGTAGTTTGAAGGATGTTCTTTTCGTGCTGCCGTGCATCATGTCTGAATTATTGTAATTTTGAATCAGCCGTTACGAAAAATCTTTTCCGGTGAGGTCAAAACAACGCCAGGGATCGGTGATGACTGAAGGGAAACTGTTTTTCGGTATCTTGCAGCTCAACTCTTTTTTCGAAGAGTTGGGCAGCCTTGTCTTTTTTAAAGCCATGCGGCGTTCTCTGCTGCTGGTTTTTCCGCTCATCGTCGTTGGGTCATTTGCCCTGTGTCTACTGAATTTTCCGTTCGAATCGGTTCGGGGAATCATGTCCGAAAGTTTTCGTCACGCACTGTCCGCTATTGTTGACGGAACTTACGGAATTACCTCGCTGGCAATGCTTTGCAGCATGAGTCTGTGTCTGGGCGAGATGTATAACGCTCGTGATGAAAAGGCGTCAATTCATCCTTTTTTATACGTAGTAGTCGCTTCCGGATCTTTTTTTACTCTTGCTGCGGGGTGGGGGATAAGTTCCTTTGCAGAGGTGACTTCTCTGTCGGCCAGCATGCCTGAGTCCATATTCACCGCTTACGTTTCCAGTTGGCTTTTGCACAGGATTGTCAGGCTTTCATCAAGACTGCCGGCAGCAGGAGCCGGTTACGATCCTTTTTCCGTACAGGTTTTTTCCGTTGCCCCGGCCTGTATGGGGGTGCTCGCTGTTTTCGCGTTGATCAGGCTTGTTGTGAACAGTGTCGGGTTCGTGTCCTTTTCAGATATGATGCAGGATCTGGTCATGGCTATTTTTGCCTTGAGTGACAACCAGCTGTTCACCGGAGTTCTGTATCTTTTGCTGTGCCAACTGCTCTGGTTTTTCGGTGCACACGGCCCGAATATGCTCCACTGTGTTGAAAGCAGGATTTTTGCCACCAACCTTGTGGACAATATGAATATCCTCTCGGGAAATGCTGACGGGGGGAATATCCTCACCAAAGGATTTGTTGATGCCTATGCCGTTATGGGCGGTTCAGGAGCTACCTTGGTCCTGATTTTGGCCTTGCTGCTTTATGGGCGTAATTCCAGGTCCAGAAAATTTTCCGGCATGGCTCTGGGGCTCGGTCTGTTCAATATCAACGAGCCGCTGCTGTTCGGAATTCCGCTGATTCTCAACCCCGTGTTCATGATTCCCTTTATTCTGACCCCGGCCATACTTTACAGCATTGCCTACGGGGCATGTTCTCTGGGACTTATTCCGCTGGTGACGACTTCATTTCACTGGACCACTCCGGTCTTTATAAGCGGATACTATGCATCCGGTTCGTGGAACGGCGTCATTATGCAGCTTATTCTCATCATGGCCGGCGTATGTATCTACCTGCCTTTTGTGAGTCTTTCAGATCATATGGAAGAGGCCAATTTTCGATGCAGCATGTCCAGCCTGCTGCAGGCGGCAAAGAAGTCGGTGGCTTCCAGGGCCTGCCGCTGTCTGTCCATGAACGGAGAGGAAGGAAGTGTTGCCAGATCACTGGCCAAGGATCTTCTTCAGGCTGTGCGCAAGAAAAATCAGTTTTTCCTCGTATATCAACCGCAGGTCAACACCGAGGACCCGGAAAGTCTGGGCGCTGAAGCTCTGTTGCGCTGGAATCATCCCCGTTTCGGTTTTATCTCTCCGGAACTAACGATTGCTCTTGCCGAGGATCTCGGTTGCATAGAGGAACTCAGTTATTTTGTACTTACGGAAGCGTGCAAACAGGGGGCGGAGTGGGGAATGATGCTCGGAAAACCTGTCCGGGTATCAGTCAACTTCACCCCTTCTTTGATTACCGGGAAAGTTGCCGAAAAAGTCTCCGGCGTAATCGACAGAACAGGTTTTGATCCTAAATGTCTGGAAATCGAGATTACGGAATCTGAAGCGCTTACTTCCCGCAGGGAAACAGCAGAGCGTCTGAGGGAACTGCGCCGTCTGGGTGTCCGCATTGCAATTGACGATTTCGGAATGGGGCATACTTCCCTGCGTTACCTGCGTGAGATGGATGTCGATAAGATCAAGATAGACCGTTCACTCACCCTTGAATCCGTTACCGGTATTAATATGCATATTGTTGCAAGTATACTGGGCCTATGCCGCAAACTCGACCTGAAGGTGATTATTGAAGGCGTAGAAACCGGAGAACAGTTCAGGTGTTTCAGGGAGATAGGCGGTGATCGGTTTCAGGGGTTTTATTTCAGCCGACCGGTTTCTCCTGATCTTTGCAGGCTTTTTTTCGATAAATGGGCCCAGGATAACAGCAGTGTCGGCTTTGCAGTCGGCAGGGAGTATGAAAGAAGAGTATAGGGAAGTGCTCTAATTTAAGAATACCATGGACATAAAGTAATCCCGGTGGCATTGTTATACAGTATACGTATTTCTTTGTCGTACCTTATTAATTCGGGAGATAAGTTATGTCCGGAACTGTCATCCTTCACTTACTGGAGCGGCTCAAGGAGATCGGGGTTACCGATTATTTCGGTGTCCCCGGAGATTATGCCTTCCCTGTCAATGATGCCATCTGCAACGATCCGGAATTGCGTTGGATCGGTTGCTGCAATGAACTTAACGCCGCGTACGCAGCAGATGGCTATGCCCGAATAAAAGGTCTTGCTGCAGTCTGCACGACTTACGGTGTCGGCGAACTCAGTGCGATAAACGCCATCGCCGGGAGTTACGCCGAGAATCTGCCTGTATTTCACATAGTAGGCATGCCCAAATGTTCCCTGCAGCAGAACGGGAACATCATACACCATACCCTGGGCAACGGGGAATTTGACCTTTTCCACAAAATGGCCGGGCCGGTGGTCTGCGCTAGCACTATTCTTTCTTACGAAAATGCCGTTTCGGAAGTCGATAGGGTGATTACAGCCGCTCTTACCGAACGGAAACCCGTGTACATAGCCGTTCCGGCCGACCATGCTCTTATGGAACTCGGCTGCACAAAGCCGTATTCCAGACCAGTTGTCGCAAGCGATCCTGATACTTTGGAAACGGCGGTTTCACTGATTCTCGAAAAACTCGGGAAGGCAGGGTCGGCAATGGTCATGGTCGGAGCCCTGATAGGGAGGTTCGGGCTGCAAAGTTCCATGCTCGATTTTATAGAGAAGTCCGGATTGCCTTTCACTTCCATGTTTATGGCCAAGGGGACTCTTTCCGAAGCCCATCCCAATTTTATAGGCGTTTATAACGGACGCATTCTTGATCCGGGCGTGCAGCAGACCGTTGAAAACTGCGATCTTGTAGTCAGTTTCGGTGCCATACGTTCAGATATCAATACCGGCGCCTTTACCGTCAAAATAGATACCCACCGAGAAATACGTATTTATCCTGACCGGGTGTGCATAGGCCATGCTGTTTATCATAAAATACTGATGCAGGATGTTCTGCAGGAGCTTTGCCAGCGTATCGGCAATCTTGGTCTTCCTGTGCCGTTTCGTCCTGCCGGACTCGGATATCCGCATGGAGCTCCTGATGACAGCATTACACCGGCCTCGCTTTATCCCCGCATCGAACGTTTCTTTAAACGGAATGACATAATCATGGGCGAAACAGGAACCGCTTCCATGGGGCTTGCAAATGCCAGACTTCCCGAAGATGCGGTATTTTTCAACCAGACCCTGTGGGGCGCAATCGGCTGGGCCACACCTGCTGCATTCGGTGCTGCCATGGCAGCTCCGGACCGAAGAGTTCTGCTTATAACAGGCGAAGGATCGCATCAGATGACCGTACAGGAAATAGGGCAGTTCGGAAGATTCGGACTCAAGCCGGTAATAATCTGCCTGAATAATGACGGATATCTGATTGAACGCATGCTCTGCGAAAATCCGGACATTTATTACAACGATCTTGCCGAGTGGAATTACAGCCTGTTGCCCGCCGCTTTCGGCTTGAAAGACTGGTACTGCCAAAAGGTCGTAAACAACAGGCAGCTTGATGCTGCTCTGGAGGCCGCCGAAGCATGTACAGGCGGATGCTACATAGAGGTGGTGACCGACAAGATGGCTGCTCCGGAAATGGCGCTCGCTCTGAACCGTATTGTCCTCAATGGTCCCGGCTGGAAGTCCTGACAGCATTTTGAATTGTTGTCGTTGATAGTTTATAATTGCTGTAATTGATTTATTTATTGATTATCTATAATCTTTTTATAGTTTTAGCCGATATCCAGTTATGAATGTGACAGGAGGGTATTTATGCTGAATAACATTTGCATCAGAACAAAATTGTTGCTGATTTTGGGTATTAACATTGTTTTGCTGGTTGTTATGGGAGTCGTTGCCGAGTTCGGCGCCAAGAGCATCAATTCCAAGTTGGAAGGGGTCTTTAACAGAGATCTTAAAGGGATGGTTTTCCTGCTTGAAGCGGACCGGGACCTGCATCAGGCGTTTATAGCGGAGCGCACCATGATTTTTGCCAAACCAGGGACAGAGCAGTTCCGCAACCAGATGAAGGACTATACTGACAATAAGGGGCAGGCGGACACCAGAGTAGGTAAATTTGCCAAAACCACCACGGATCCGGAACAGCTTGAACTCGTCAGCCGATACACTGATGACCGGGCCAAGTGGGATGCCGTGTCGGTCAAGCTTCTTGAAGACAGGCAGTCCGGGGCAGATGCTGAAGAACTGGCAGCTATTTCGTTAGGAGAAGGAGCGAAGCGTTTTGACGCCATGCGCGAGCATATCAATGTGCTGACAGAGGCCCTGCAGCATCAGGCCGAATCAGCGCATGAAGCCGCAGCAGATGCTTATGGAACCCTGTTCATGATTATTATCGGTCTTACTCTAGGGAGTGCTTTGATAGGGGCTTTATTTACCCTGCTGGTAACCGGCAACATAACCGTACCCCTGCGTAAGGTCGTTGAGAGTGCGGGGATGCTGGGGACCGGTAATTTCCCCGCTCTTATGGAAATGAATCGCAAGGACGAAGTTGGGACTCTTGCGGATTCTTTCGATGACATGAATACCACCCTGCAAAGCAATCTCAGGGAAATTGAAGTGAAAAGCCGTGAAGCCGAAGAAAAGGCCGCGGCTGCCGAAAAAGCCATGCTTGAAGCTGAGGAGGCGCGCAAAGCAGCTGAAAAGGCCAAACAGGAAGGTATGCATCAGGCTGCTGGGCATTTGGAAAGTATTGTTGAGCAGATTTCTTCCGCCTCCGAGGACCTTAATTCACAGATTCAGGAATCCCGCAACGGATCGGACGTTCAACGTAACAGAACTTCGGAAGCGGCAACTGCCATGGAAGAAATGAATGCAACGGTACTTGAAGTTGCCGGGAATGCTTCCAGCGCTGCGGAAAATGCCCGTAATGCCAGAGAGCAGGCCAGCGACGGTAAGGCCATGGTCGGCAAGGTTGTTGAGTCTATAGAGGAACTCAATGCCGAGTCAAAGCAGTTGTATTCGGAGATGAGCGAACTGGGGGAACAGGCTGAAGCAATCGGGCAGATCATGAGCGTGATCAGTGACATTGCAGATCAGACTAACCTGCTTGCACTCAACGCGGCCATTGAGGCGGCAAGGGCCGGGGAAGCCGGACGCGGGTTTGCCGTGGTTGCCGATGAAGTGCGTAAACTTGCGGAAAAGACCATGACCGCCACGCAGGAAGTGGGCAGTTCCATAGGAGCTATTCAGGAAAGCACCCGCAAGAGTATTCAGTCCATGGAAAAGACTTCTGAAATGGTTGCCGAGAGCACCGGGCTCAGCCGTGAGGCCGGAGTCTTTCTGGATAAAATCGAGGAGTATGTAAACGATACCGCTGATCAGGTTCGTGCGATAGCAACAGCTGCGGAAGAGCAGTCGGCTACTTCAGAGGAAATAAACCGCAATACTGATGAGATAAATGCGATTGCGGCGGACATTGCAGACGCCATGTCCAATTCGGTTCAGGCAATGGAAGACATGGCCGGGCTGTCCGAAGAATTGCGCAATCTTGTTCTGGAGTTGAAAAAGTAGGTTTACAGCTAATCTTGTACAGGAAACATTTCAGACCGAGATGTCTGTAGGTGGAGAGGGGAGCCATATCGGTTCCCCTCTTTTCTTTTTCATCAGGCTATCCATGGATATGGTCGTGTCCGTCTCCGTCTGTGTGGGCATGGTCCATGTCATGGCTATGCGAACCGTGTTCGTGTTCATGCTCTCCTGCATGGTTGTGGTCGTGACCGTGGCAGTGTTCATGAGTGTGGGTGTGGGAATGCTCATGCGTGTGTGTGGTCCCGTCTGCATGGGTATGTTCGTGCATGTGGGCATGCTGGTGCTCATGCCCGTGCTTGTGCTCATGGTTTCCTTCATGGGAATGTTCATGAGTGACCTTACCCTTGCCAAGATTGCATCCGCAGTTCTTACACATGATTTACTCCTTATGTTTGCTGGTAAAATTTAATATATATGTTTTAATCATAGTCCTTTTTTTCAAATAAAAAAGCCCCGTTATAAAATAAATATTCTGAGTTGCCCTGCGTGTACCCGACTTTGTTCCGTGGCATTTTTTGGCACTTGCTGAAATTTGGTTTGTTTGAAGGTTCAAGCTTTGCTCATGTTTCGGCTTTTTATTCATACAAAAATAGAAACGTTATACATGTGGAGCTTTAATGTTTATAATTAATGTAAGTTCAAGTCTGGGCCAGCCTTGATCTTCTTACCGCACATACAAATTTATGTATGGGTGTGCTCACTATTAATTTTAAATTAATTTAATAAGATATGTTAAGAGTTTCGTTGAAATATAATTGGTAATACTATAGAGTCGCTCGTCATAACAATTGTCGGACAGGGGTTGTTGCGGTCCCGGAAGATAGTTCCGCGTTATCCGGTTGCCGATCTTCAGCAGGGCCGTTGCCTGTCCGGGCATCTTTCTCTCATACCGTGATTCATCTTGCTTCATGGAAGATAAGGGATTTCTCCCTTTTCAGTTCATCCACAGATACCCTTTGAATCATGTTAACTGCATGGCGTGCGTGCTCCTAAAAAAATGACCGATGGTCATTCCTTCCTGTTCCGGTATATATGCCGGTGCTTCCGCTTAATTTATGCAGGGTTATGCGTTTCGGTACGCCATGAGAGTTTTTCCCGAGTCCATCAGCGAAGGACCTTGTCCCTTTTCCATAGGGCAGTCAGGCAAAGCGGCTTAAACAATTTAACCTTATAAAAAAATGAAAAAAATAATTCCAGCTCATCTCGCCATTGCGTTTGTATGGTTCAGTTCGCATTTCGGGGGCGGATTTGCCTCCGGACGACAGATTGTCGCCTTTTACCTGAACCATCAGTGGACTTCCATTTTCATGCCTGCCGTTTCCATGCTGATTATGGGGTTAAGCTTTTATTTTTCCATGGTTATTGCCGCCAGATTTTCTGTTTTCGATTACAGCAGCTGGTCCAGAAAGCTTTACGGTGGAATAGCATCGTTCATGGCTCCGCTGTATGAACTGCTTTTCAATACCCTGCTGGTGCTGGTGACGGCAGTGGCTTTCGCTACCGGAGGGTCGACGATCACAAAAGCTTTCGGCACCTCCTACATACTCAATACGGTGGTCATTGCTGCGATTATTTTTGTCCTTACTATTTACGGGGCCGAGTTGGTCAGAAAGTCGGCTACAATTGTGTCCATCATTCTGATTGCCTGTATTTTCATTATATATGTTCCGAATATAGTATATTTTTTCCCGGACATAGTAAGCAACTTCAAGGCAATCAAAGCCGGGACCATTGCAACAGGCGGTTCCGGAACGCTGCTTGATTCAATCTGGTGGGCCGCAAAATACGGAGCTCTGCAGTGCTGCGCCATAGGTGCTTACATCGTGCACACCCAGGCCTGCCCGGACAAGGCCAGCCTCAAGAAAGCCGCTGTGGTCGGATTTTTCATAAACACGGGCACAATGTACCTGACCTACTTCGGTATTCTCGCCTTTGCCGATCAGGGTGTTCTTAAAGAGGCCGTTCCCTCCCTGTTCGTGGTAATGCACGGGGTAGGCGGAACATGGATGACTGTCCTCATCTCCCTGTGCATAGTTATAGGAGCTGTCTCCACCGGGGTTGCGTTGGTTTACGGAACCACAAACCGGTTGGTCAATTTCATGGGCAGGAACATGACTGCAGAGCAGCGTACCGGAAAACGTGCAATTCATTCCATTTGCGCTTCAGCCATACTTGTCATTGCCTGCTGGATTGTTGCTCAGCTTGGACTCATACCGCTTATCGGTAAAGGTTACGGCAACGTCGGCTGGGTCACCCTTCTTGTTCTTACTGTACCTGTTCTGCTGCGCGGATTCGGTCTCTGGCGTTTTCCCGAAGATTCTGCGGAAAAAGTCCTGGCCGAATAGATGCTTTAGTCACAACCATTTACCTACAATAAACCAATGAATAAAATAATTCCCGGCTATCTGGCCATTGCACTTGTCTGGTTCAGTTCCCATTTCGGGGGCGGTTTTGCGTCCGGGCGGCAGATTGTGGCTTTCTATCTCAATCACGACTGGACTTCCATTTTCATGCCTGCTGTATCGATGTTTATCATGGGTATCTGTATGTATTATTCCATGGTTATCGCAGCCCGGTTCAAGGTTTACGATTACAGTTCATGGTCCAAGAAACTGTACGGCGGCATCGGCTTCTTTGCTGTGCCGATTTATGAGATTCTGGTCAACGCGGTCCTGCTGCTGGCCACTGCGGTAGCCTTTGCCACAGGTGGAACCATTCTCACCAAGCTGTTCGGGACATCGTACATGATGAATACCTTTTTCATCGCAGCGGTTATCTTCGTCTTTACCATTTACGGCTCCGAACTGGTCAGGAAATCTGCGGTTGTTGTTTCCGTTATGCTCATTGCGAGCATGCTGCTCATATACCTGCCGAACATCATCCATTATTTCCCGAAAATAGTTCAGAATCTCAAGGCTATCAAAAGCGGGGAGATTGCGGTCAGCGGCTCCGGATCGTTTGCCGATGCCCTGTGGTGGGGTGTTAAATACGGCACTCTGCACTGCTGTGCCATCGGTGCCTACATCGTTCACGCTCAGGTCTGTCCTAACAAAGCCTGTCTGAGAAAAGCGATCGGAATCGGCATTCTCATCAACTGCCTGATCATGTACCTTACTTACTTCGGTATTCTCGCTTTTGCCGATCAGGGAATCTTCAAAGAGGCCGTCCCTGCGCTTTTCGTTGTAATGCACGGACAGGGCGGTGCCTGGATGACTACGCTTATCTCCGTCTGCATTGTTGTTGGAGCTGTTTCCACCGGGGTGGCGCTTGTTTTCGGTACCACCAACCGTCTTGTCGTCCTGTTCGGGCGCAATCTTGATGAAGCGGAAAAAGTCCGCAAGCAGCGTGTCCATTCCATGGCCGCCTCGTCCATACTTGTCGTCATCTGCTGGATGGTGGCCCAGTTCGGGCTTATTCCGCTTATCGGCAAGGGGTACGGCAGCATGGGCTGGGTCACCATGATCCTTCTCACCATTCCCATTGTTCTGCGCGGACTTGGTTTGTGGCGTTTTTCCGAAGATATGGCCGGAAAGGAGCTTTGCGTTGAAGAAGCTGATTAATGATATGAGGGCTGTTCTGCCCTCCGAGTGTATCCATGATCATCCTGCTCTGGTTTCAACCTTTGCGGTTGATGCCAGCTATTTCGAGCCGAAGGCCAAACTCGTTGTCGATGTACGCAATCTTGAAGAGGTTTCCGCTGTCCTGCGTGTCTGTTCCGAAAACGGAATCGGGGTTACCTTTCGAGGGTCCGGTACTGCTGTAAGCGGACAGGCCTGCGGCGAGGGCGTTCTTGTCCGGTTCAAGGGCCGTGCGTGGAAAAAAATCGAAGTTCTTGATGAAGGCGCAAGGTTCTGGTCCGGGAGTGCGGTGATCGGGATTGAAGTCAATGCTGCTCTGGCTCCGTTCGGGCGCATGATGGGTGCAGACCCTGCTTCAATCGCTTCAGCCACCATGGGCGGGATAATTGCCGACAACTCCGCCGGTATGTGCTGCATGGTTGAAGAGAACAGCTACCATGCCATACGGGGGATGCGGCTTATTCTTGCAGACGGAACCTATCTGGACACCACCGACCGTGAAAGTGTTGATGCGTTCCGTAAGTCCCATGCAGCGTTGCTGGACAAGCTTGCGGAGCTGCGTGGGAAAGTCCTTGCCGACGAAGACGTGGTTGCGCGCATCCGGCGCAAGTATTCGATTAAGAATACAATCGGGTACACGGTTAATTCGTTCGTGGATCACGAAGACCCCTTGGATATCCTGATGCATCTGATGGTCGGATCGGAAGGGACTCTGGGATTCATACACGAAACCCTGCTGGAAACCATTCCGACCCAGCCTGTCCGGGCGGTGGGGCTCATGTTTTTCCCTTCACTGGGAGTGGCCACCGATATCGTCATCGCCATGAAGGACACATGCAGCATCAACGCCGCGGAGGTGCTTGACTACAACTCCCTGACCGCCATGCAGAACCTGAAGGACATCCCGGATGTCATGCGCAATCTGCAGGAAGGTTCATGCGCCATGCTCATCGAGACCAAGGCCTGGGATTCGGAGCGGTTACAGGAGAATGTGGACGGAATTCTAGAAGTGCTGGGCCGGTTCCCGGCTCTGTCCGAACAGGAATTCACCACTGATGCGGTCGAGTGCGAAAAGATCTGGAATATCCGCCGGGCCTTGTATCCGGCCATTGCGAACTTCCGCGAACCGGATGAATACGTGCTTACCGAGGATATCAATATTCCGGTCGACCGGCTTGCCGAAGGGTGTGACTGTTTTCAGGAGCTTTTCGACCGCTACGGTTATGCCGCAGGAATCATGGGCCACGCTTTCCACGGCAACCTGCATTTTTCCATTCCGGTTAAAATCGCCGATGCACAGGAAGTGGACAAACTGCACCACTTCATGGTCGACCTCGTGGAACTCATTACCGGGCGTTTTGACGGTTCCCTCAAGGCCGAGCACGGAACCGGCCGGGCCATGGCTCCCTTTGTGCGCCGGGAATGGGGCGATTTCCTGTTCGAGATAATGTGCGAAGTCAAAAAAGTTTTTGACCCCGAAGGAATCCTCAATCCGGGTGTTCTCATCAGTGAGGACGAGAACGCCCATATCAACGGACTTAAAAGCCCGGTGGCAACCCATCCGTGCGTGGACCTTTGCGTTGAATGCGGATTTTGCGAGCCCATATGTCCCTCGCGGGATATCGGACTTTCTCCGCGTCAGCGGGTCAGCCTGCTGAGGGCTGTTACCAGACTCCGGTCGGAAGGCAGTGCCGAGATGGCCGATGACTGGGACGGAGTGTTCCGCAAGTACGGGGAACAACTCTGCGCCACGGACGGATTGTGCAAACAACGTTGTCCGCTGGGGGTTGATGTAGCGGCTCTGATTCGTGATATTCGCGGAAAAGAAGCTTCGGACCGTACCCTGCGGATTGCCGATTACGTGACCGGGCACATGGGTGCCGTTCTCAAGGTCGCATCGTTCGGCCTGCACGGCATGTCTCTGGCTCAAAGAATGATCGGTGATTCTGCCATGCAGCGGCTTGCCGGTGGTGCCAGATCAGTTTCCGGCAACAGGTTGCCCATGTGGAACAAGGCGATGCCCGAAGGCGGGAGCCGTGTTCCGGTTGTTTCAGGCAATGCTGCGGGCGCGGACCGGGTGGTCTACTTTCCGTCCTGCGCTATCCGCTCCATGGGACCGGCCCGTGGGGACGATTCCGATCCGTTGATGGATGTAACCGTCCGGTTGCTTGAGCGGGCAGGGTATCAGGTTGTGTTTCCTGAAAACATGGATCGGCTGTGCTGCGGCAAGGCCATGGAAACCAAGGGACTGTTTGCTCAGGCTGATGAACTTTCCGCCGGACTTGGGGCCGCGCTGCTTGTGGCGAGCGAGAACGGAAGATATCCGGTTCTGTGTGATACAAGCCCTTGTCTTGAGCGCATGAAAAGGACTCTTGACGAGCGCCTTGTACTGATGGACCCGATAGAATTCGTGATGAAGAATTTGAGCGGACGGCTCAATTTCAGACAGCTGCCGCGGACCGTGGCCCTGCACCCGACCTGTTCAACAAGGACCATGGGGCTTGAAGGGCAGTTCCGGGAACTGGCCTCCAGATGTGCCCGGAGTGTAGTTGTTCCCAAGGGAATAGGCTGCTGCGGGTTTTCCGGGGACAAAGGGTTTCATAAGCCGGAACTGAATGCTGCCGCCCTCGAAAGTCTGCGTGAGCAGGTTTCCGATTGTGATGAAGGATACAGTGTTTCACGTACCTGTGAAATAGGGCTGACTCTTCACGGCGGCAAGACCTATCGCAACATTCTGTATCTGGTGGAAGAAGCCACCAGAGATCAGGCATAGTGCTGGTAATAAGGAGAATCCGTTCAGCAGGCATTTTTTGGAAAATTTAAGTAGACTGCCTGTACGGTGTAATTGCACAGCTTGAATAAATGAAAGGCCGCTTTCCATATAAAGGAAGGCGGTTTTTTTTATACCGGTTCTCTTCAGTCTTTGTTGACAGTTTCGAACAACAGATTTATTGACTTGGTCAATTGTTGATAATGTCAACAATAAAGGATGAGAAATGACTGAAGATGAAATAATTAAATTTGAACAGGAATCACCCATTCGCATGGTCAGTAAGCTTAACCGGCTTACCCTTAATTCGTTAAGTGAACCGCTTGCATCAGTAGGGATTGCCCGTGGAACACTACCGTTCCTGATGGAAGTGTACTGCCGTGAGGGAATAATTCAGGAAGACATCACCAGAATACTGACAATTGATCGGGCTGCAACAGCCAGAGCACTGCGGCAGTTGGAAGAAAACAGTCTGGTGGAACGCGAAGAGGATTCCGAAGACCGGCGCTGCAAACGGGTTTACCCTACAGATAAGGCGCTGGAAATGCGTGATGATATAATGGATATCCTGAAAAAACAGCGTGAAATTATGTTTGCCGGTTTTGATGAAAAAGAGCGAGGTCAGTTTATGGATATGCTGGACCGGATGGTCAAAAATACGTTCAGGGCGGTTGGATCATGATTCCTGCCTGTCTACTTCCGCAATAGCAATCTTCTCTTTACCCTACTTCTGGGTATCCCTTTCAGTCTTGACTTTTCAATTTATGTTCAGGTTAACCGACTGAGACTTAACCAACATTACAGGATAATAAAGTGAATTTCCTTAGCAGGGCTTCAAGCATAGCAGTTTTTATTCTGGGACTTTTCATCATGGCTCTGGGGGTGTCGGTTTCCGTTAAGGCCGATCTCGGCGTTACCCCCATTTCATGTGTGCCTTATGTGTACAGCCTGAGTACGCCCCTAACCCTGGGCGAGTTGACCATTTTTATGAACGCATTCTTCATAATCGGGCAGATAGCCGTATTGAGGAAAAAATATTCGCTGTTTCAGCTTATTCAGTTCCCTGCAGTAGCAGTACTCGGCTATTGCATTGACTTTACACTGCAACTTATTTCATGGATCAGCCCGGCAAGTTACGTGGAGCAGTTGTTTTGGCTCATGGTCAGTTGTCTTTTGCTCGCGTTAGGGGTGTTCCTTGTTGTGAAAGCGGGCGTTACCTACATCCCCGGTGACGGTCTGATTGCCGTTATTGCCGAGACTTACAAGAAAGATTTCGGCAAGATGAAGATGTGTTTTGACAGCTCCATGGTGGTAATAGGACTGCTGAGTTCGTTTGCCCTGCTGGGCAGGCTGGCCGGTATAAGGGAAGGCACATTCATCGCAGCCCTGACCGTGGGATTCCTCATACAGGTCTACAACAAGGCTTTTACCCGTGTTGCGTCCCTTATGAATAGCCGCAAGGTCTCCGCAGAAGTGTCTGATGTCCCCTTGCAGTCCTACGGATTGTATCCCGTAATAACCATTTCCAGAGAATACGGCAGTGGCGGACATGAAATAGGCAGACTGATTGCCGATGAACTCGGTTTCACGTTTTATGACCGGGAACTGATCGACCTGACGGCAGAGCAGAGCGGATTTACGGCTGAATTTATCAAGGACAAAGAACAGAAACTCACCAATTCACTGTTCTACGATCTTTATGCGCAAAACTATGCTTACGTGCAGGAGGAACTGCCGCCTACGGATCTGCTTTTCCTGATACAGAGTAAAATAATTCGGGATATATGCGCGAAGGGGCCGTGTGTGATAGTCGGGCGTTGCGCAAACTTCATCCTCAAAGACAATTCGGCCTGTTTTAATATTTTTATTCATGCAAATGATGAATTCCGCAAATCCAAAATAATAAATTCGTACAAGGCCGCATCGACCTATTCGTCAAAGGACCTTGAACTTGCGGACCGCAAGCGCGCGAATTACTGCCTGCATTACACCGGCAAAAATTGGCGGGACTCGACCAACTATCATATGACTGTGGACAGTTCCCTCTTCAGTACGGAAAGCATTGCCCGGCAGATAATCGGGATGTTCAACAGTTCAAGAGGTTCGGGCAGAATCTGAAATGTCAGGCAGACTGGATAAACAAAGAAAGGCCGCCTTCCGCGAAAACGGAAGGCGGCCTTTTACTATTCCCGCAAAGGGGATTAATCCCCCATGATCATTTTTCGGCAGCTGTTTGCAATCATTGTTATCGAGGGTATGATACTTTCAAGCTCTACATACTCGTCCAGACGATGGGAATTGGCTCCCACCGTGCCCATGCCGTCAATGGTGGGGATTCCTTTGGCTGCGGTCCAGTTTCCGTCCGAGCAGCCTCCGGTGGAGATGTAGGAAGATTCCACACCGGCCTTTCGGCCTTCCTCTGCGAGAATATTCCAAAGTTCTACAGTCTTATCCGTGCATTCCATGGGCGGGCGGTCCACTCCGCCGGAAACGGTAATCGAAGTGTTTTCGATGTAATTCTTTTCCGGAAGTCTGCGGAAGAAATCTTCCACGACTTTCATTTCATCCATGGTGGCTACGCGCACATCAACATCAAGTACCGCGGTGTCGGGGATGATGTTTGTTTTTTCTCCGCTCCTGATTACCGTGCACTGGGCGGTAATACCGTCGCCATTGTCGTTGAGAGCATGGATTGCCGGGATATGGCTTGCCAGTTCGACCAGAGCGTTGGCGCCTTTTTCCGGGTCGGCTCCTGCGTGGGAGGAAATGCCGTGTGCGGTAACCTTTATTCTTCCGCCGCCCTTGCGATGCAGGACGTGGCGGAAACCGATGCGGCACGGTTCGAAGACGAAAACCCTGTCGCAGGATTCGGATGTTTTTTCAATCAGTGCTTTTGAATCCGGGGAACCGATTTCCTCATCGCCGTTGAAGCAAACGCAGATTGCTATTTTATCGAGCAGTCCCTGCTCCTTCAGCCGTTCAATTACGTTTACGGCAACGAGCAGTCCGCCTTTCATGTCGGATACTCCGGGGCCGAGGGCGTGTTTTCCTTCAATGGAAAAGGGGCGCTTGGCAGCTTCTCCGGTGGGAAACACAGTGTCCATGTGTCCCAGGAACATGAAGTCGTAACGTCCGTTTTTGGACTCGGTGCAGGCTTTGAGGCAGGGGGTGCCGTCTTTGCCTTCGCGGGTGATTTCAGCTTTCAGTCCCGCTCTTTCCAGCTTGGCTTTGAGGAATTCGGCCACTTCGGCGATTCCGTCATGGTTTTCGCTTGCGCTGTCGGTATTGACCAGTGTTTTCAGATCGGCGACGAACCGGTCGAATGTGTTCTGTTGCTCTTCGGTCATTGTCTGTTTCCGTGTAACTCTATGGTTGCTGGTTTTTGTGTCAGCGGCTGAGCTTGGGATTCATTTCATCTCTAAGCCAGTCGGCAAAAAGGTTGATGCCCACTACGAGAAGGATGAGGGCGGCTCCCGGAAAAAGGGTCATCCACCACATTCCGGCGTAAATGTAGTTCTTGCCTATGGATATCATCATGCCCAGTGACGGTTCGGTAAGAGGTACTCCTACTCCAAGAAAGCTGAGGGTGGCCTCAAGCATGATGACCACTGCCAGGTCCACGGCCATGACTACGAAAATAGGCGGCAGCGCATTGGGCAGGATGTGCTGGAAAAGGATGCGGAAGTCTCTGGCTCCCGAAGCTTTCGCGGCCATGACGTACGGGTTGTCCTTGATCTCCAGCACGCTTCCGCGAATCGTTCTGGCGTATTTGACCCAGTCCGCAATGCAGATGGCGAAAATTACCGTGCCCACTCCCCGTGTTTCGAAGACCCCAAGCAGGAGAACCGCAAGCAGGGTGGTCGAGAAGGAGAAAACAGTATCGGCGCAGCGCATGACGAATGCATCGATGATCCCGCCGTAGTATCCGCCGATCATGCCGAGCGTTATGCCTATGCTGCCGGCAATGGCAACCACGGACCCTCCGACTACGAGCGAAGTGCGCATGCCGTAGAGGATTGTGGACAGTATTCCGCGGCCCTGATCGTCCGTACCCAGCGGGAAAGAGATTGATCCCCCGTCCATCCAGAAGGGCTGCATAAGGTAGTTGCCCAGATCCACGGAACTTAAATCATAGGGGTTCATGGGAGCCAGCAGGGGGGCCAGTATCCCGGCTGTGATGAATACCAGCAGGATTGATGCCCCTATCATGGCCGGCGTGTCGTTCCTGAAACTGTTCAGACGTTTTTGAAATAATGATCTGTTCATGTGTGAGCCTAATCGTAACGGATTTTTGGGTTGAGCACGGCGTAGAGCAGGTCGACCATAATGTTGATGAACAGGATTATGAAAGAAGCCAGCATTATGTAGGTAACGACAATCGGCTGGTCGGTTTCGAATATCGAAGTCAGGAGCAGGTTGCCCATTCCCGGCCATTGGAAAATGGTTTCGGTGACAATGGAGAAGGCGATGAGTTCCCCGAAGGAAAGACCGGCGATGGTCACTACGGGGATCATAACGTTTCTCAACGCATGCTTAAGGATTACCTTGGCCGGGGAAAGTCCCTTGGCCCATGCGGTCTTGATGTATTCCTCTCCCATGACTTCGCGCATGCCCGCACGGGTAAGGCGCAGCATAACCGCAAGCTGGTACCCGGAAAGGGTCAGGGCCGGAAGTATGATGTGCTTGAGCCCGTCCAGGGTCAGCAGCCCGGTTCTCCACGGGCCTATGGTAACGGTCTCTCCCCGCCCGAAGGATGGAAGAATATCCAGATATACCGAGAAGAACATGACCAGCAGAATACCGATGAGGAACGTGGGTATCGATATCCCCATCAGAGAACCGGCCATTATCGATCTGCTGACGAATCCTTTGGGTCGTATGGAAACTACTATCCCCAACCCGACTCCGACGGTGAAGGAAATGAAGATTGCCGTCAGTGCCAGTTCGAAGGTGGCAGGAAAACGTTCCAGAATGGTGTCCAGGGCGTCCACCTGGCTTATGTATGATTTACCGAAATTGCCCTTGAGCACTCCGCCGAGAAATTTGACGTACTGCACATAGGGCGGCTGATCCAGACCGTAGGCCTTGCGCACCATTTCGCGTTCCTGCTGTGTGGCGTATTTACCGGCCAGCATGAGCACCGGGTCCCCGGTATAGCGGAACAGGCAGAAGCATACGAACGAGACGGCCAGAAGTACCAGTAGTCCCTGCAACAATCTTCGAAAAATGTATGATACCATAATGAATCTTGACAGGGCCGCCGGAGCGGCCCTGCTATGCTGTATGTTATTTTATTTCTTTTGCAACGATCCAACGGTCGGGGCGGGGAGTGAACTTGATGCCTTTGCCCTTGACCACAGCGTACATATCCTCCTGATAGTGCAGGGGAATGAAGGCTACGTCTTCCATGATCATCCTGTTGAGTTTCTGCAGTGCTTTTTCGCGTTCTGCGCGGTCGAGGATGGAGGAGGATTCGATAATCAGCTTGTCGGCTGCGGGGTTGGAGTATACTGCGCCGTTGTATGCGCCCATACCTTTATCCTGGTCCCAGGTGTGTACGTTCTTTTCAGCGGTGCGGCCGAAGTCGTAGGAACCGTCAAACCAGCCGATCAGATAGAAGGGGTGTTTGAACTCGGAGGTTTCGTCAAAGAATATGGATTTGGGTTTGACGTCGAGGGTTACTTTCAGGCCGATTTTTGCAAGGTATTTTGCAATGGCTTCGCAGATTTTTTCATCGTTGATGTAACGGTCGTTGGGACCGGCGAGGGAGATTTCAAAACCGTCTTTGTAACCGGCTTCCGCAAGAAGTTTCTTGGCCAGTGCCGGATCGTATTCAAGGCGTTTGATGCTGCCGTCGTAACCGATTGTGGGAACGTCGGGAATCTGTGCGGCCTTGGCTGCATGTCCCTGCATTACCTTGGCGATGATTTCGTCTTCGTTGATGGCGTGGGCAAGAGCCTGTCTTACACGTTTATCAGCGAAGGGGGTTCCGGGCTTGTTGGAAACCTGGAGGTAGATGCAGCGACGTGCGGGACGGGTGATGGTTTCAACATTGGGCATCTTGCTGATGCGTTCGTAGAGGGTCAGCGGAACACCGTTCACGATGTCGACCTGATGACCGGCCAGGGCTGCGAAACGGGTTGCTTCCTCAACGATGGGACGCATTTCAACGGTTTTGTACTTGGGTGCGCCTTCCCAGTAGTCGGGGTTGGCATGCATGCGCAGGTAGGAACCTTTTACCCATTCATCAAAGATGTATGCGCCTGTGCCGATGGGGTGGGTGTTGTAATCGCCGTCATCGCGTTTCAGGGAAGATTCCTTGTCGACGATAAACATCTGGGCCATGGTTTCCGCAAACCAGGGTACCGGTTTGAATGTGTGGAAAATTACGGTGTATTCGTCCGGGGTTTCAATGGATTCAATTGCGTTACCCATATTCAGGAATCTTGAATACTTGGGGTCTTTCATGCGTTCGAAGGTGAATTTTACGTCTTCGGCATTGAATGCGTTGCCGTTGTGAAATTTCACGCCCTTGCGCAGTTTGAATTTCCATGTTTTGCCGTCCACGCGTTTCCATTCAGTAGCAAGCGCGGGAGCGAGTTTTCCGTCGGGAATGGTGCGCTGGAGAAGTCCGTCAAAGAAGTTGGACATGTAGGAATAGTTCGCGTCGGAAGAGTACGCATGCGGGTTCATGGATTTGGGCGGTGCATCCATGGCGATGACCAGATCAGCCTTGGCCATGGCGAAAGAAGGTAATGCCAGCATTGCAACAAGAGCTGCAACGAACAACAAACGTTTCATCTTTTCATCCTCCTGTGAAGGGTTTTTGCCTTTGAATCGTGCCGGTTAAATCAGAACAAATGGCATGAAGCCTGATGTCCGCCACCGAAATCGGTGACCGACGGAATTTCCTGTGAACAGATCTCGGTTGCCTTGGGGCAGCGTGTGTGAAAACGGCAGCCGGTGGGCGGATTTATGGGGCTGGGTACGTCCCCGGTAAGAATCTGCCTAGACCTTTTGCGTCGCGGGTCCGGGATGGGAACCGCGGAAAGAAGAGCCTGTGTGTAGGGGTGCTTGGGGTCACTGTATATATTGCTGTAGGAACCTGTTTCCACCACTTTGCCCAGATACATTACCACGATGCGATCGCAGATGTATTCCACTACGGCCAGGTCATGGGAAATGATGATCATTGAAAGGTCGAATTTCTGCTTGAGGTCCATGAGCAGGTTGATGATCTGGGCCTGTATGGACACATCCAGTGCCGAAACAGGTTCGTCCCCTATTATTACCGAAGGGTTGAGCGCAAGGGCGCGGGCGATTCCCAGCCGCTGGCGCTGGCCTCCTGAAAATTCATGCGGATAGCGCAGGCCCTGATCGGCATTCATCCCGACGGTATTCAGCAGGAATGCGAGTCTGTCCTCGCGTTCCTTGCCGCTGTAGAGTCCGTGGACGTCCATGGGATTGGATAGAATCTGATTGACGGTCATGCGCGGGTTGAGCGAGGAGTACGGGTCCTGAAAAATGAGCTGCATTTCCTTGCGCAGAGCCCGCATTTCCTTCGCGGACATACTGCCCATATCCCGGCCTTTCCAGCGTACTGTTCCGCCGGTGGGCTGGATGAGTCTCATGAGAGCCAGTCCCGCGGTGCTTTTTCCGCATCCCGACTCGCCGACAATGCCCAGCGTCTCGCCCTTCTGCAGTTCAAGGTCGACACCGTCAACCGCGTAAACATGGCCTACGGTCCGTGAGAGCAGCCCTTTTTTTATAGGGAAGTGAACTTTGAGGTCTTCTGCCTGTATTAAGAAATCATTCATAACTAATGTGGGATATGCAGCCAGCACCTGACGGCGTGACCGGAGTTTATTTCCGTTAACTCAGGGTCCTGCTCACGGCATATCGGCATTGCTGCCGGACACCGAGCCTGAAATTTGCAGCCGGAAGGAAGGTTGTACAGGCTGGGAACCATGCCCTTGATCTCATTGAGTCTTTCAAATTCTCCTGCGGTGCGGCGTCCGAGAACCGGAGTGGAGTTCAGCAACCCACGCGTATAAGGATGAAGAGTGTTCTCGAATAATTCTATGGTATCGGCCTGCTCCACAACCTTGCCCGCATACATGACGACTATGGAGTCCGCTGTTTCCGCAATTACGCCCAGATCGTGGGTGATCATTTCCACGGCGGTTCCGAAGTCGTCCTTGAGTTTCAGGATAAGGTCCAGAATCTGGGCCTGCACGGTCACGTCAAGGGCTGTGGTCGGCTCGTCAGCGATAAGCACTTCTGGGTCGCAGGAAAGAGCCATTGCGATCATTACCCGCTGGCGCATGCCCCCGGAAAGCTGATGGGGATACTCCTTCACTCTTGCTTCAGGTGCGGGAATCTGCACTTTGGCAAGCATTTCCACAGAAGCGTCCAGCGCATCCTTCATGATCATTTTTCTGTGAAGAATGAACATTTCCGCAAGCTGGTCTCCAATGGTGAAAACCGGGTTGAGTGAAGTCATGGGTTCCTGAAATATCATCGATATCCTGTTTCCACGGATATGGCGCATTTCCGCAATGGAAAGCCTGGTCAGGTCCATACCGTCAAACAGGATTTCGCCCCCGGCGATTTTTCCCGGAGGGCAGGGGACGAGCCTCATGATGGATTGGGCCGTCACGCTTTTTCCGCAACCGGATTCTCCGACCACTCCCAGAACTTTACCCTTAGAGAGGGAAAAGGTGGCTCCGTCCACTGCCTTTGCCACTCCATCGGAAGAAACAAAGTGAGTCTGGAGGTTCTGGACTTTTAAAATTGCGTTTTTGTCAAATAGTGTCATTCTAGAGTCTCGTTGGCATGTTTTGATAACCTGAAATGTGAATTAATAAAAAAGTTAAGCTTTAGTCAAATAAAAACAATGCATATGGTTGAAAAAAAAATTAAACCGAGTTTGACGCAACTTTTTATCCTGCTGATAATGCGTGAATTTTACCGGTTCAGAATATTTTGAATTCGGAAGTATCCATAAGCTCTTCCATGGCTTCATCGAAGAGGTGGCCAACTTTCCATTCGTCAAATTTGCCGGATATGTAATCCCTGAATCCTTCCGGAGTGTTGCGCCGGTCTTTGGATGCGGCGGCTTCGCACATATCCGTTTCTATCTTGAAGAGGTTCAGCATGTTCGGGGAGGTTGTGGAAAAGCCTTCAAGGTTGTGCTGGTCGTATGGATTGTTGAATGAATGTCTGCTGTTGCCCGTGAAGTTGAGTACCGGTTTCTTGCCGTCCGCGTTCTGAATAAGGAATTCGAACATGGAGCAGCGCTCGGTTATACGCAGTTTGTGCTGCTCCGGAAATTTGATTGCGCAGGCGGTCGCGTTGGCCAGAAATCTCGAAAAAAGCTGCAATCTGCCCATATCGTTATTCGCAACAGCTTTCCCGATTGTTTTATCAAGGGTTTCTTCCAGGCATTCCCTGCACATATATGTGGTTATCTTGTGTCCTTTGGTGCAGTTTTCCTTGAAAAGCTGCAGTCGTTCCAGAACAACCTGACCGGTGAGGTTATACAGAAAACGTTCTGCCTCCCCGTCCAGTTCAAGCTGGAATTCCTTCATCATATACAGTTCATAGGGCTGGTATATGCCGCTCGGTGTATCTTTTATAACAATTTTGGAACCGCCGATATGTTCAAACACAACCAGCATGAGTTCGAAATACAGCCGGTCATAGTGGGGCATCAGCGGTCCTTCCACCTTTCTGCGCCTGTTGTTGTTCAGAATAGCCGGGATGTCGTGCCGGTTAAGCGGTTGATAGTCGTACTCCGCCAACACTGAGTTTATGTCTGCTATGCGGTGGTTCAGGGCCAGAAGGATGGAAGCTATCTTGTCTTTTCCGGGATGGTTGATCTTGTTTCTGCTCAGTTTGGTCAAGTAGGTATTGGAAACGCCGGAAAGTTTGCTTATGCTGTTCAGGTTGAGTCCGCTTTTTTCAATGATGCCTATCAGGGTGCTGGGATATTTTCTCATTTTCTTAGTATATTCTGTTATTGATTACATTTGAAGTAACTTGTATAGGTGTTAACAAAAAATGAAACAAAGGTTAATTTTTTTTTACACCAAAAAACCGTTAGTATGAAAATTGTAAATATATACGCAAAGGCATGGAGATGAACGGCAACAGAAAAGTAATCGGGCTGATAGGTGGCCTCGGCAATGAAGCCATGGTGGATCTTGCCCTGAAGATGAGCTGCGTTTCGGGAAATACAGGCAATGCTTACGTTGTGTACGGTAATTCAAGGCTGGCTTACAAGCCGAAGGAAGTCGGATGTGACTGGGCGGATACGGACGAGCCGGAACTGCGCAGGGCCGATACCGCCGATTATACCGCTCGGCTGATGTGTCATCTCGGTTGTTCGGCAGTCGGGCTGGCCTGCAACAGCGCTCATGATCTGTTTCGCAGGGTGATGGGAAATGTGCCGGCAGAGTTTGTTGACATGATTGTCGAAACTGCCGGAACCTTCCGGGAAACCGGCGGCAGGGTGCTGGTGCTCGGGGTTACCAGTCTTGTTGATTCCGGACTATATCAAACAGCCCTTGAAAAATGCGGCGTGACTGCCTTGAGAGCTTCTGCCGGAAACCAGCGTAAAATAATGTCCGCGATTTACGATGCCGAGTTCGGCATAAAAACCGCCAAGATTACGGCCGAAGCACAGTCTCTGATTTGTGAGGTGTTGTGTGACGAGTACGAAAGGAAAAAATACAGTCACGTGGTGCTTGGCTGCACAGAGCTTCCATTAGTGCTGACCCCGGAAAGGTTCATTCGTTTCAGACGTGACGGATTGATTCCGCGCTCTATAGAAGTTGTGGACGCTTCCTCTGTTCTGGCTCGTAAACTGGTCGCAGCAGGCGATACATGTACGTCTGGCGGAGAGGTTGATATGAGTTTGGGCAGCCATACCGACTGGTTTCCTCCGGCTGTGTTTCAGGTTGAAAGCCTAGGCGAACTGGCGGACATTCAATCCCGTGTGATCAGTCTGACTGCAAAGTATCTTGATAAGCGCGGCAGAAGGCTGGAGGGAAGTTACATGCATTTGCCGACTTTTTTCGGCGTTGGCGAAGTTCCCCATTTTGCAGAAAAGGTTTCATCGCTTTCATCAAATTTTCTTGCTCAGCAAAATGATTGGGAGAAAAAGATTGATTCGATTCTCGAAGCGCATTTCGATTCCATCAATTTAAAATAGATACCTCCCTTCAATATTATGTGAACCCGGTATCCTGTCATGACAATGGTCAGGATACCGCACATGATCCAGATTCCTTTCTATTGGAACTTGCAACATCCGGTTTCGGCAGCGGACTCTTAATCCATTGGTTGAAAATTCAAGTCCTTTGTGGCCTACCACCTGTAGCTTTTCCAAAATCTGCCTTCCCCTTACTCTTCCCCATAAAATCGGAAAAAGTGAAAAATGTTTGATTAAGCTCAAATTTTCCACTTTTTCTTTCCCATGTTGATTTTTGCAAGATTCCCTTAATTGTTTTGCTATTTGAAAAAAACATAAAATCCAACAACTGAATGTTTTTTATATTGCTTTTGCATGATAATAATTTAAATTAAAAATAACCAAAATAAGGAGAGCTATAAGTGACTGAAGATAAAGAATTACTATTGAACCAATATAAGATGCTATGTGATCTTCACAAATTTTATTTAAATATGGTTTTGACAAGTGCGTTTTTTGTTAATGCTATCATGTCTGGAGTTGCTGTTTATATTATTGAAAATAAAGATAAAAATGAATATTTGATTTGGGCTCTATTGTTCCCGATATTCATATCTCTCTCTTACAGTTTAATACTCTTCAGGGCTCAACCTAAATGCATAGATTTTAAATGTGCTCTAGATACAATTGTAAAAAAAATTGATGTTGGGGTTGGTCCACACGTTGATTTAACAATAGATTCAATAGGCATATTTAAATATTTATACTTAGCGTCAAGCTTTGGTTTATTTGTGTTTCTATTGGCATAGTGTGATCCCGCCACACATTTCTAAATAGTAAATTATGCCACAAACATATTTTCCTGACAGCTGATTTTAAATTTCACAGGTGACAGCCTTCTATTACGGGAATGGAGGCTTCTGCTATTGGAGTTGGCCTCAATATGATGGAACAGGGCTTTTCTACCGTCATTAACCGCTTTAATTTCCCGGCGAATGAACACATTCTCCTATGCCTCATGTTCGGATGCAGCAAAGGATGCATAATTCTCAGCAGCCCGGCTCATCCTTCAGGGACTCAAGCCCTTTCGCCATCATGGTCGGGATGAACTGGGTGACTTCGTAATTCGCAACTCCGTTGATATAGAACGGATCTTCGGACAGTACCGATTCCAGTTCGTCAAGATCTATATTGCGGACGAGTATTATTCCGCCGTTGCGCGGTACTTTGCGGCCGGAAGCAATAAAAATTCCTTTTTCATATTGTCGGATCAGAAATTCAACGTGTTTCTCAAGGAAAGCATCGATCTCGGAAAGCGGCTTAATGTAGGTGAGATTAACAATATACATCTGCATTGATCTCCTTTCATTGTGATGGTACTTATAGTTGTGACATGCACACTGTTTGGTGCTTTTACGTTTCCGGTGATGCGTATGTCTATTCTTTTTCACATTTCAACAAAAAATTGTTGTGCCGGGGTCGGGCTGTGAGCCGACAATGTGGGAGAAAAAGGTATGAATCTGATCTGGAAAAGATCCGGACGCTACCTTGTGTTGAGAATTGATACCGACAAAGTCGATGCAACCAATGCCTTGGATTTGAAGGAAATTCTGCTGGATATTGTGGGAGCCGGTGAAGATAAACTGGTGATAGATCTTTCCGATGTCGGTTTTATGGATTCAAGCGGTCTTGCCGGCCTGTTGCCTATCGTAAAGGCTTTTCCTCCGGGCGGGCATCTTATGGTGGCCGGTCTGCAGCCAAGAGTCCGGCAGCTTTTCAAGCTCACGAAAGTAGATACCGTCATGGATATCCGTTCCTCTGTGGAAGATGCCACAGGCACGGGGAAGCTTCTTTCGGTGCCTTCTCTTGACTATGACGGCACGATAGTTAATTAATACCCGGTTTTTGAGTCAATAAGCAGAAAAGACGAGATGAAGGAGTTAATCTAATGCCGTCATTTGATATTGTAAGCCAGGTTGATTTGCAGGAAGTTGATAACGCTGTAAACAACGTGCTCAAAGAAATAGATACCCGTTATGATTTTCGCGGGGTGAATACCGAGCTGTCCCTGAACAAGAAGACCAATGTCATAAGCCTTGTTACAGGTGACGAAATGAAAATCAACGCTGTGCGGGATATGCTTATCACCCACTTCACCCGCCGTAAGGTTGATCCCAGAGTACTTGATTTCGGTAAACTGGAGCCGACATCAAACGGCAGATTGAAACAGGATATCAAGCTCAAGGAAGGCATAGACAAGGATACGGCCAAGAAAATCGTAAAAATGATCAAGGATTCCAAGCTGAAAGTGCAGGGAGCCATTCAGGATGAACAGGTCCGTGTCACCGGTAAGAAGCTTGACGACCTGCAGCAGGTTATCTCTCTGGTGAGGGATTGTGATCTGGATATGCCGTTCCAGTTCGTGAACATGAAAAAATAGATTTTGATCATTTTGTTCCCGGTGTCTGCCTAATTGGGTTGCAGACATGAAATTCCGGGAGAAATGACATTGCAGAAAATCCTGAAACAGGAGCTGGCCGGCTTCCTGTTTCAGGATTTTCTGCATCTGGGCGACAGCAGGGCAACTGCCGGTGAATTTATTTTTTCAGGAAATGTTCTTCATAGCTCGTTACAGTTTCCATTATCTCCCGGCACGTGTGCTCGCCCTGACGCCTGACCAGTTCCGGGGCTGCGCTGATTGCTATTAAGCGGTCAAGCTCCACCTTCTCGGGATAGTCGTCCAGACATTCCTCTTCAACCGTGTTTTTGTCCGGTTCATATTTTCTGGTTGACTGTACCCTGTGGCCTATGGCGCTACCAAGGTGGTTCAGCGCGGCGATGACCAGTTCGCGTTCTCCTTCTTCGTCAAGCATGGAGAAGAGCAGGTGCAGCCGATCCAGCGGATTGCGCTGATGGTCTTCGTGAATGGGCGAAGAACAGTAGCGGTTGATCTGGCTCTGGCCGCGTGAAAAGATTTTCTGCATTTGCGTGGCTCCCAGAATATCCCGGCAGCACTGCATCATTTCCCATGTTTCAACAGCAGTGACCTGTTTAGGTGATTTCATTTTCAACTCGTTGGATTTTTGCTAAATGATGCTGTGGAACCGTTTTGAGGACCCGGTCTGCAAGCGTGGGGGCAAGATGTTTATTTTTCCCCTCGCTTTTTACTGGCAACAGTTCCAATATAAAAAACGTGGATAAGTCTTACCGCTGAAAGATATACATAAAACGGTAGGTTTTTCAATAAGGTCTATGTTGCCGCTGCCGTTTTAAGCGGTCTGCCGGTTCCTGAAAGCGGGCTAGGGGTGGTAGATGTGAATATTTTTTTCAAAGAGGTTTGACCTGAAGGCTGATTCTATGTATCAGCTTGTAATCCTTTGATTACCTTCTTTGACTGATTCTGTCGGGATAAGAGAGGCCGGTTAAGGCGGTTTTTGTTGCCAAGATATGAAAATATGATATAAATATATCGATTGATTTGCTAAAGTTTTGATAGGTTTGTTCATGCATCCTGCACTGTGAGGCTGCATGTAATATATGTAGCAGTTAATGTCGGGATATCCCGGCTGAACAGAGGAACAATAATTTTCAAAAGGAGAGAGTCATGAAAAGAACCATTTTGCTTCTGGTTGCCCTGTTTAGTTTTTTTGTGGTGCCGTCAATCTCCCTGGCTAGTGATTTGCCCAGGCTGATGATTGTGGGGGAAGATGCTGATACCGATACCATCCCCCGCAACAACCGGGTGTTCAAACGCGTTCTCAATGCAATTTCCAATGAACTGGTCAATCGCGGTTTTGATGTTAAAGACGAAACCGCTCTGACCCATATGACCCATGTGCAGGGCCGTACCAGACGCAATGATGCCGAACTCATCCAGATTGCCAAGGATGCCGGTATCGATGTGCTGGTTATTTTCAGCATCTATCCGAATGTTAAGCAGAATCAGAACAGCGTGCGCGCTACCGCAAGGGTGGAAGGTCGTCTCCTTTCCGTATGGGACGGCTCAAGGCTTGGCAATTTCGAGGCAGAACCTCAGCAGTATCAGCTTGTTCCTTCTCCCTACAGCAGAAATGATGTGCTTGAATCGGTAGGCAAGATGTCCAAGATCATCGGTGCCGATGTTGCCGCTGTGTTGGCAGACAGGCTTGAAGGCTACTATCCTGAAGGTGGAGGAGATTCTTCCGGCTCCGGTGCTGTCGGTTCCGGCGGCAGGGTCAAGGAATGGGTCATGATCTTTGACGGTTTTACCGATGACGATATGCTTGATGTTGAAGACTACATCACCATCTTCACCGGTTATGATAGCCACCGTCCCAAGTCCAACGCCCTCAATACCTCTTCACATCATGAAATGTGGTACAACACCTCCATTGATTCCGCTCACCTCAAGAGAAATATCACCCGTATGCTCAGGAAGATGAACATGAAGGGCCGGGTTTATATTTCCGGACAGGAAGTCAAGGTTGTTAAGCAGCATCGCGTAAAGCAGCGCAAGCAGCAGAATAACAACGATTGGTAGTCAAGGGATTTAAACAGAAATAAAAGAGGTCTCCATGTCCTTCTTGAAATTGTACTCCAAGATGGTCGTAATTTCTCTGGCACTCCTTCTTTGCGCCTCCTCGGCTTTTGCCGTGGAGGCCACCGGGGAGGGCATAGACCGCCATCAGGCTCTTAATTCGGCCCTGCGGTCTGCTGTTGAAATTGCCATCGGAACCGCCATTGCTTCAGATTCCATTGTGGAATCCGGAGTGCTTGTGCGTGATGAGATTGCGAGCCATTCCAAAGGTTATGTTTCGTCCTACAAGGTTATAAGCGAAGGCGCGTTGCCTGACGGATATACAATAACCATCAATGCGGAAGTGAATGCCGACCTTCTTTACGGGGATTACGGCACTCTCGCCATATTGCAGAAGATGTCCAATCTTCCCCGGTTGCTTATTTTCGCTTCCGAATCCGGTTTCAGTTCCGTACCTCCGGAAGCCATGAAATCACTTGTTCACGATGTTTCACGTGTTTTCGGAGACAAGTTTCGGTTCGAAGTAATCGACTGGCCTTTGACCAGGGCCACCTATCATTCAATAGAAGGACAGATGAATCTGGACAAGGCTGTAAAATACAACAGCATGTTGAAGGCCGATTATGTGGTGAACGTGGAACTTGAACTGCCGCAGTCGGCCAACCCGGTCCTGCATATGTCCTGTATCCGTATTTCCGATCGTCTCAAGGTGGCGGAAGTGCGCAGACCTGTCGAAAAGTATGTGTCTCTCTCCGGAAAGCCCGCACAGCGTTACGCCGAGGCCACCGAGGCAGCAAAGCCGGAAGTGTACTGGGCATCTGTGCGTATTGCCCGCGACATGTTGAGCTACATGGAATCCGAGTTGGATCGGGGGCAGGGCTTCCGTTACGAACTGCTCTTTACCGGGTTCCCGGAAATTGATCAGGTCGGGCGTGTTCTGGAAGATGTTCCGGGATTTGTGCGCAAGGAAGTAAAGCGCAGAAATGAAAAGAATATGGAACTTGTTTACTGGTCCACACTTCGTCCTGAGGCTTTGTTCAAACGGGTTCAGAGTTCGCTCAAGGACATAGGTGTAGAGAAGTTCAAGAGCAAGATGGATGGAAGATCATTGAAGTTCCGCTGGGAGAATCCAGAAGGCTTCTAAACGGAGAACGCCGGGCGAGGGGATTGCGGACAGTTTTTTACCCTCGCTTGTTTTCCAGCATGGTTTATATATGAATGAACCATGATCGCTGTCGGATGCATCCGCAGTAAGGAGGAATACCCGATGAAAAAAAATCTGTTACTGTTGACCGGCCTGCTTCTGGTTCTATCCCTTGCGGGCTGCGGGAAAAAGGTGCAGCCACAGTCTGTTGAAGACAATCCGGCGCATCATTATCTTATGGGCATGGAACTGATTGATCAGGGAATGCCGGATAAGGCTTTTGTGCGCTTTGAACGGGCCGTTGCCCTTGATGATGAATACGCACCGGCCATAGCAGGCAAGGCACTGGTCTATGCGCTGCGGGCCGAGGCTGAAAGCGATGCCAAATACAATGCAGCGGATGCCGAAAGGGCAATCGACCAGTTTGATAAGGCCGTGCGGGAAGCAAGGCGTGACCGTTCGCAGAAATTCAGTGTGTATGTGACCGGGATAAGGGTCTACACCCACATTGCCACCAGAGGGTGGCTGCAGCGTGCGGAAGATCTTTGTGCCGACGCAAAGCTTATGATCAAGGAAGTAAAGGAAGAGGCTCTTCCGTACTACCGTAACATCGAGGCCCTGTATTATTTCATGGGGCAGGCATATTTCAAGGGTGGAGAGTTCCGCAAGGCCGAGGATTCCCTTGGAATGGTACTGGCCGCTTCTCCCGGCAAATGGCATGACAAGGCCAACGCTTTGTACAGCAGGGCCCAGAAGATACTTCGGGCCATGAGCAACTATACTCTTACCGATGTGGCCAAGATGATAGCGGTAAAGGAAAAGGTTGATCGCGCCGATGTCGCCGCGCTGCTGGTGGATGAACTGCATCTGGACCGTCTGTTTGCCGGTCGCATTCCTGTTCCGGGAAGTGATCCCAAAGCGGATTTTGTTCCCGCCGATGTTACCCAGCACATGTTTGAGCCGGAAATTCTGACTGTGCTCAAGTGGCACGTGCGCGGACTGCAGCCTTCCTATGATCAGAAGACCAGGGCGGAGCTGTTCTACCCGGACAAGCCGGTAACCCGCAAGGAACTGGCACTGGTGCTTGAAGATGTCCTCATCAAGCTTACCGGTGATGAATCCATGTCCACCCAGCATCTAGGACAGAGCAAGTCTCTTTACCCCGATGTCAAGGCAACTGACGCCTGTTACAACGCCGTGGTTACTGTCGTTAACAGGAACCTCATGGAAACGGATCTTTCCGGTGCTTTCCGTCCGGATGACAATATGGACGGTGCCGACCTGATTCTTTCCCTCATGCGTTTGCGCAACATAATGAATATTTATTAGACGGAGTGGAGGATAAAGTGAAAAAATTACTGTTTGCCATTATTGCGGTGATGCTTTTTGCAGGTTCCGCTCTGGCCGGAGATAACATTGTTGAGGTGGTTCAGCCCGATGACGTTTTTCAGAAGGGTTATATTCAGGTAATAGGTGAGTCCGAAGCCGGGCAGAGCCGTTACCGCGCAAAACGTGCAGCAGAAGTTGTCGCCCAGCGCAGGCTGCTGGAAATCTATCAGGGATTGCGGCTTTCCGGCAAAACGACTGTGCGTGACGGAATGCTTACCAGTGACAACATCAAGACATCCGTGGAAGGTTCTCTGCGCGGGGCGGTTCCCTGCGGAGAAGCGTATGACCGCACCGAAGGTTATGCCCGTGTTTGCCTGCGTCTGAACCTGCATGGTCATGACTCAGTCTACAGCGCGTTCGAAGATATTATTTTAAATAGACCTCAGGAACTCAAGGTCCGTGATATCCCGGCATTCAAGCCTGAATCCGTACCCGAAATTGTCCCGCTGCCGGAAGAAACCAAGCCTGCGGTTAAGGCCGAAACTCCTGCCGTAGCCGAAACCAAGCCTGCCACGGAAACCGCTCCTGCCGCAACAGAGCAGAAACCCGCAGCCGGGGAACAGGTTGCCGCAGCAGAAGAGAAGCCTATCCCGACAACTGAGGAAACAGCAGGAAAGATTCAGGATGCTGTAAAGACTCCCATTGACGGTATTATCGTTGATGTTCGCGATTTTGATTTCAAGCCCGCTCTGGTCAACCGTATTCTGACCGAGAACAACGAGGTTCTGTTTGATCCTTCCAAGGTCCTCAATCAGGTTCTTATAGAACGCGGTTGCGGTGGTTATACCACTGATCTGCAGAAGGCTCGCGCACTCCTCGAATCATGGGGCTCCAAGTCCCCTGTCGTGCTGAAGGGCAGGACTGTGCAGAACGTGACCGACGCAGTGGTCAGTACTGAAGACGCAACAGCAGTCTTCGCTTATGACCAGCAGTACAATCTGCTGGCACAGGCAAGAGTCGTGTTCGTACTTAAATAATCAATGTGGATAAACGCCTCCGGCAACACTGTCGGAGGCGTTTTTTAGTCCGCAATACCGCATTTAAGATGCTGAATTTGATGCGCTTCGCGCTTTTGATAATTTAATTTCGCCCCGGCGGCCAAAGGGGATAATCCCCTTTGGAATCCCTCGTTGTTTAAGTAGGCTATGGTAATATTGTCTGTTTTTATTTAAAATTATGAGCAGTTAAGGCAATAACCATATTTTATAAACATAATTTTTTGATACAATCTTTCAAATTTCAAATCGGTATATCGCTTTCATCGGCGAAGCCGGGTTAAAAGTTTTTGAGGGGATGTGGTCCGGGGAAGGGGAACTTTTGCAAAAGTTCCCCTTCCCCGGCCGCCGGAGGCCGCCCCTAAAGGGCCGGCTTCCGCACGGTTGCTTCGTGGACAGTCTTAAAGAAGGCGGTGCAGGGTGTTACGCAGAAAGGGACTGATAATTTTCGGACTGGTTGCAGCGGTTCTGATCATCGGGTCGGGGGTGCTGGTCAGGGTCTATTTTGCAGAAGCCGCGCAGAAACTGCTTTCTGAAATGACCGACATGGGTATTGAAATGGAAGATATAGAATTCCATTATTCCCCGCTTCCTTCGCTGAGAATCCGTAATCTGCGGGTACATAACGGGGTTGATACCGTAAGTGTGCCTATGCTGGAAATATATCCGGATATCGCAAGTCTTCTTACCGGCGATGTCAGGCTTAGGCATGTGGTCCTCAATGACCCGGCCGTGCAGGCTGCTGCACACAGGGAAGGTTCCGCTGATTCGGGAGGAGACATCGTTCTTCCGTCTGTTTTTCCTGACCGGCTGGATGTCGTTTCCGGACAGTTGCTTCTTACCGACGGATATAATCCGGGACCGCTAACGGTTTCCGCTTCCATGGAAAAGGAAAGTCAGGGTTTCGCATTCAATGTGCGCAGCGCAAGCATTGCCGAACTTGGATTCAAATTTTCCGGTCGACTGGATATGGTTTCCACATCGCCGCTCAAGCTGAATCTTCAGGCCACGGAATGCGCAATTGATCCGGCTGCTTTTCTGGGATTTCTGACCGGATTCGGTTACATGGGCAACAACACTGTTCCCGAGCTGGCCGATGCGGGCAGGTTTGAGACCACGGGGCTTGATTTCAGCGTGGACAGCGCAGCCGGAACAATGGATTTGCGGGCCGGAGGACTGGTTCTTGATTCGACTGAAGGTAAGAATCTTTCCATGAAATTGGGTCAGGGCGGGGCGTTTGAGGTTACGCTTGAGGAGGCCAAGCTTGATGCCGGACAGCTTTTTGCAATGGCCGGAAAGAGCGAGCGAGGCCGCAACGCTACCAGAAGCCTGTGCGAATCTGCAAAGCTCAAGTCCATTACCCCCAGGGGAACACTGGTGATAACCGGGCTGACCCTTTATTCTCCTGCCGGGACCGCTGCCGGTAAAGCCAAAATGTCCGGCAAGATGACAGTTTCAGCCAAGGACCTCGTGCTGGAACTGGAGTCGCTTGAGGGCCGGAAGCAGGAACTTTCCATATCCGATATCGATGTCGACCTTGAGATCAAGGATGGCAAGCCTGTTGTTTCTGTGCGGCGGTTCAATCTGGCTTCTGCAACAGGCGGAAGTTGTAACATGCAGGCTTCACTTGCATTTCCATTTGATATGAATAAGGCTCGGTTCAAGGCAGAGGCGCTTGATTTTTCACTGTTTGATTATCTGATTACCTGCTCGGCTGAAAAAAAAAATTCTTTTCAGACCGTCTTCGATACGGAGCTGACCTACAAGGATACCAGTATTTCCGCTTCTGGAAGGCTTAATACCCCCCGATATAAGGGGGAAGCCTATGAGGCGCAGCTGAAATCCATGAGCATCCGTAGGCCGGGCCAAAAGGATAACGACAGTGACTCGGGTGCGGAACCTGTATCTAAAACGGCGGATGCACAACCCTTCGATTTTTCGCCGTTGCTCGGCAGAGCCCTGAGCGGCAAGGCTTCCATCAGAAAATTTTATTACAACGACTGGCCTTTCAGCGATGTGGCCGTTTATCTGCAGAGCGGAAAATCAAGGGCGGTGCTCAAGGCCAGCGGTAAGCTTTTCCATTTAAACCTCAATGCCGACGTGGTGTTTGCCGGTGACAGCATGGCCGCACAGTGCAATGTGAAGGGGCGCGGAACCAGTCTGCCAAGTCTGATTGCCTGTTTTGCAAAGGACCTCTCGGTCTCCCTGCGCGGTCGGATTTACCTGAACGCAAATATGTTCGTGCAGGGCTCCAATCCGGAGGCCTTGGCCGAGTCCGCAAGGGGGGACGCCACAGCCAAGATAGACGGCCTTCAGATTTTCAATCTTGCCAATCTTGATCCGCGACTGGGATTTTTTATCGATTTTCTCGATGCCGTTTCCATGAGCCCGCATGCCGGGGAGGGGCTTAATTTCGATTCCGCTACACTGCGCGCAAAATTTGCCGGGAAAAAACTTGTTCTCAATTCCTTTAATTTCAAGGGAAGAATTCTGCAGGCCTGGGGTGGGGGGACGTATTCACTGGAAGACCGAAGGCTGACCATGGATGGACAGGTCCGGTCTGTGCTCGGTACAGTGAATTCGTTTAATGTGGACCGTAAACTGAAGTCGTAAGAGCAATGAAAGTTAATTACAGAATTTTTATACTGATGCCGGTGTTGTTGTGTGTTCTTGTCATGGGCGGCTGTCTGGGCAAGAAAACACCGCAGTCTGTTCAATATACCGAGGAAGAAGCGATTCCATACAGGATTGCCGTTCTTCCTGCTGAATACGTTGAGCATGAGAGCAATTCAACCGAGCACAAGTCCGTGCTCGTGATGGATGATGACCGGGTTTTTGTGGCGGATATTGCCCGCGCGGCCATTTCCAACCAACTCGCAGGTAAGGGATTCATGCCGATCCAGAAAGGGGTTGTGGATAACACGCTGGCAGGTCTGGGACGCGACAACGGCTGGAAAAAGCTCAGCGATGCAGAATTGTGCAAGGCCCTTCAGGCCGACGGGCTTGTCCGGTTGGATATATACAGCGCCGATATGCTCAAGGCGCTGGCGTTTGATCTTTTTCAGCTTGATGCCGAAGTGCAGATGGTGAACGCGGCCGGAACATTGGTCGGAAAATGGCGGGACAGCGCTTCAAAGCGCAGGGTTTCCGTACCGACCGGAGTCTTTTCCCTGGCCGGAACAATAGTGGAGGAAGTCTTTTCCGATCCCATCCGGCGGCAGATGCGTATGGTCGTTTACGACTGGGCCTGGAACATGGCGCAGATGCTTCCCGATTGCCCCAAGGGGCCGAAGCTTCCGGAAGTAATCGCCGTGGATACCAACGTGGATAACCGCCTTTTCGGTGTGGGGCAGCGCATCACTGTGCGCGTTGATGCCGAACCCGGACTGAGCTGTTCGTTCGATCTCGGTGAATTCAGGAAAAACATACCCCTGCCGCAGACTTCGCAGGGAGTCTATGAAGGTTTTTATGTTGTCCGTGAAGGGGATAAAGGTGCCAGTGAGCCGCTGATGGTGCATATGCGCAAGTCAAACGGAGTGGATCGTCTTTGGCTTGAATCCGGTTCATTGATTGATATAGACGGAACGCTGCCGCCCAAACCGGACGACGTTGAATACCGGGCTGATCGTGACGGAGTACATCTCCGCTGGAAGGTCCCCGGTGCAGATGATCTTGAGGAGTTCATAGTTGAGAAGTCCGCCGATCCGGTCGGAGGCTTTGAAACGGTTGTCCGTACCAGGGAGAACAGTTATCTCGACCCGGACATTATGCAGGGCGGAACAATCTATTATCGTGTCCGCAGTGTGGATAAGGCAGGAAACCTGTCCGCTCCAAATGGACTGGTCAAGGCCGTTATGCCTCAGTTCGATGAGCGGGAGCTTTTCGGGCAGCTTAGCGGGACACTTGTAAAGGGCAATTATCTGCTCTCGGTTCCGGCTGCCGTTCCGGAGGGAGCAAAGTTTACGGTCCCGTCCGGGACCAGAATCCGTTTTCTGACTGCGGCACGCATTGATGTGCATGGTGAATTCGAATCCGTCGGAGATATAAGTTCCCCAATCCGCTACAACTCCAACGGTTCTGCAGGAATTGTTGTTCATCCCGGTGGAAAGGCGCTGGTAAGTCAGTCCGAATTCAGCTGTTTTCGTGATGCTGTGGTGGATAAGGGCGGTTATTGCGAAATTCGTTCTTCCGTTTTTGCCGGTGGAAAAACCGCTGTTTCAGTGGACGAAAGCGGAAATTATGATTTCAAGGGGTTGCATATAAGCGGTGTTGAAACCGGAATTGCCATAAGCGCCGGTAACGGTTCGGTTGTACGCAGCAGCATCAGCAATTGTACTGTCGGGGTTGATTTTGCCGGAGGCGATACCTCGATCAGTGACTGCAATATATTCGACAATAAAATAAATATAAGGGCCGCAAGCCGTCTGGCTGTCGCCGGTAATTATCTGGGAACCTCTTCTGCGGAAAATCTGCTTGTGGAAGGGGATGTGCTGGTTAAAAGCATACTGGATGCTCCGTACCCGCACGGGCGCATGATAGTTCTTGTTGATGACCGGCCGGTTACCCCGGAAGTGCTTGAAAAGCAGTTCTCTGATTTGAAAAAGCAGGGGATTGCAGCGTTTCACAGTCAGCATTACGGTGATGCCTACCAGGCCTTGAACAAGGCTGTTAAAATCAAGGATGACCGGGATATCTATCTGTACCTGGCCTATACGCTACTGGCTCTGAGCGATGATCTTGCTCTTGCGGAAGTGCTTGATGAGGGAATTTCCAAATTTCCCTATGATGTTAGGCTTCATCAGCTTTATGTCCGCTATCTGCTTAACAAGGGAGATTTCAGGCAGGCCCGGCAGGTATTGGAAAAGGCTTTGCTGCTGAGCCCTGCGGACAGCAATCTGCTGTACATGAAAGACTATCTTGATCAGTTGGCGCCCCGGCCGGAAGAGGGCTCCCCCAAGTCTCCGGCAGGAGCACCGGTCCAGAATGATTCCGGGAAGCAGTAAAATGACCTTTCCCTCCACCGGGTGGAAGATTAAGGTTGTCCGTGATCGAAGGAATAAATATGGTATGGAGTTAGTTTTATGAAGTCCGTATTCTTTAAGATTTTCATCTTATTCATTCTGCTGGGGGCCGTTTCCGTTCAGGACGTTTCGGCACGCACTTATTCTCAGGTTGAAATCGAGGATCAGGCACAGGCGCAGTGGCACATCAACTACGCAAGTTATCTGATAGACATAGGTAAATATTTTGAAGCGCTGGAACAGTATGATACCGCGATAGACTTCTCGCCGGTAGCCAAGACCAGAGTGAATGCAATGTTCGGCAAGGCCATGGTGCTTTCAACTTTTCTGGACGCGCCGGAAAAGGCTGCGGATATTTACCGGATGGTCGGGCGCAATTACCCGGACTATTCCGAAACAGCCCTGTATCGGCTGGGGTTTCTCTATTATCAGATGAATCTGTATGATAAATCCCGTTCGGTCTTTAAACAGTATCTGAAATATTTCCCGGACGGCAAATTCCGGTATCAGGTGGAAGCCGTTGTTTCGACAATGGAAGTGAAGAAAAAACCGGAAGAAAAGCCTGAAGTAAAGGTCCCTGTCGGCAAGGAGCCCGAACTCCGGGTCTGCCTGAGCCGCAGTGTAACTTCCATGGTGGTAACCGCCGGGGGAAAGGAAGACAGCATCTGCACCGATGCCATGGGCTGCGGAAAGAAATACACGGTCGGACTGAAGGGAGACAAGCTTGTTCTGGACGGCAAAACCGTGTCTGCGAAGCGGATTAAATTCACCTCCAAGACTCCGCTCAAGGTGGCTTACGGTTCGGAGAAAAAACGGGTGCGCGGTGTTGTGGATGTCAGCATCCGCAAGGGTAAACTCCTTATCCTCAACCTTGTCGATATCGAGGATTATCTTAAATCCGTAGTACCGGCGGAATCCTACGCGTCATGGCCTGCCGAAGCTCTTAAGGCTCAGGCGATTGCAGCGCGTACCTACGCCTACTACCAGAAGCTGCACCGTACTCACCTTTTTTATGATGTCTACGCTGACACCTACGATCAGATGTATGGGGGAGTTGATCGTGAGGACAAAAGGACCGATGCAGCGGTAAAACAGACACGCGGAAAGGTGCTGGTGTACAAGAAGAAGCCTATTCTTTCTCAGTACACAGCGAACAGCGGCGGGTATACCGCCGATGCAAAGGCTATTTTCGGTACCGGCAAGGATTACCTTGTTGCCCACAAGGACCCGGCCAGCCTCAAGGGAAAGATGGCGACATGGACCAGAAAATTCAAAGTGGCGACCATAGAAAGTAAACTCAAGAAAATCGGCATTTCAGTGCCGGGCATTAAGTCAATAGAACCGCTGGAAAAGGGACCGTCCGGGCGTATTACCAAAGTCCGTATCAAGTACAGCGGCGGACATCGCGACCTGAGAACGAGGACCACGCTCGGCAGTTCGAGGGTGTTGAGCCTGCCGGATATCCTGCTGCGGATTGATCGGGAAGGCGGTTATTACGTATTCAAGGGTAACGGATGGGGCCACGGGGTCGGCTATTCACAGTGGGGTTCTGCGGAACTGGGGAAAACAAAGAAATACGATACCATTCTCAACTTCTACTATCCCGGAAGCTCCATTGATCAGTTGTGGTAGAGAGTGCGGTTCAAGGTAACGCAATGAACAGAATTGAAAGAATTGTCTGGGTGGTCTGTGTTGTTGTCACCCTGGGGATATTGTTTACTCTGATTGAGTGCCGGGCTGCGGAGCCCGGTACTGCCGGAGCAATTGAGTCCGAACTGGCCTGCGGGCGCAGGGGGCAGGAACTTATCGACATCAAGGAGTACAGTCAGGCTGTACAGGTGTTGGAAGACTGCCTGAGAGATCACCCTGATTCGGACTGGCTCTGGAGTATGCTCGGCAGGGCCTATTACAAGATGGGGGATCTTGAAAAAGCCGAGGCCCAGTTCCGTAAGGCACTTGAAATAAACAAGAACAACCCTGTCGCCAAGCGGCTTATCGTGGAAATGCGCAAAACTCAGGATCTGCTTAAGGACAGGGATATTTCCGAGTGGATCAATATTGCGCAGGAGCGTGTTGCCGATCTGGTCACTCTTGTGGTCGGGGTCTGGCTCGGAACTCTACTTTCAGGTATATCGGGCAGATTTTATTCGCATTTTGTCAGGACAAATTTTCGCAAGGCTCTGGCTAGGCGCGATTATGATTACGCTGCCGACCTGCTGGAAGACCTGCATGTAAAACGGGAGAAGGCGCAGTTGAGAATGCGGTTGCGCGAGCTTCTGCATGACATGGGGCTTGAAGAGTCCAAAAAGATGATCATCGAATATGTGGATGATCAGGATGTTGAGAACAAGCTCCTGCGTTTCCTGGAAAAAGTTGAAAAAAGAATGCGAGAGAGCTGACGGCCCCGGTAATTTCCAAACGTACAGAGGAATAAGTTCATAATTGCTGTTTATTAAATTGCAGGTTTCTGATCAGCCCAGCCCGGTGATGAAACGTATTGCTTCTTCCTTAACTCTGTCTAGGTTTTCGGTTATGGGGTGGTGGGTTGCGATGTGACCTATCACGTGGCCTACTGTTGCAAGCAGTCTCTGTACCTCGTTTTCGCGCACCGGGCCGTGCATGGCTTGGATGAAGTCGCCCCTGCTGCTTACCTCGAACCCCTGTGGGACAAGTGCTGTCCTCAGGAAGACTATGCGGGCCATGCGTTCCTCCGGTGTCCCGCTCCCTCCCTTGAACCGGAAGTGAATGTGGTTGCGGCTGCTTTCCTGATCGCTGACCGCGTCAACTTCAATCAGGTCTTTTTCTGATTTCAGAGTTACGTTCATATACGTTTTGGAGAGGATAGCGTATCCTTCCATGGCATTCTGATCTGTCCATCCCGGCCTGTCTGCACCAAGGCCGAACCAGAGCGCCCACATGGGAGCGGACTCGATATCATCCGGGGAGATATCCAGTTTCCCGGCAGCCGTTGTGAAAAGGGCGTCCGCAAGGTTAAGAACCGTAAGCGATATGGGTTGACGGGCCTTGAGATGCTTTGCTCCGTCCAGCCCCAGTCCCTTTTTGCTGACCAGTGAAAACATTTCCTCTATTCCTTTTTCATTGGCAAAGCGAACCAGATCGTAAATGGACCGGCTTTTTTCCGGTAGAAACATTTCCGTGTTGCGTGGGGAGATATTGAGGCCGGCTATGAACGGCAGTGCCCGTTTGATGCGATTCTGTTCCTTGATTTCCACCGGAGGATGAATAAATGCCGAGGTGATCATAACCCGGTTGCGGGTGTCCAGAATCCATCCGCATTGCAGCGGGGCCTTGAAAATTTCTTCTGCCTGCCTGCCGAGTGCCGCGATTGTCTTGATCGAATGAGAAGACAGCGGTGACGGGTCGGGCTTCTGCAGAATTCTTTGTTTCTCTCTACGTGAGAGGAGGATTTCTCCTTTTATTTTCGAGCAGATGATTGCCGAGCAGCCTGTTTCTTTGTCCTTGGGAGGCAGTTCGGTGTCGGTTGTATATGCGGTTGAAATAGTACCATCGAAGTTACCCCCTCGCGTCGGCTGGATAAGCACGGCCACAGGAGATTCCCGGTCAGAGTATCCTGTTTCGATACGGGCTTTCAAGGAAGCTGGGGTAAATTTGCATAACGCCGCTTTTTTCCATTCCTCAACTATGTCCTGAGCCTGCACCTGGCTTATCGTGCACCTGTTTTCAGGGAGAGGGTGGGTGCTGTCTTCGGGCGTAACACCGGCCGAGAGGGTCAGTGTCCCACTGCCGCGCGAAGCTTCAAGTGCGGCTATTTCGACTTCGTTGGCAATTACCGGGGGCATTATCCCCTTCATGAAGACGTCAATTATGCGTTCGGATGCTGATTTCAGGCATGGCATTTCCGTACTGTCCACCGAAGTCAGTATCTCGTCGATGGCTATTCGCAGGTTGTTTGCCTCAATGAAATAGTTGTAAATGTCGGTACCGAGCACCATTCCGTCCAAGACAGGGACATGCTGCTCTTTCAGTCTGGCAAGGTTTACGGCGAAAGCTCCGGATTTCGCTTCATAATCCGGGGCATCTTCCAGCGCGAAAGTAAAAGGCTTCGAAATTTCCGGGTCAGGGACGGTTACGGACATTCTCAGGTAGAAGTTGATCTTGTTGTAGTAGTCCATGATATCCATGAACTTGACCGGGTTCATTTCCTGAAGCTGTTCAAGCATTGCCCTTGCCTTAAGTCCCAGATCAGCGGAAATCTGTTCCACATGAGTCCAGTCGGTGCGGATTTGCCCGAATCCTATATTTTCAATCTCCGCGATGATGCCGAGACACTCTTCCTCAAGTTCCATAAGTTTTTTGAAGGAGTTGTATCTACGGCGCAACAGTCTTCCCGGAGGAAATGTTTCATAAGTCCAATGATCGAATACGTGACGGAATTTCATGATATTGTAACGATAGCATATTAAGCTGATAAGAAGGAAGAGTCCTGAACTGTGGAAATGGTCTCATCGGACGAATTTTCATCAAGCGGCAGGACGACAGTGAACATGGTTCCCGGGCCGGAATCCTCGGGAAGATCGAATTCTTTGAGAACAGATACGGGCAGGGGGCTGATTACTTCTATGGTGCCGCCATGATCCTTTATTATGCCGAATGATACCGACAGGCCAAGGCCGGTACCTTTGCCTACCGGTTTGGTTGAGAAGAAGGGGTCGAAAATGGCGTTGATATCCTTGGCGGCCACTCCGTGTCCTGTATCGGCGAAAATCGCGGTGATGGTCATGGCTACAGTATCCAGTCTGGTGGAAATATGGATGCCGCCCCTGTCCCTGATTGCTTCCATGGCATTGGAAAGCAGGTTCAGCCAGACCTGCTTGAGCTTTTCCGGGTCCCCGTGGATTATGGGAAAGCGGTCATCAAGGCTGGTGGATATATCTATCTGTTCCAGCTTGAAGGTGTGGCTGACCAGTTGGACAACTTCCATGATGGAATTGTTGAAGCACATGGTTATCTTTTCACTCTCGCTCTGGCGTGAGAATCCGAGCAGGTCGGCCACGATTTTTCTGCACACGCGGGTCTGTTTTTCAATTATACCCAGATCTTTGTAGACCTGATCATCCGGAGAAAAATCGTCCTGCAGCAGTTGGGCATAGCCCAGGATAATTCCAAGGGGGGTGTTTATTTCGTGGGCTACGCCACCTGCCAGCTTGCCCACTGATTCCATTTTCTGCGACTGTATGAGCTGGGCCTGATAGCTCTTGAGTTCGGTAATATCCCTGGCGGTGGAAAGCACCCCGATAATCCGGTTGTTTTCACCATAGACTGGAACGCGAATGGTGTGGAACCAGCGGGATGAAGTTTCAGCAGTTCCCTCTTCGCGGTTTTCCTTATTTATGGGCTGTCCTGTTGCAAGGACAAGACGGGCTTCTTCCGTTTTGAGGGCCGCTTCTTCGGGAGGGTAGAGGTCTTCATCGGTAAGGCCGATTATTTCCTCTTCAGTCCGGCCCAGATGTTCGGCAAAGGTTTTGTTTACGGCCAGGTATGTGAGCTGCGGGCTGAGCAGGGCAACAAAATCCGGTGTTACGTTTATAATTGTCCGCAGCAGTTCCTTCTGCCGAGTAAGATCGGTCTCGGTTATCTGCAGGTCTTCTATGTGGCATTCTAGCGACATAGCCATAGCGTCAAATGTTTCCGTTAGCTGGCTTATTTCATCTCCTTTGCGGAATCCGCGCATGAACCCGCCGGTTTCCGCATCAGAACTGTCAGCCTCAATCGCCGGGCCGAGGTGGGTTCTTACGATGTCCCGGGCATGCTTGCGCAGAGCGCCGAGCTGCATGGTCATACGCCTTGCGAAATGAGTGGAGACCACCACGGCGAGCAGAAGAACTGCACCGGTGAGGGCGCATATGGCGAAGACCAGACTCTGGACCACGGAATGAATCCCGGAACTGGAAAGTCCCAGCCTGACCGTACCGAGCCTTTTGTCACTTATGAATATGGGGGCCGCAAAGTCGAATATGCGTTCGGTCCCGGTATCTATTGTCACTACGTTGATTGATTCGCCGTGCTCGGGGTTGGCATCCTTGAGCTGGATGGGAAATCCATCGCTGAAGGTGTTTGCGATCACTCTGTTGCGGTTGTCCATTATGAAGGCGTAAACGATTTCATCGTCCACCTGATCCAGTTCATTTACCATGGATTCCAGCCGCAGGAGATCCATGGACAGAAGCGGGTCTTCCGCGCGCAGTGCAAGGTTCCCCGAAAGCACTTCGCCCCTTTTGCGCGACTGTTCAATGAGTGCATCCGAAGCCATGCGGATAACGAAAATGGTTATGATAAGCGATGTGAACCCTACTATAAGAGTCAGGCCGATATTTATTTTCGTGCGGAAACGCAGCCTGTTGAGCAGATTAGTCATTCTGCCCTCCCTGCCAGCCATAAAGGTTGCGGAGACCCAGTTCCCGAATGAGACTCCTCACAGAGTCGTAGTCGCTGTCTTTGGCCGGGATTATTCCGCGCATTCCGGCCTGCCGCAGAATCCCGGCCTGAACCGGGTGATCCATTGACAGATTGAACATGGCTTTGGAAATCTTGCGTATCACCTCTTTGTCCAGTCCGCGTCTGGCGGCGTAGACCCAGCCCGGGTAGGATTTTGTCTCGGCCACTATCCTGATCTTGTCGACATTGATTTTATCGCGGACAACATCAAGGGTTCCTTCGCGGATGGAACCGAAATCGTATTTACCGGCATAAACAGCCAGGGCCACCTTTTCCTGTTTGCCTCCGGGGCCGGGGGCAAAAGAAATATCCTTGAAATCCGTGGCATTGATTCCGTTGTCGATAAAAAGACCCAGCGGATACAGGTATCCTCCGGCTGAAAGCTGATCAACGGCAATCCAGCTTTTGCCTATGCAATCCTTCAGTTTGTGGATGTAGCGGTTGTCCCTGCGGGTTATTATCTGTCCCTTGAATGTAGGACTGCCGGAAGGCTCGATTATACGTGCAAAGGCCCGGGCTCCGCTCTGGGCTATCCGGGTGTAGGTCACCGGGTTGGAAAAGGATATGTCTATCTCTCCGCTTTCTACCATGCGCCGGTGTTCCTCGAAAGTATCTGGAAAGACCTGACGGATGGAAAGTCCGGTTGTTTTGGATAGATATTCGATAAGCCTGTTGTGACGCAGGTACGAAATCCTGTGCGAATATTGCGGAAGATATGCGTAAGTTATGGCCGGTTCCGGTTCCGGAACGCGTATCTCAACACGTTTGGACATGTCCACACGCACAACTTCTTCTTCCGGCGGAGGACCGAAAAAATAGAGGGCGATACCCAGTAACAGCAGGACCGCCGGAATTATGAATTTGAGCTTCTGCATGGTTTCCCCGCCGAGAGCGGAAAGGTCGCCGTGCAGCTCGCCACGGTCCGGACCTGAATCAGATCCTGCCGTGGACCGGAGTTTCTTCTGTTCCTGCAACTTCATCATCTGCGTTACCTTGCGGGGCAAGTTCGCTCCAGGAAGTCAGTTCACCGGCCTTTTCGGCATCTTCCGCTCTCATTCCATCAATTTTTTTGAGCACAGGTATGAAATGCCTGATCTTAGAGAAGGTGAATCGTACAATAATATAAGAGGAAATGAAAACAAAAGGATAGCTGAGTGAAAAATCCGTGAAAGGCACAGTGTGAATGGTTATGCCAGCAAAACGCTCCTGCAGCCAGCCCATGGCAAAGGGAACCGGCCACAGCGAGACAGCAAACAGCGCCGCCTGGGAAAAGAAGACCTTGCCGAAATATTCGTTGGCCCAGGTGTTGGCGGATTTGAAGGTTTCCTTTTCCTTGTGCCGGACCGCTTCGACAGAAATATTGTGCATGCGGGTCATTTTGCAGTTGAGATCGGTGTAGTAATCCCGGTTCCAGATATAGACAAGAGTCATGCTCAGTTCGCCGCCAAGTGTGCACCACAGTGCCAGAACTGCAGATCCGAGCCAGAAAGCGGCCACCGCAGGCAACCCCGTGCGGTAAGGCCCTATGAGCAGGGCGTCAACAATCGGGTAAATTGATTCCAGCATTTTATGACTCCGGTAATGTTTGGTCCATGGGCTCTTTCAATTTCCGCCCGTTAAGCCGATCTCGGTGCGGCCTTCCTGATAAATCAGTATCTGCCGCGTTTGTAAATTCCGTCTTTGAAAGTTCAAATGGACGTATCCGTACGTCCTTTCGGGTGCCCGGAACCTTCCTGAGTGGAGTGCGCGGAAGGCCCCGGGACTTTGTAGTGTAATTCCTTCCGCACCGTTGTGGGTCCGGTGCGGAAGGCGTGCGTCGGTTTAGAACGGAGGCAGCAGGCTGTATCCCAGGAATCCCTTGGAGGAGTAACGGATACCTACGTACAGAGCCAGTATTACGAACAGGCGTTTCAGCCAGATGTCCGGGATGTACTTGGAAGTACGGGGTCCGATGAAGGAGCCTACGAGGATACCCAGAAGTTCAATGCCGATCAGGGGCCAGAAAACCGGGGTATCTTTGACTACCATGTAAGTGAAAATGGAGGTGGTCATACCTACCAGAACAGCCAGAGCGGAGGTACCTGCAACGAGGTACATGGGCAGGCCTGCAACACTGGTGAGGAAGGGAACGAGCAGGAAGCCGCCGCCAACACCCAGGAAGGAAGCCAGAGCTGCGATGATGAAACCGCCGACTACCGGAATCAGGGGGTTGAAGGAGAATTCAACGCCGTAGAAGGTGAAAACGCATTTGGACATGGAAAAGCTGATAACTTTTACGCCCATGGCTGCGGTGTCTACCTTTCCGCCTTCTTTTTCTGTTTTGATGGAAGCTTCGAAAGCCTTTGCAGCTTCTTTGGCCTGTTTCTTACCGGCCTGTCCTTTGGGAGTGGTTTCATAGAACAGGTAGCAGCCGAGGCCGAGGACAAAGAGGCCGAAGAAACCGATGTAGGACTTCAGCGAGATTTTTCCGGCGGTGAGCCAGGGAACGAGATATGAACCGGCAATGGAGCCTGCTGCCAGGGAAAGAGCAAGGGGGAGAACCAGGCGGCCCATCTTATAATAGTTGAAGGAGGACATGGCTGCGGAGGTACCGACAAGCCACTGGTTGGATACGCGGATGGAGTCCGTTACCAGCTTGTTCATGACCGGAGAGGTCTTTTTGAAGCTGGAAGCGTAGTTACCGAAACCATAGATGGTAATGTGACCGACACCGGCCATGATTCCGCCGAAAGCTCCGACAGTGGAGAAGATCCAGCCTACCCAGAGGGCCCAGAAAAAGCCGACAACGAGGTTGACGTTGGGAGCGCCGTTGATTCCCAGAAAACCGGTGGCGAGATCAGTGTTGATCTGGCCTGCATCAGGGCCTTTGGGGGTTGAACTGATTGCGTCAGACAGTCTGTCGGCAAAAGCGGGTTGGAAGAACACCGCCACAGCCAGCGCCGCGAGAGCCAGAATCAAAAGGCTTTTGCGTGATTTGAACATTGAGTTACTCCTTGAAGCGAAAGTCAGTTTTGCCGAACCCATCACCTGCTTCCCCTGGCTGTTGCAGCCGCCTGACCCAATCAGGCCGGATCCGGATTCAGCGTCATCATTCATATTTCACGGATTTGCGCTTCTATTTGCGCAAATCCGTTAATTGCGTCGGTTGCTTATTTTTCTTTCTTGAAGATGATCAGCGGACAGTTCTTGCAGACATCCTGACCGGGGAAACCGTCACCGGGCTTGGTGATGGAGGAGCTGGCCAGTTCGATGCGGTCAACAAGTCTCTGAACAACGGCCTTGAACTTTTTGCCGGGGATCATGACGTTGATTTCGCCGCGTTCGGTCTTGCCTGCGTTATAGCTGCCGGAGCAGGCCGGAACCATGTTGAATTCCTGATTCAGGTACGAGAATACGTTTCCTGCACATGCCGAGGAGTTCATGGTGATGTTGGAGCGCAGAGGATGCGTGTCTGTTGCTGCTGCGTAGTCTACTGCCAGGTGGTATGCCTGCATGTTGTCACAGTAGAAGTGTACAGTGTCGGGCTCGAAAATGCCGTCAATGGAACCGAGCGGAGCAACTGCGATGCCTATGAGTCCTTCCGGCAGGCGGGGCTTGCTGAGAACAAATTTCTTGGCCTGTTCCATATCCTTTACATATTTCATATGTCCCTTGATCTCGCCTTCATCAAGTTCCTTCCATGCAAAAGCGTATTTCGCATTGCCGCAACCCAGCCCGTCAACATCAGCGTAAACTGTCTGACCTTTCATGCGTGCTGCAATTTCCCACTGACAGAAGGTCATAGCCTTAACCGGTACGTGGTATTCTGCTTTTTCCTTGAATTCGTCGACTTCGGCCTGATCATAGAAATATTTCACTGCCACGGGATAGTGGTACAGTCTCATTTCCTTCATCAGCAGTTCCTGCATCTCCTTGTAGGTCATCGTGTCCTCCTCGCTTTCCGGGTTAATGATATTTTTGTCACAACCGGGTTTTCCCGGTTAATTTTTAAAGTAACACTTAATTAGAGTGAGGGGGATAATTAAACAATGAAATTTGAGATAAAGAAAAAAATAACTTTTTCACAATTTAAGTTTGTTTAACGAGAGCTATTTTCTGCAAATATTGTGAAATAAATAACAATAATTTTTAAATAAAGAAAAAATTTAACTAGTTAGAAGATATTATTTGATTAAGTAGGAACTGAATTTATTTATTTTAGTTTTAAAATAATGTTACAAGTTTGTGATTGTTTTCTTTTTCACTTATATCAAGTTATATATTCGTAACCAGAAATTTACTTTTGGTCGCATACAGGAGTAATGTCTTGCCTGCTACATATATATACATCAAGTGCAGTTTCAAATTCGGGAGAAACCATGAGCAAGTACAGAATACACCCCATAGTCATGGGGACCAAACGTTTTGACAAGGGCATGATGACTTACCAGCACGGCTACGGAGAGCCTTATATTATCCCAATATACTGCTGGTATCTGGAGGGCGGAGACAAGAACATAATAGTCGATACCGGAGAGATGCAGCCCATCATTTCAGCTGACAGGGAAGCTGATCTCGGCGGTAAGATATATACTTTTGAGGAAGGACTCGGCAGATACGGGCTCAAACCGGAAGACATAGATATTGTTATTCATACCCACCTTCATAACGATCATTGTGAAAACGATTACAAGTGTTCCAATGCCAGATTTTACGTGCATCGCAAGGAACTGGAACATGTCCACAATCCTCATCCTCTGGATTTCCGTTACCTTGAGGACTATGTGGAGGATGTGGAAGAAGCCGGTCAACTGGAGGTGCTGGATGGTGATTTCGAAGTCGTTCCCGGCATACGCATGATGCATACGCCTGTGCATACCGAAGGCGGTATGACTGTGCTGGTGGATACTGAAGGCGGGCTTGCGGCTATTACCGGATTTTGCGTGATTATGGAAAATTTCAACCCGCCGCCGGAAATTACCGGTATGGAGATGGAGGTTATTCCTCCGGGCACACCTGTCAATACTTATGAAGCATACGATATTATGCTCAAGGTGCGGGATATGGCTGATATCCTGATTCCTTTGCATGAGCCGTCCTTTGCAAAGGTTGATGTCGTTGAAGGGACATAGAAATGATGGTGTCGCCTGTTTCAAAATTTAATTATATGACTTAAATTTTCGTGAAATATAGTTTCTGATGCTTTGTTGCAGTAAAAATGTTTTCAGCAGGCGGCATTATTTCGCGTAAAATAAATTTGCCGATAGGTCGTTGCGCAATATTTTAAGTTGAACTGGTAATTTGCGGTAAAATAATATAGGTAGGGCGGACTTAAATGGATTATAGATTCCGTAGATCAGACCGAGGGGTATCGCTGCAGTAAATATTTATATTTACACTGCTTCCGTTAAAAACGGTGCAGTGGGCGGGCTGAAGCGTTAATGGGTCCTGACTGCGGTTTTTATAGCAGTGTGTGGGTTCGGAAACGCTTTGCTTTTCCGCTGTGTGTTGGTTCTTTTTTATCGGAGGTGTTTAGGTGAACTCTCTTGTCATCGCCGGGCTTTGTTTTGTGGGCTACATCATTGCCTACAATACTTATGGGAAATTCCTGGCAAAAAAAATTTTTCAGGTAGATGAACAAAAAGTCTGTCCCAGTTGTGAATTTGAGGACGGAAAGGATTTTGTCCCCACAAAGAAGGAAGTCCTTTTCGGCCATCATTTTACTTCCATAGCCGGGCTTGGACCTATTGTCGGTCCTGCAATTGCCATTATCTGGGGATGGGTTCCTGCCGTTATCTGGGTCTTTTTCGGCGCGATTTTCATGGGTGCTGTGCATGATTTCGGTTCTCTCGTCGTCAGCTTGCGCAATCAGGGGCGGTCCGTAGGGGACCTGGCAGCCGGCCTTATAAACCACCGTGTCCGCACTCTGTTCCTGATAATAATCTTTTTTGAACTGCTGATAGTAATAGCCGTATTCGCGCTTATTATCGCCATTCTCTTCAACATGTATCCGGCTGCGGTAATACCGGTTTGGAGCGAGGTTCCCATTGCCATTGCTCTCGGGTGGATAATGTATACCAAGAAGGCCGACCATACTGTGTGGAGTATTGTGGCGCTTCTGTTAATGTATGCATTTGTTGTCGTGGGTGTTTATGTTCCGGTTAAAATGCCCACAATCATGGGAATGAACCCGATTGTAGTCTGGACCGTGATCATGCTGATCTATGCCTTCATCGCGTCCGTTCTGCCGGTCACTACACTGCTTCAGCCGCGAGATTATATCAACGGCCACCAGCTTCTGGTTGCTTTGGTTCTGCTCGTGGTCGGTGCGGTTGTGGCTCATCCTGTCTTTGTGGCACCGACCATTGATCTTGCTCCTAAGGGGGCTCCGCCGATGTTGCCGTTCCTTTTTGTTATCGTTGCCTGCGGGGCGATCAGCGGATTTCATTCCCTGGTCAGTAGCGGGACTTCCGCCAAGCAGTGTGAAACCGAGCGCGACTCACGCATGATCGGTTATGGTTCCATGCTGATGGAAGCCGCTCTGTCCGTGCTGGTAATCGTTGCTGTCGGTGCCGGAATCGGCATGGGCAAGCACACCCCGGACGGACAGCTGCTTACCGGAACAGTTGCATTCACCACCCATTACGCATCCTGGGCATCTGCCGCAGGTCTGGGGGCAAAGCTGAGTGCTTTTGTCGAAGGCTCCGCCAACCTCATGGCCAGCTACGGCATTCCCGTCAATATTGCTCTGGCTGTCATGGGAGTCTTTCTAGTCAGCTTTGCGGCAACCACTCTTGACAGTGCAACCCGTATTCAGCGGTATGTAGTCAGCGAACTGGCCCAGGCGTACAAGGTGCCTTCGCTGGCCGGTGCTATTCCTGCTACCCTGATATCTGTGGGAACTGCGGCCATACTCTGCTTTAACGGCGGATTCTCAGTGGGCGCATTGAAGAAAGGAGCACTTGCTCTCTGGCCGCTGTTCGGTACTGTGAACCAGCTTCTGGCCGCACTTGCTCTGCTCATCATTACTGTTTATCTCGCTCGCAAACGGGTTAAGGTTATTTATACCGCCATTCCCATGCTTTTCATGGTTGCCATGACCGGATGGGCGATGGTTTTCAACCTCCAGAAATTCTATGCGGGCGAAAAGTGGCTGCTGTTTGTTGTGGGGCTGATTGTTTTTGTTCTTGAAATATGGATGATTGCCGAGACCTATCTCGTAATGAAGAAGGTTTACGGGTGCGATAATCCTGTAACGGCAACTGAAAATGCCTAACAAAACCGAAATATGACGTAAGAATCCCCCGGCAGCGTTGGCTGTCGGGGGATTACTTTTGGTGCTCTTCTAAGCATGAAATTGTTTCATCGAATGTTATGTCAGATAGCGCAGCAGCCACAGGACGAGCATGGCGTATATTCCGGCAAACAGGTCATCTACCATAACTCCGTAACCGTCCTTGAGCCATTTCTCCGAGGCGCGAACCGGCCATGGTTTGAAGATATCGAAGATCCTGAACAGCACGAACCCTGCTATTGCCTGCCAGCCGACTATTCCCGGAAAAGGCAGAAACACGACCCATTGCCCTAATAATTCGTCTATTACCACGCAACCCGGATCTTTCTTCCCCAGTTCTTTTTCAGCGGCAGTGCATGCCTGTGCACCGAAATAGAACAGCAGTCCCAGCACAATTACTCTCAGCGGAATCGGGAGGGGGAAAAAAATGAACGGAGCAACTATCAGCGCAGCTGCTGATCCCCATGTTCCGGGGGCTTTTGGCAGTAATCCGATCGGTCCCAGAGTTGCGATCTGAGTGAGATTTGGTTTTAAATTTTTCATCTCCCCATTATCCAACGATCCTTGAAAAAAGTCCATACCACACTGAAGTGGATACTCCGGTTTATTCCGGCCAGGATGGTCGTGATGCGATTAGTTCGTTCTCGGTTTCAGGGTGTAGCCGATGCTCCGGGCGATGTATTCAAGGGGTTTCACCTCGTTCGTGGCTCTTAGGATATCCATCAGTGTTTCCGCGCCGAGTTTGGCGTTGTCATCAAAGGGATTTATTTCCCTGAGAAGAGTGGAATATGGCTTGCCGATGCTCTTGGCTACTTCTTTTGCCGGCTTGTTTCCTTCGAGGACTATATCCTGAGTAACTTTTGTAATTGATAAAAGATGCATTTAAAACTCCTTCATGTAATGCGTCCTTTCAGGTGATTGTTAATCATCCTTTGAGTTACATTATTGACGGAGTCCAGTATGTTGTAAACGCCATGCTCTTTGTATTTGCAGTGCGTTTACCTGTATATGTAGGTAGGGTTTTTGAGGGTGTTGGGAGGGTTTTGCGGTTTACCCCTACTCCTGGAGAAATATGTTGTCTCTTCTGCCGTTCAGAAAATTCAGAAATTCAGATTTTGAAAGGGGCTTGCTGTAATAGAACCCCTGAATAAGGTCGCAGCCCTGACTTTTGAGCAGTTTCACCTGTTCCGCATCTTCCACCCCTTCTGCCACCACCTTAAGCCCCATATGCTTGGCCATGCTTATAATGGCGCAAACGATAGCCAGATCATTTTTATCTGTCATTATGTCGTTTACGAAGGAACGGTCTATTTTCAAGGTACTGATAGGCAGTTTTTTCAGGTAGCTCAGCGAGGAATAGCCTGTACCGAAATCGTCTATGGAGCAGGAAATACCTGATGAGCATAGAGAATCCAGTATACCGGCATTCTTTTCAACATCCTGCATCAGCAGGGATTCAGTTATTTCAAGATCAAGTTTTTCCTTGGGCAGGTGGCTCTCTTCAAGGATTGCAAAAATATTTTCAGCAAAGGCAGGAGTGTCCAGCTCCTTGGCAGAGACGTTCGCGGAAACAACAAGGTCCGTGTATCCGGCTTCTTCCCAGACAGTCATATCCTTTACGGCCTGCCTTATTATCAGGGTGTCAACTTCATGGATAAGGTTCAGTTCTTCGGCAATAGGTATGAATTCAGATGGTGGAATAATGCTGCCATCAGGCCTGACCCATCTGGCAAGTGCCTCCATTCCCATGACCTTTCCTGTGCTTGTGCTCACTTTGGCCTGATAGAAGGGAACGAATTCTCCGTTTACTATCCCTTTTCTGATTGCAGACTCCATATCTATCTTATGCTGGGCCTGCGTCTTCATCTGTGAGGTATAGAATCTGAAATTGTCGAGGTAACTGCTTTTTACCTGATGCATTGCCGTATCCGCGTGCAGCACCAATTGTTCGGGGCTTGTTGTGTCTTCAGGATAAGTGGCAATTCCGATGCTGGCGTTGATGAATATTTCGTGTCCTTCAATGTGAAACGGACTGGAGAGCTGTTCACCTATTTTCTGGGCGAACGAAATGATATTATTGATTTTCTTATATCCGACCAGAGCGACTGCGAATTCATCACTTCCGAGTCTGGCCAGCGAGTCCTGCTCTCCGAGCATGGGCTTTATGCGTCCGGCCAGTTGTTTCAGGAGCTCGTCACCGACTGTGTATCCAAGCGAGTCATTGACTTTTTTAAAGTCGTCAAGGTCCATGTAAAGCAGAGCTATTTTGACTCCTGTTTTTGCCGATTTTTCAATCTCGCGTCTCAGTCTGTCACTGAAGAGCTTACGGTTTGGAAGGTTGGTCAGCGCATCGTGATAGGAATAGAAGTGTATTTTTTCTTCTTTGCGTTTGAGTTCGCTGATGTCGTTGTTTACACCCACGTAATGAGTGATGTTCCCCTTCTGGTCATATATGGCGCTTATGTTCAGGCGTTGCGGGTAGATTTCTCCGCTTTTACGTCTGTTCCATAGTTCTCCTTCCCAGAATCCCTTACTGGCCAGACTTGCCCACATCTCTTTGTAGAACTCAGCATTATGGTAGTTCGATTTAAGAAAGCGCGGGTTTTCTCCCCGTATTTCATCAAGCGTATAGCCTGTGATCTCGGTAAAGGCGGGGTTGATCTGCAGAGCTTTACCATCCTTGTCGGTAATTATGATTCCATCAAGGGTGTTTTTGAAAACATGACGCATGAATTGAAGGTTTTCATTTGCGTCCCGGAGAATTTCAGCCTGTTCCTTGAATTCCTGTGTCAGCGCATGGTGAGTATCAATGAGTTCCTGTTCCCGCGATTTCAATTGCGAAATATCGGCGGTAAGCACGCCAATGCCCAGCAGGCTTCCGGATTTGTCTCTGATTGGAAATTTGTATGACTTAAGGATAACTGTTTTCCCGCAGGGGATGGTCAGTTCAAATTCCAGCGACAGGTGTTCACCTGCTGCCAGGGTGCAGGCCTTGCGGTCTGTGGAGGCAATTTCAGACAACTGTTTTTCAGACGCTATTCCTGTGAGTATGTCTGCATCTGTTTTTCCCGTGATATCGGAGTCACGGTCCATATCAAGCAGGTCAAAGAATGGTTTGTTTGTATATATGAAGCGGAATAGGGGGTCTTTGATGATTGCAATATGGCTGGCATTGTCCAGGAATCTGGCCAGAATGGCGGAGTGTTCGTCTGTCATATGATTCAATCCGGTCTTTTCTGTATGTATTGGTGAGTTGGGGTCAGACGATAGAAAAATAGCATCGGGCCCGGTAAACTGCAATCCAATTTAGAGCGCATAGCTGCATTTAAGAAGTAAGTAACGCTACAGCCCGGACCGGAGAACCGTCAGCGCCTGCAAATTTGAGAGGCATGCAGGAAAATATGAAATCAAGGCCGATGAGTGCGTTCAGCCCTGTCAGGTTTTCAATGATGATTGTGCCGTTTTCCAGCAGTATGGAATGGACCGGTAAGTCCTGGGAATCGGCCCGGTCAGCAGAAATAGTATCAATGCCGATCCCTTTCAAACCAAAATCAGACAACCATACCGCGGCATCTTCGCTTAAGGCGGGAAATCCGGAATAATATTTTTCAGTCCCCCAAAAGGTGTCCCATCCCGTGTAGAGCAGCAGGAAATCGTTTTCGGAAATTATTTCCTCAAATTCGCGCAGATCGTCGATCTCAATCTGTCTTCCTTCCGTTGCCGGTCTCCTACAGTCAAGCACAGCAGCAGAGCCGAAAAAACAGCCGATGTCCATTTGGTCGAGTGTAAGTCCTTCGTTGAGGATATGGGCAGGGGCGTCTATGTGAGTGCCTGTGTGGGTCGTTATGGAAATGCTGTGTTCCCTGTAGCCTTCGGTCTCAACTGCTGCGATGGGTTGCAGTTTCGGTAGGGGAGATCCCGGAAATACCGGCATGTTTTCAGTTATGGGATGGGTAAGGTCTAGTAGTTTCATGGTGCTACCAGCGAATGCTGCAAAGTTGTGATGAAGATTTTTTTGTAACTATTCAAGTTGTCGGAATAGTCATAACCTTATTGCGGCCGGTTCGTTTAGCCTTATAAAGTGCCGCGTCTGCCCTTGAAAGAAGAGAATTTTCTGTTTTGTCTATCGTATCAAATTCTGCAATGCCGATGCTGGCAGTGCAGTTAAAGGGCATTTTGTCAGGACCATGCATCACAGTCTTGGCAATTTGGGTTCGGATTCTTTCGGCAACATTTCCGGCCTGTTCCAGATTACTGCCTACCAGTAAAATGGAAAACTCTTCCCCTCCAATCCGGGCAACCACATCAATATCCCGTGACAAACGATCACAGATTTCTGCTACACGGCAGATAACTTGATCCCCGGTAGGGTGGCCGTAGCGGTCGTTTATGCTTTTGAAGTCATCTATATCAAGCAGCAGCAAGGACAGATTCTGTTTGGTCCTGGCTGCTCTGCGGGTTTCATGCTCAAGCTGCGGCATGAAATAGCGTCGGTTTCTTATGCCGGTCAAAGGGTCCGTGTTCGATAGATTTTTGAGCTTTTTTTCCAGTCGGTAGCGAAGCAGATAGTTGCGTGAATGTATTGTTTGCGAGATAGCAGCCAGAGCTGCTGCCGGCCAGATCAGCATTGCATAATGCCGGTGGGGGAAACCCTGCACTATCCCGACCATGCCTGCCAGGTGGGGCAGGGCAGAGGAAAGGAGCGTAAATGCATAATTTATCCGCAGTGAAAAGCATTGGAAAAGCAGCACCGCAACCAGCATGCTGTACATGAACCCGGCCAGTCCGTAGACCAGCCCACCATTGAGGCGGGTCAGGATTTCAATAAATACGGCCTCGCTGCTCAGGCTGCCTACTAAAACGAACGAGGCAATCCAACTGTTCAGGTCCTTGCAGATTATGAAAACTACCGAACAGGAACCAATTGCAATAAACAGCAGGCGTAGCCAGAGTGTGTTTGCCGCACCAATCGGGTCAACTGTTATGTCCCAGGCCCACAGGGACGCCCAGATAAGAGAACAGACTGAAATTATGACAAGAGCGTTTAGCCGGTAATCCCTGTATCTTTTGTGTAAAAAATCCTGTGTGGGGAAAAGCAGGTATCGAAGATCCTGGAAAAATCCGGTGGTTGCAGCAGACTCATCAGAGGATGATTGATTTGTCTGGTTATCGAAATCCTGAATCTCGCGCGTTTTTTTCATTTTGCTCTTCTGGGTAAATAAATTCAATCCAGAGAGTTGGATAGCAGTAATTGCGGGCTATATCCAGCGGATTTTCATATCGCCGGATTGATTTATATTCAGCAGTAAAAACGGTATTCCGCTGCGTATTGGTAAAAATTAACCTGTTGTGCTTAATGTTGTCGATATGTTGTATTTAACTGGTCAAATTATAAGAACAAAATCAGTTGTAAGTGTTGGTGTCAGTATACATGCTTAAAGAATAGTGTAGTTCCATGCAGTTTCCCGTTCGGGCTGCATGCATAGTCCGGAATTACACCCGCTTTCTGCCACCCAAGCTTTTCGTAAAGCTTTTCAGCAGAGCTGTTTTCCTGTGTATCAAGTGTGAGTAGAGTCTTTCCTTTTTGGGCAGCCCTTTTTTCGGCTTCAAGCATTAATCTGGTCGCAACCCCATGCCTTCGGTTGCTTTGCAGAACAAATAGTTTTTGTACCTCGCCTCTATGTGCACCATTTTCTTTGGTACAATATACAATCTGAACAGAGCCGACTGTTTGTCCGTTTTTTTCAGCAACAAGAAGGTCGGTTGCTGATTCCAGTTCGGATTCAACTTTGAGCCAGTAGCTTTTGGCCGTGTCCATGGCAATCGGGCTCAGGAAACCAACGGAAGCACCGCCTTCGACGGTATCAATAAGGAGGGTGCACAATTCATTCAGCCGTGAGGTTGAGATGGATTCAAGCTGCCGTATGGTGATATCTGTCATGATCTTGTACTGTCCTTGTTGTGTTCTTCTCTTCTGTTGGAGAAATTTTAGTCGGGAATTTTTTCAATGTAGAGAAAAGCGCTTTTGATATTTCCTGAAAATATATGCGCAGAATGCTCTCGTTTATGGAAATTGTACAGTAATATGCTGCTGTTATAATGAATATGAATTATACTCAGCTGCAGTTGATTATCTTTTTTGCCGAACTCAAAGGAAAGCAGGTGTTTACTGCCTGCTTTCCTTTTTTATGTCATAAAAATGTCTTACTTTCGTGTCGACAACATAAGGTCGGTGGCCTACTCTGGTGCTTAGCTAACCGGTTTATACTGTATCAAAATTTACCTTAGGAGATATCATGTTCCGCATCATAATATTATTCATCCTGACTTTGACATTCTGTGCCGCTCCGGCCATGGCCTGCACCGATTTTGTGGTCAAGGCTGCAGACGGTACCGTGGTTAACGGCCGGTCCATGGATTTTGCCATTGATGACCATGCCCTTGTAACCGTTTATCCGAGAGGTAAACAGTGGGTTTCTGAAGCCCCCGGTAAAAAGAAGGGGCTCAAATGGAAACAGCGTTACGGATTCGTCGGTTTATCCGTTCTCGGACAGGAAAAGTCATCGGACGGAATGAATGAAAAAGGCCTCTCGGCCAAGTTCCTGTGGCTCCCTTCAGTCGGTTATCAGACCGTTCCCAAAGGGAAAGAAGACCGGGCGCTTGATGTAGCCCTTTTGCCGGACTGGATACTGGGCAACTTCAGTTCCGTGGCTGAAGTACGGAAGGCATTACCAACAATTTTCGCCTGGGGAAATGAGCTTCCCGGACTGGGAGGCATTCCGGTTCTGCACGTTGCCGTGCACGATGCCGCAGGCAACAGCATTGTGGCCGAATGGATTGATGGAAAGCTTAATCTTTATGATAATCCACTGGGCATCATGACAAACGAACCGCCCCTGCCCAAGCAGTGGGCCAACCTGCGCAACTACGTCAACCTTTCGCCCATGATTCAGAAAGAACTCAAGCTCGAAGGTATGACCGTTGCCGGCACCGGCAACGGCTCCGGCCTGCTCGGATTGCCGGGCGACTGCACTCCGCCTTCCCGGTTTGTGCGCACTGCCATCCTCAGACAGTTTGCCTACAAGCCTAAGGATTCCGCCGAGGCTGTTGTGTTGGCGCGTCATCTGCTTGAGCAGATATTTGTCATCAAGGGGATCAGTAGAGATAAGACTCCCAAGGGAGAAGAGGCCGATTACACCCAGTGGACCGCTATTGAGGATCTGACCAATCGTGTGCTTTATTTCGCGGACTATAACGATCAGACCCTGCGCACTGTAGACCTCAAGAAACTTGATTTTTCCCGCGCCGATTACAAACCCATCCCTGTTTCAAGGGACACGGGTAACGCGATACTGGATGTGACGCCCCGTTAATCCGCCACAACATGCTTGCTAAAAAACAGTCAACATGGCGTGTCCTTTCCGGTGCTTGCATATGCTTTCATCGGCTGGACTCCATGTTGACTGTTTTAAAGAATGTCCTTTTTACCAATCCGGGGCATGCCCGCTTAGCCGATGGGGTCCGTCAATTGCCGGGTTTTGAGGCCTATTTTCGGTTGACGAATCTTCATCAAAGCAAGCGGCTGGAATAATGCCATAACAATCGCCAGCAACCCGACCCATTGCATATTTATAAGCCGTCCATCCGGACCGATGCTCAGGATTGCAGACGAGAGCAATGCGCCTATGCCGTTTCCTATATGCTGCAGGGAAGAAAACAGTGACATGAAAGCCGCTCTTTCATACGGCTGTGGAAGTTTGGACGCTTCCGTAGTGGCAGAAACATTTCTGAAGCAGACCATCCCCATAAACATAATGAAAATAACAAGGCAGGATGAAAACGGCGGATGCATGAATCCGTCATAGATGAAAGCCACCAGTAGAACTGTGCCCAGTATATTGGTAGGTATAGGGCCGATTTTATCTGAGGCTCTGCCGCCGACCTGCATCAGAATCAAGCTGAAAACCCCGCCGATGAAGTACAGAAAGCTTAACGAAGATCGTTCAAATCCAAGATTGACCTGAAAATAGGCCGAGAAGTTGGGGATTATGGCGAAAGAAGATATCATGGCTGTCACCATCATAAAGAAAGCCAATTGATATTTTCTGTTAGCCAGAATGCGAATGAGTGAAACCGGTTCGCTATGTCCTTCCATATGAGTTTTCATGGGGGGAGTGAAGAACAGGATCATTGAAAGAACGGCAAATCCCAGAATGGCAATAGCATAGAAAGGTGTGCGCCAGGAGCCTATTTCGGCTAATTCCAGTCCGAAAGGGATAGCTGCAATGGAGGAGACAGAAAAACTTCCCATTACAATCCCCATCGCCCGTCCTCTTCTTTCAGGCGGTACAGCATCGCAAACCATCGAAAAAGCAATGGCGGCGGCAGGTCCTCCGAAAAATCCCGCCAGAATTCTCGCGCCGAGCATTGAATATAAATCCCAGCAGAAAGCGGCAGACAGGGTAGCAATCGACAGACCAAGTACCGCCACAATTGCTACGGATTTACGGGCAAACCTATCTAAGAATTTAGCGCAGGCAATTCCTGAGAATCCAACTGCCAGAGTATATACACCGCAAATAAATCCAATATCGGCATTGCTGATAGGCAGGTCCTTCGATATGTCCGGCCCGAGCGGCATCACCATCATAAAGTCTATAAGATTGATAAGCTGGATCAACGCTGCGATCCATACAATTTTATTTTCCTGTTTCATGATTAATCCCTTCTGAACGTATGGTGTCCATACGTTATGGTTAAAAAAATTATAGATGGTCCTCGATCATATCATATGCCTTGGTGAGAAACGTATCCAGAACAGCCTGCTGCTCTTCAGTTAACGACACTATAAACGAGTTCATTTCCGCGTGTTGACGGCTATGAAATTCTACGTGAGCCTTGTATGCGGTCTTACCCTTGTCCGTAAGACTGGCCAGTTGACGGGTGTTGTTCGCTTTGTCGACGATTTTTTCCACCAACCCTTTACCTTCCAGTCTTTTGACTATTTGGGAAACGGTTCCTTTTGTAACACCTATCAAGCGCGATATCTGAGAGATATGGATGCTTCCGCGATCACCTATCAGCTGAATGACGTGGATCTCGCTACGATAAATATTCACATCCGTACCGAATGATTTGTACGCTTTAGTCGTGTTTGAAATCTTTTCAAGCAGCAGCATATATTTTTCTATGACTGGATTCATTCAAACTATATCGTATGGACACCATACGTTTGTCAACTGAAATTTTGAATTCCTTATCTGCAGCCTGACAGAAGATCCACTGCGTGGAGCTTGGAAGGTGAACCTGGTCTCTTTAAATTATTACAGAAGTGCAGAGTGTTACTGACCGGTGGGTAGGTTTTTTCTCAACTTCATGTGCAACAAGGGGAAAGGATTCCCCTGCCCATCCACCGGGGACCTGCCGGTGATTCCAAATCCGATGTGTTCATAGAATCCGACGGCCTGCGGGTTCTGCTCGTTTACGTCTACGGCTGTGACATGCATATTATCAATCACATGGCGGCACAGGGCGGAACCGATACCTTGTCCCCGGCTTTCCGGTGCTATGAACAGCATTTCAAGTTTATTTTCAGTCACCCCGCAGAACCCCGTAATTTTATCCTGATTGTCCCTTGCACATCGTAATTCTACCGCATCAAAGTATTGATTGAGAATCAGCGGTAGCAAAAACACGATATCTTCTTCTTTCAGGAAAAAATGTGTTGCTCGTACGGAAGCTTCCCATATTTTTATCAGTTCAGGGTAATCCCTTTTATCAGCAATTTCGATTTTCATAATACTATGTTTAAATTTGAATAATTGAACATTTTCGGTCGATAACTCGTTTCTGTCACTCAGACCATGACCGTGTCAGGGGAAAATCATCAGCAGTTCCGGATGCCCTGTGTGCTCATCAATCTGTTCTTTTGCCACTCTGAAACCGCATTTCCGGTAAAATCTGATGCCGTTTGAGTTTGCCTTGTAGACTGTAAGATTCAAGTTTGGAATCATACTCTTGGCCTCCTCCAGCAGTTGTGTGCCGATACCTTGTCTCTGGCTGTCCGGTGAAACGAATAAAGCGGCTACAGTGTTATGGTGGAGTGCTATGAATCCTTTGACTGTTCCATCTGCTTCATACACATACGTTTCGCTGTTTGGAATGTATATATTTCGCATATCCGATACTTTTGACTCCCAGAAGTCACGTGATATGAAACAATGTGCCTGAATGGAGGCTTCAAGCCAGATGTTGAGGACCATGTCCATATCCTGAATATTGAATTTGCGTATCACTCTCCGGCATCCTTTTTCCTATTATACATTTTTACAATGTGTACGATATTGAACGCTTTTCACAGCCTAGTCGCGGCACAGGTTTTTCCAGTCAATCACTAGTTGCAGAGTGCTCAAATGATACACCTGCATGCTTATAGGATTATTTTTAATAATAGTCTGGTTGTCAACCTGCTGCAAGTCTTATCTATCTAAAATAGTTGTCTTTTAAAGCTGTAACCTGTGATATAAACAGTTTTATTATGGATTTTGTTGCCTATAGTAAAACGCTTGGGGTAGAGTAATAGAATGGTGTCAGGCAATGCGTGCAGGCTTTGATCATGGAGGAGTGATGAGTTCCATAATATCCGGTAAATCGTATCAGGAAATCCTCGTTGTTTCTGATGGAATTCTTGAGCGTTGGCAGTCAATAGTTGATCTTCTTGCCGAATTTTCAAATGTACCGGCCGCACTCATCATGCGCGTTGGAGAAGGATTGATTGAGGTTTTCCGGACCAGTGCATCCGAAGGTAATCCATATCCACTCGGCGCGACCGAGCATTATTACCAGAAATGCGGATTGTACTGCGAGCACGTCATAAGGACGGATCGAAAGCTGCTGGTTCCCAATGCTCTGGAAGATCCTGATTGGAAGGACAATCCGGATGTTGCTCTGAACATGATTTCTTACCTCGGCTTCCCAATCCTGTACCCGGATTCCACTCCCTTTGGAACGATCTGTGTATTGGACAACAAATTCAATGCCTATTCTCCGAAGATTGAGAACCTGATGATTCAGTTTCGCGATATTATCGAGTTTCAGCTTGCTCAGCTTTGTCATTGTGTAAATCTGGAAACGGAGCTTGAGGGATTCAGAATTTCAGAACGTTTCGATATGACTTTTCCGGAAGAGTCTTCAACTGATCCGCAGGAAAGACTGCAGGGGCTTACGGGGGCGCTGGTGCAGGCCAACAGGCAATTGCAGGATGAAATCCAGATGCGCATGCAGGTGGAGAGAGAATTGAAGCGGGCGCAGCAGGGAGCTGTTGCCGCAAGCAAGGCAAAAAGTGAATTTCTGGCTAACATGAGCCACGAAATCAGGACCCCTCTCAATGGAATTATGGGAATGCTTCAACTTCTGCAGCATTCGGAACTTGATGACGAGCAAAAACTGTATGCAACGAACGCGGCTGAAGCCACAATCCGATTGACAGCATTACTCTCAGATATTCTGGATTTATCACGCGTTGAAGCCGGTAAACTGGTAATACGGTCCGCCCCCATGAATCTCCGGGATTGTATTTCGGCTGTGGAAACAATTTTCAGACCTACTGCCATGGGCAAGAATGTAGTTCTGACATTTGACGTGAGCCCGGACATTCCTGAAACCATTTTGGGTGATGCCACCAGGGTGCAGCAGATATTGAGCAATCTTCTTGGAAATGCAGTGAAATTTACGGACAAGGGGGGCATAAATATTGATGTTCATCCTTTACCTGTTCGAAAGGATGGCAGGCTTTGGGTTTTATTTACCGTTGCTGATACCGGCATTGGGATTTGTGAAGATAAGCTGGATAGAATTTTCAGTGCCTTTGAGCAGCAGGCCGAAGGATATCAGCGGAAAAAACAGGGGGCAGGGCTCGGTCTGGCAATCTGCAAGAAGCTGCTGGGCCTGATGGGTGGAACCATGTCGGTGGAAAGTATCGAGAATAAGGGTTCAACATTTTATTGCTGCCTTCCTTTTCAACTGGCCGGGGAATCCGAAGAAGTAGCCCCTCCTGAGCCTGTGAAGAATAAAGGTAAGGCATCTGTCCTGTTGGTAGAAGATGACTGCCTGTCGAGGCTTGCAGTGCATAAGTATATACAATCCATCGGGCTGGATGTGCAGATGGCCGGCAACGGAAAAGAGGCCCTTGAAATTTTATTGAAACACAGTTTTGATTTGATTCTTATGGATATACAGATGCCGAAAATGGACGGTGTTTCCGCGACCAGAGCCATACGCAGCGGCAAGGCGGGAAGAAGGAATATGAATATCCCCATAGTTGCTCTGACGGCATACGCAATGGCAGGGGATAAGGATAAGTTCCTCGCATCCGGTTTCAACGGATATCTGGAAAAGCCATTCACAATGGAAGATCTTGGGGAAGAGGTTCAGCACTTCCTCGCCAGTGCTTAGGGGAAGTCTCCGGAAAAACACAGCAATAAGATTTTATGAAATTCGGGCAATGGTAATCGGATACATAGGATGTTGATCGATGTGGAGTGGGTGGCAAGGCAACCGGTTATCTTGATTGGTGCCGGAGCTTAACCTGCTTGGTCGGTTGTAAAGAGGTTACTGTTTGTGTTGCGGGGCTCCAGAATCTGCCCTAAAGAAAAGCCATGAACGGACCACATCCTGAAACAAAGCACCCCATGGAAGGATTCCCTCAGGTTTCCTTTATAAAAAATTATTGCACCAACCCCAATGTCATCATCGGAGATTACACATATTATGATGATCCTGATGGCCCTGAGCGTTTCTTTGAAAACATACTCTACCATTTCGATTTTATCGGGGACAAACTCATCATAGGGCGGTATTGCTCAATAGCCAGGAAGACCACGTTTATCATGAACGGCGGTAACCATGCGTTAAGCTCTTTTTCAACGTATCCGTTTTTTATTTTCGGCTCCGGGTGGGAGAACGGCAGGCCTGAAGATGATCTTTTTCCAGCGGTAAAAGACACACACATCGGTAATGATGTCTGGATCGGTTACGACGCGACAATTCTTCCCGGTGTGAATATAGGGCATGGTTGCGTTATTGGAGCCAAGTCTGTGGTCACCGGGGATTTCCCACCGTACAGCATCATTGCAGGCAACCCTGCACGGCTGATCCACCCCAGATTCGATGAACTTGTCATTGAAAAACTTTTGGAGATTGCCTGGTGGAACTGGTCACCTGAAAAAGTTACCCGTAATTTGAAGGCAATTACCGGTTGCGATCTGGCCGCTCTCGCCAGCCCAAGATGATGTCTAATCCTGCTATGGGTGTAATTCTAGCGTGTGCGGGAGGGACGAAACCCTCCCGTTTGAACTATCGGTTTTTGTTTTTCAGAAACATGCAGATTCGGTCCAATGCCTGAGAAGGTCAGCATTCGAAGGTTCAATCCACTCAGCAGGCAGCAGGTCTACCTCCACCCGGCGTGATGATACCCCCTTGGGAAGTGTTCCTAAAAATCGGGCTGTTGTGATATTGTTTCTCTCTGGAGTATGCTAGGAGAATGGATAAAACATAATTGCAGCAACCATATTTAAATTGTGAAAGAAATTCGCCCAGCATTTTGGAGTTGTCGACGAAATACCTTTCAAGATGTTACGATTTTTATTTAATTCACTGAAGGGGAAAAATGCGAATAATAATTGTAGCTCTCATGTCGATTTTCTTGTTTACGGCAAGTTCTTTGCCTCCTCGTTCAGGCAGGACAATCGTATTTTCCTTGGCTGATCATGGCAATCAGGAACTGGTTAATTTTATTCAAAAACTATACTCCGAAGCCTTTAAAAAAATTGGGTGTAAGTTCGAATTGCAGGTAGTTCCCTGGGAACGCGCACTATTGATGGCGAATGCAGGAATTGTTGACGGCGATGCGGCCAGAGTTGACCTGCATAAGTACTATCCATTCCAATATCAGAATCTCATAAAGGTGCCTGTTCCTATTTTGGATGACTATGTGGCTGTCTTTGCGAGTAAATTGGCCGTGCAAAATGGAAGTGTTCCGGTCAGCAGCATTGAAAATTGGGCTGATCTGGCACCGTTGCGGGTAGGTTATATTCGTGGACATAAACTGGTTGAAGCAAAATTAAAAAATAACGTTCCAAACATAAGAACTATGTCTGCAACTTCTATAGAGCAGGGACTGCGGATGCTTTTTTCAGAAAGGTTTGATGTTTTTGTGTCGTCATATCATTCTGTAATGACTATTTTAAATCAGAATAAAAAAATAAAATTTGATATTGTTAAAATCGGTATCCTTGATGATGCCTGCTCTTATCCCTGGATAAGTGTTAAGTATGGAAATCTAGTGGCAAAATTAGCCGACATACTTACTGAAATGAAGAAAGACGGGACTTATGACAAAATTTTCGGAGAAACTTTGGGTAAGAAATCTCCTGTGCTGAAATCTCCGTAAAACTTATGGCGTTTTGATTTAAGGAGGCTGCTTTCAATGCAACCCCCTTAGTCCTCTTATTGGTCGTTATAAGATGGATTACCTTGTGAACAGATTCAATCAGGGGAAACAGTTTAAGTGGATGTGGAGAATATCCAGCTGAAATCAAACGTATTTATATGCCGGCGGTCACGCTACAGTTTTGCTGGCCTGTATGGAGGGCTCGATTGATTTGATCAGCCCTTTTACTTTTTCAGCGATGGAAGCCAGATCGTTCTCATTAGGGCGGTTACTTATGTCCCCCAGTCTTCCCTGGGTATTGTGGTGGTGCAGTTTTGGAACGTGGTACGCGCCCGGTACATACCATTCTGCGGCATTGGTAAAACCCAGGTGATCGAACAGCTGCCCCATATACTTCACTGCCGGAACGGCTTCATTTATTCCGGTGTGGCTTCCTCCATACGTGCAGTATACCGCAACGTATTTTCCAGTCAGGCGAGGCGATCCGGGCTTGAATAGACCCGACCCTCCGAATTCTTTCATATTTTCCTTTGCGCGCTCACCCAGCCATTCAATCATGGCTTTGCCAGGGAGCCAGCCGTAAACACCCGAGCCGATAAAAATCAAATCAAAATCGAGTAGCTGCACCGGTTCTGCCCCCGGCTTCGCCTGCATGGTTTTGACCTCGCAACCAGCACTCTTTGCCGCCTGTTCAATTGTTTCCGCTACCTTCAATGTGTTTTGTGTCTGTGAATGGTAAAGGCTCAATACTTTCATGTCAGTTCTCCTCTTTTTTTGTTAGCATACCTAACAAATGGTTCAAAAAAAACTCAAACGGGTTCTGGTTTCAGCCCTTTTTGCAACTGAATTCTACTGCGAGTTCGCGCATTTCTTTAAATGCGAAAGAAAATTTACGCAGCACAGCTTCCGCGTCATCTCCGTATTTCCCCACGAACAGATCGAACATCTGCTGGTGGTGATCCGCATGACCTTTATAGGCTGCATTGCCGGATTCGGTGAGGCACAGCGGCACAGCCTTGGCATCGCCTGCCTTGGTTCCCTTGCTGACAAGTCCTTTCCGGGATAGTTTGTTGATGCGTTCAGATATGGTGGGTTTGGATACTCCCATACGTTCCGCCAATCTGGTTACAGTAATTTCCGGCGAATCACCGATGGCCTCAATGGTGTGAATCTCTGCGGGATACAACCTGTGGCCTGTGCCGAAATCCACCCCTCCCTTATGTTGATCGTTGATGGTATCAATCAAATCCATCAGGGAGCACTGCACTGCTTCAAAACGTTCTTTCAGTTCATTCATGGATTTATTGTAAGGTTTCCTAACAAAAGGTCAAGAGGAATTATAATCTTTTCCTTATGCCGGCCAACAAGCGTGGGCCATTAAATAAAGCCCTTGTTGTGCATGGTATTTTCATCGATAAATCTTGCCATGCCCGTCTTCATTTGTTTGAATCCGTGTTTTACGTAGAAACCTTCTTTTCCCGGAGCCGCATAAAGAAGGACATTACACCCTTCAAGTTGTTTCAGAATGTGCGTCATTATCAGGGAACCGACCTTCTGTCCCTGATACTCGGGAATAACTGCGCAATCATATATGGCAGCCTGATATGCTCCATCCGAGATTGCTCTGCCGAAACCGATCATTTTATCCTTATCGAATATAAATACTGTCGTATGGCTTGCCTCGAAGGCTTTTGCGTGAATTTCAGGTTTATAGTGAGCCATTCCGACTGTTTTGAGTATGCTGGCTACGAGGTTCCAGTCTATTCCACTACAGCTATATTTTACTTCAAAGTTCATTTTTTGTTCCTTTTTTTACGTGGTCATACATACCACCAGCCATGCCTGTTTATTAGAATTTATCTAATGTGTAATATGGTATGAATAATATACTATTTTATTGGGTTATGTTCTAGAGTGGGTTTTTCATACACATCCAGATGGACTGGACATTACGTATTCGGGATAATAAGTTATATCCATGTTACGGTATATTGAGTAAATATTATAATCAAACTATGTCTTTATAGAAAAGGATGGCCTGAAATGGGAGTGATAGCGAAAACTCCGGCTCCTCCATATTACGCTGTGATCTTCACTTCACTGCGTACGCAGGGAGATAATGGATACAGTTCTATGGCAGAAGAAATGGTTGATCTGGCGGTTGAGCAACCTGGATTTCTCGGCGTAGAGTCGGTTAGAGAGGAACTGGGCATAACTATTTCCTATTGGAAGGATATGGAGTCCATTGTTCAATGGAAAAATGATCCGCGGCACCAAAAAGCACAGCAGCTTGGCCGTTCAAAATGGTATGGTTCTTTTAAAGTACGGGTAGTCAAGGTGGAACGGGATAGCGAATTTTAATATGTTACGTTTATAGTGGTTTATTCATCCCCCGGAACAACCACACCCCACTGAACCAGTGTCTCAATTACCCGCGCCAGCGGCAACCCCACAACATTCGTATACGACCCGCAAATCCCTTTGACCAGAAAGGCTCCAAGTCCCTGAATGGCGTATGCCCCGGCCTTGTCGTCCGGTTCTCCTGTTGTGACGTAGGCCCGGATGCATTTCTCTTCGAAATCTATGAATTCCACATCGGTTGAGACGGAGAAGTTTACGGAATTACCGTCCGGCCCAATCAGCGCGCAGCCGGTGATGACTTTATGGGACCTTCCGCACAGGCTTTTGAGCATCCCGAAAGCTTCGTCCTGATCTGCCGGTTTACCGAGTATATCCATGTCCCGCACAACTATCGTGTCTGCACCCAGAACATAGTTTCCCGGATGTGCTTCGGAAACTTCCAGAGCCTTCAGCAGTGCGGTCTTTTTTGCGTACTCTTCCGGATTCTGGCCGGGTAGCGGTTTGGGTTCTTCGCCGCAGGCAGGCTGTATTTTGAATTCAATGCCTGCCGAACCGAGAAGGTCTTTTCTTCTTGGGGAAGCTGAACCCAGGATCAGCGGTTTGGTTGTGGTGTATATTTTCATTTATATATCCTTTTGTGTAAGTGAATTCCGTATTACGTATTGCGGTATTTGCCTTTTCTATGTGCAAAGGTCAACGTATAGGTGTTCTTCACAGTGTTAACGATGCGTGTTTTTGTTTTGTTCTTTTACCGATTATTTATATACAGAATTGTTGCCCTTTAATGGAACTAACGGTAATGATAATCGAGAAAATCAGAACAGGAGTTTTTAATGAAGGTATGCATCTGGGGGGCACGAGGGTCCCTGCCGGCCACGTTCAATGCAGAGAGGGCCAGGGACAAGGTCAAGGCGGCTCTGGAAATTGCTGTGGCTAAAGGGATAGATTCCACTACCGATCTGGATTCTTTCATTGATAATGAGCTTCCGTTTCCTGTAAGGGGGTCATACGGGACCAACACGCCCTGTATTCAGATAGAAGGGCGGGGTGATGAGTACATTATCTGCGACTGCGGTACAGGGCTCCGTGATCTGGGCAATAAAGTCATGCAGGAGCGTCAGGGTAAGAACGGTGCTCATTTCCATATTTTTATGTCGCATCTGCACTGGGATCACCTTCAGGGATTTCCTTTTTTCGTTCCGGCATACATTCCTGGAAACAGAGTCACCTTTTACGGCGGGCATCCCAACATTGAAGCTGCATTGCGTACGCAGCAGAGTGAACCCGGTTTTCCTGTGCATTTCGACAATCTCGGATCAGAAATAGATTTCGTGCGGCTGAAAAACGGTCAGGAACTGGAATTGTGCGGGGTCACTATCCGGGTCAAGGCTCAGTATCATCCCGGCGGCTCATTCGGATACCGTTTCGAAAAGGACGGCAAAGCGGCCGTCTATTCAACGGATTGTGAACACAAGAGCGCCACAGCCCTTACGGATGAGGGATTTGTTGATTTTTTCAGGGATGCGGACCTGCTTATCATGGATGCCCAGTATTCGTTTGCGGAAGCAAATTCCATAAAAGAGGACTGGGGCCATTCCAATAATATAATCGCTGTTGAAATGTCGGGTATGGCCGGCGTAAAGACCTTGTGTCTGTTTCATCAGGAACCGGTCCTTGACGATTTTCAGCTTCAGAAATTTCTTGATGACACCATCGAGTTTGCCGGGTTTGTGGAGAAAAAGCCGGGGAACATCATCATGGCTCAGGACGGTCTTGTTCTGGATCTGTAATAGCTTAGTGAAATATTTGTGCTTTTCCATATGCCCGCCTTACCGGCGGGCTTTTTTGTGCCCGGCGTTTATGTCTTCTTTTTGACTTTTTCAATTTTTATCATTTCCGATAGTCGGCTTAATGCTTGTTAATTCCTTTAATATACACTTTTTTGGGGATTGGCATTACCCTTGCTTCCATGTCGGGTGAATATTCCGGGCAAATATCCCGGTGCATCTGAATCATGGAGCGGCGTATGAAATTTGACGACTTGAAAGAAGAACTGGGGCTCATGGATTTTGAGTCTGGAAGTTCCGATACATCCGGGATGAACGGCTGGTCCGTGCCCTGGGCGGACCTGATGATGGTCATGTTCGTCCTGTTTGTGGTTCTGTTTATCTACAGCCAGTCCAAGGAAAATATCAAAGTCATTTTCAGCGGCAATGCCCGCAGTCAGGTTTCCGTCAGTCCGGCGGACGATCTTATCGATATGATTTCCTTTCATAGAGATGCCATGAGCGGATCAGCCAAAGTGCTGCTTACTCCGGAGGATACCCTTTACCGGAGCACAGACGGTGCCGTCAGCATGAAAGAGGAAAACGGCGAGCTCAAAATTGTCATGCGCGGGGATGCTTTTTTTGCGCCGGGAGAAAGCAGGCTGGAAGAAAAAACCAGACAGTATCTGGCCGAAGTGGCCGATGTTTTGAAAACAAATACACATGCCATCCATGTTGTGGGGCATGTGGATGATAAGGATGTGGCAAAAATCGGGCAGAGTGCAGCCTTTGAACTGTCCACTGCCAGAGCTGCCCGTGTGGCTCGATACCTGTCATATGAAAAAGCGATTGATCCTGTGCGTATCATCGTCAGCGGGCGCGGAAATTACGCCCCTGAGCTTCCGGATGATATGGGCAAGGTCAGCGGAAACAACCGAAGGGTTGAAATCGTCGTTATAAATACCGACATCAATGCCGAGTAAGGAGGTCTGTTATGAATAAGAAGAATCTGGCGGGCGTAATTGTCGCTTCAGCAGTATTTTTGGCCAGTTTCTGGGTCAGCGGCGGAATAGCGCTGTACTGGAATGCGGCCGCATTGGTCATAGTGCTTTCCGGTCTTGCCGTTGCGGTCCTGCTCAGCTATCCGGTCGAGCAGCTTCGTGACGCTTTCAAGGTTGTCCATGAAACTTATTCCGGCAGGCTTACCACTCATGAGGAGATTGTCGACACCCTGCTTGATCTGAGTGTGCGCTCCAGGATGGACGGTATGCTTTCTCTGGAAAAGGCCAATGAAAAAACCACCATATCATTTCTGCGCAATTCGCTTACTCTGCTGGTGGATAACTTTGAGGAAGACGAAATAAAGGACTGCCTCAAGACCGAAATGTCTTTTTTTCATATGCGCAGGAGTGAATCGGAAAGAATATTCCTCTCCATGGCCCGTTACGCACCCGCTTTCGGTGTTGCCGGTTCGGTTATCGGGCTGATCGGCCTGCTCATGGGAATAGACAATCCCGAAGTGATCCTGAAGCATATCCCCGTGGCGTTCATTTCAACTCTTTACGGTGTTATTCTCAGCAACATGATTTTTGCGCCCATGGCCGAAACCGTTCGGGCCAGAACCCGCAACGAACTTATAAACCACAAGATGATCATGGACGGGGTCATAGCCATCAAAAAAGAGCAGAACCCCTATAAGCTTGAAAGAAAGCTGGTGGCCTTCCTCAGCCCGGAAGATCGTGAAGCCAAGACAGAAGAACTCAGGAATATCACCCGCAAGTACATAAAGATGCGTAAGCAGGAGCGTCTTGCCAAGGATAAGATTCTGCACGAGGTGCCGCTGGTCAAAGCTTCCTGATACGAAAAATCTGTTTTCAGGCATTGAATTACCGGGGCTGTTCCGCTTGTAGCGCGGACAGCTCCGGTTTTTTGTGTCTTTTTTTTGACACTGCGTATCATTTGACAAAAATAATCTGTTACAGCTTTACGTTGGCCGGGGGATTGTTTTACTTTTAATAGACGTTAGTAATGCGGATATTGTTCGAATTAGATTAAACCAATCAGCCGTTTTACGGGCTGCTTTTCAAGGACGGATTTATGGGACTTATTCTGGCGGTTGATATTGGCGGGACAAACAGCAGGTTCGCGGCGTTCGAAACCGGTCCGGGAGGGCAGCCGGTAATGAAGGAAACCGTCTGGCTTTCCAGCAAGAATGCGGGAAGCTTTGCTCATTTGCTGGAAATGCTGGCGGAAAGCGAATTTCCGTATTCTCCGCAGGATTTTGATGTGACAGTGCTGGCCCCTGCAGGACCTATAATCCGGGGTGTGTACTGCAATGTCACCAATGTGGACTGGGATGTTGATTTCAGGGACGGGTATGAAAAATACGGTTTCCGGCGGGCCGTTCTTATCAACGACTTTGTCGCACAGGCTTATGCCTGCCGTACCAAGGCCGTGGAAGGATGCAGGGTCATACATGATATCGAGGTTTCGCCGACCGGCACACTGGGAGTCATCGGAGCGGGAACGGGATTGGGACATTGCGCCCTTGTTCCGCTGCCCGGTTGCGGCTTTGCTCCGGTGCCTTCCGAGGCCGGACATATTTCGTTTCCGGCAGAGACTGTGGAGGAACTTGATTTCTGCCGTTATGTTATGGATCGCAGAGGAATTACCTACTGCTGCGGCGATGAAGTGCTGACCGGAAGGGGGCTTACCATTCTGCATCGCTATCTGACCGGAGAAGAGCTGGAAGCCGGAGAAGTTGCAGCCCGGATGAAGGAAGGCGGAAAGACTCTTGAATGGTACTCGAAGTTTACCGCCAGATGCTGTCGGAATTATGCCCTGACCGTCTGCGCTACCGGAGGGCTGTATATCTCCGGAGGAATCGTAGCAAAGAATCCTTTTGTTGTGGATCAACCAGTGTTCATGGAAGAGTTTCTGCGTTCTTCGTCCATGGAAGATCTGCTTAAGCGTATTCCGGTATTTCTGAACGATAATCAGGACAGCGGACTTTACGGTGCGGCGTTACGAGGAGTGTGGCAACTGAATTGAGTTCATATATCGTTTTTAGAATTCACCGCCAAATACTGATTTGTTTTCAGCAGTGGTCACAGGGCCTGTCCTGCCGGGATGAATGTTTCCGGAGTTTGTTTTGTCTTTATAGAAATGAGTGATTGGTCGGACTTGATTCTATTGGGTTTGACTATTGACAGATTGTAGTAAAAAGCAATTTGTTTTTTAAAAGAATATGCCTATGATGAGGACAGAGATTTTTTTGTTGCAGGTCCTTTATGAAGATAAAATTTCAAGTCGTAACAGTGATACTATTCTTGGTACTGCTTGTCTGTTCTGCAGAGGCGGGAACCTACACGCTTGTTTCTCTGGATTATCCTCCTTACGGATATCTGGAGAACGGAGTTGCGAGCGGTTGCGACGTTGAAATAATACAGGAAGCTTTCCGCCGTATGGGTGAAGAGGTGGAGTTCAAATTCTTTCCATGGAAGAGAGCGCTCGCCATGGCCAGCCATGGGCTGGCAGACGGAATGTTCCTGCTGCTTAAAACTCCTGAGCGTTGTGAGTACATGGAATACAGCGATCCTGTTCGCTTGGAATCCATGGCCTTTTTTGTCCGTAGTGATTCAACAATTGATTTCAACGGTGATCTTGCTTCGCTTGATGAATACAGCTTCGGAGTCATAAAGGATTTTCTCTACGGCAAGGAAATTGATAAATATATAAAGGATAAATTGTGGCACAGGGTTGAGACCGCCGATTCCGTGCAGACCAACCTCAGCAAGCTCATAAAAGGCCGGTTTGATATATTTATTTCCGATGACCTGTCGACATTCTATACAGCCCGCAAGATCGGGGTTTTATCCGGGATTCGCAGGCTGCTACCAACCGTGGGGCAGAATCCTGTATATGTTTCGTTCTGCAAGAAAAATAATACCGCATTGTTGCGTGACCGGTTCAACAAGGCATTGAAATCCATGAAGGATGACGGTACATGGGAAGCTGTGATTCAGAAATACAGAAATCGGTACATAAATGATTTCCCCAACGAAACTTTCATCATGAACGGCGGGGCGCACTGACGCTGCTATCTAGGAATTTAGCAGGTCGAAGGCCGAATGTCGCCCGTATGGGGCCGTTTTTACATGATGTGTTCAGGATAAACGATGCAGTGGGACAAGCTATTAGGCAAGCAGAGAATCGGTAAGACACTTGCCGCGGAAGCCAACCGCGACAGAAGTGAATTTCAAAAAGATTTCGACCGTATTATCTTTTCTTCCGCATTCCGGCGGTTGCAGGATAAGACTCAGGTTTTTCCTCTTTCCAGAAGCGACTACGTGCGCACGCGGCTGACACACAGCCTTGAGACCTCGTCTGTTGGGCGTTCTCTGGGATACATGGTCGGAAGCAGGCTTATTGATAAACACGGCCTTGATCTCATGCCCGCGGAGCCTGCCACTGTAGTGGCCACCGCCTGCCTCATGCATGATATCGGCAACCCTCCGTTCGGCCATTCCGGCGAGGATGCAATCCGGGACTGGTTCGAGTGTTCCTCTATAGGCAGTGATCTCTGTACCTGGATAGGCAGGAAGAAGAGGGATGATTTCCGGCTGTTCGAAGGCAATGCTCAGGGATTGCGAAATGTGCTGGCCCTGCAGCGGCCCAACAATCCCGGCGGTATGCAGCTGACCTGCGCAACCCTTGCCGCTTTTACCAAGTATCCGTTTACTTCCGAATATGCCGGAAGCAAAAAGAAATTCGGAATTTTCCTGACTGAAGTTGCTACTTATGCGGAGCTGGCAGAATACCTGGGACTTTCCAAGAAGGAAGGAAACCGGTGGGCCCGCCATCCTTTTGCCTACCTTGTGGAAGCTGCCGACGACATCTGTTATCACGTAGTGGATTTGGAAGACGGCTACCGGTTGGGGCTGGTTTCCTTTGATGATATCCGGGCCATGTTCATGGATGTGCTGGATCATGATCCGGCTGTGGCCAAGCGGATCGATTCCATGGGTGAGGATAAGGAAAAGGTCGAGTTTCTGAGGGCCACGGCCATAAATGCGCTTGTGACCAGTTCCTGTGAAGTCTTTCTTGCCAACGAGGACGCCATACTGGAAGGCGCGTTTGAGTCCAGCCTTACCGAATGTATTGAAAAGTCGCATGAGTTCAGCATGCTCAAGAAAGTGGCAATAGAGAAGGTCTACAATTCTACCGAAGTGATTGATACGGAGGCCGCTGCGTATGAGGTGCTCTGGAAGATTCTTGATTTTTTCGGTCAGATAGTGTGCGAACTTCACACCGGGGAAAAACTCGGAGCGAAAAGTCGAAAATCAATCAAACTCCTGCCGGATCATTACAAACCTTCGGAAGATCTGTCCGTGTATGAAAATACTCAGAAGGTAGTGGATTATGTCTCCGGCATGACCGATGCCTTTGCCGTGCGCACATTCAATAAGATTACAGGGATATCGCTTATGCGCAGATGATCAGCCTGTATTGCGGTTGTGATCCTCTGTGTGAACTTCCCGGTCAGGCGGAACAGACCGAGCCCGGTCCGTCCTGTTTTGCCTTTTTCAAGGCGGCGTCCACCTTTTCAAGCAGTGTTTCCGCAGTGTCTTCAGCTGTGCAGGCAGCTATTCCCGTATTCAGGCTGAAGGGTATTTTCAGCAATGCCCGGTCGGTTTTTATGATCCGGTCTATTTTTTCGGCCAGATTGAGGGCGTTTTTCACCGTAGTGTGCGGTGCCAGAATGATGAATTTATCGCCGCCGACGCGGAAGAAGCTGTCCGGCCTGCGCAGGTGTTTACGGACTGTACGGGCGAATCCGGCCAGCAGTTTGTCTCCCGCTTTCTGGCCGTGCTTTAAATTTATGTCCTTGAAGTTGCTTATATCCATCTTGATGAGAGTAAGGTCTGACCCGTAACGCGCGGCAGATGAAATTTCCCGTTCGGATTCCTCATAAAATTTCATGCGGCCCGGCAGGTTGGTCAGGGTATCCCTTTCCGCCAGCTTGCGGATGGTGGAATTGCAGATTTCCTTTTCCCGCAGGCTGCGGAGAAGTTCGTTGCGCATCGGCTTATCAACAAGCATGAAATGAACCACGGCAAATACGCAGATCAGGAAGAGCAGGCCATATTCTATTTTGACTCGTGAGCCTGTCTCGGCTTTGAATTTTTTCCCGGACTCAAGCAGAATTCTGTCTATAATCCGATCCAGTGTTTTTGCGGAGCCTGAAACAGTGTCCTTGTCTCCGGATTCGGTTGCCTGCATGAATTGCTGAGCAGCCTGAAAAAAATCCTCCGCCGTGTTTTCGGGAAACAGTTGTTCTTTGCGATTGTCCGGGTAGTTTTCAAATTCATTCACCAGCCCTTTCAGCCGGTGCAGATCGTAGCCGGTTGCAGAATCACTGAAAGCAGTCTCGTATGTGTTTAGTTTGATTTCAAGTAGACCGGACCTCAGGGAAGAGTAGTTTCTGCCATCAATTATGATGGTGTGGAACAGATAGACCGCCGCAAGTGACATGATAATGATAAGGGGAAGTGTCAGCTTGTACCTGATGCCGTTGATTTTCTTCTGTCTCATTTCCTGGGCCTTGAAGTTTTCATTCATTATTTTCCGGACATTTATTTTTTCATTTTATCCTGCGGCGGGCTTTCTGTAAAATTATAATTATACAAAAGGAATCGGCCTCTGTCCTTCCCGTTGATTGCTTCAGCAGGGTAGACGGTGGAAAAGATAAACTGTAATAGATGTTGTTACAAAATAAATATGCGGTTTCATGCGTTCCCTGTCAGAGGTCGGGAAGGGTATATAACAGTGATTGCCTGCCCTTGGTCCGGGGATGATTGATTTTTTATGTTGCCCTTGTACACTCCTTGAGCTAGGGAAACCGCGTACGCGCAAGGAAATTCAAGGAGAATGAAATTGTCCAAGGCAGACAGATATTCTAAAATGTATCCCATATCGTGGGAACAACTCCAGCGTGATTGCAGGGCTCTGTCCTGGCGACTGCTGGATAAAGGGCCGTTTGAGGGAATTCTTGCAATCACTCGCGGGGGTCTTGTTCCCGCCGCTATTCTGGCCCGAGAACTGGAAATAAGGCTCATCGACACTGTGTGTATTTCCACATATGATTGGAAGGTGCAGGAAAAGAGAGCCACAGTGCTTAAAGGTTTCAATGGAGACGGCGAGGGCTGGCTTCTTGTTGACGACCTGGTTGATACCGGCGGCACGGCAAGGCTGGTACGTGAAATGGTCCCCAAAGCTCATTTCGCCACCATATATGCCAAACCGGAGGGGCGTCCGCTGGTTGATACATATATTACTGAAGTGAGCCAGGATACCTGGATTCTCTTTCCATGGGACAGTGCAACCCAGTTTGCCCAGCCCATTGTGAAGGTTTCTCAGGAAAATCAGGATGATTAAGGCCTGAGTTCAGGCTTTAAAAAAGCAGGACCTGAAACGGGGGATTTGCCGCCGGAACGTTTGACCGGGCAGGTTCCTTTTTCAGCTTCTGTGTATTTTATGTTTTGATGGAAGACTATAGGTACGGAATTTCATTGACTGTTCAAAATTGAATCAAGGAGTGGATGATGCGTAAAATTCTGCTTATGCTCATAGTTGCGGCCATGTCCGTAATGATGGCATCCGTTGCTTTCGCCGGAGCTAAAAAAGAAAAGGTCAAAGTCGGTTTTGTCTACATTTCACCCATCGGTGACGAAGGTTATTCCTTTGCTCAGGATCAGGGACGTAAAGCCATCGATGCCCTTCCCTGGGTTGAAACAACCGCTATCGAGTCTGTTCCCGAAGGTCCCGACTCCGAGCGCGTAGTGCTTAACCTTGCCCGCAAGGGATATGATGTTATTTTCGGAACCAGCTTCGGCTACATGGACCCCATGGTCAAGGTTTCCAAAAAATTTCCCAAAGTTGCGTTCATGCACTGTTCCGGTTTCAAAACCACCCCGAACATGAGCAACTATTTCGGTCGTATGTACCAGGCCAGATATCTTACCGGTATCGTAGCAGGTATGATGACCAAGTCGAACGTTATCGGTTATGTTGCCGCTTTCCCCATTCCTGAAGTTATCCGCGGCATCAACGCCTTCACCCTTGGTGTTCGTTCCGTAAATCCCGCAGCCACTGTCCGCGTTGTCTGGACCAAGACCTGGTATGATCCTGCTCTGGAAAAAGACGCCGCCATCTCCCTGCTCGACATGAAGGCTGATATCATCACCCAGCATCAGGATTCTCCCGGACCTCTCGAAGCTGCTCACGAACGCGGAAAATACGCTATCGCTTACAACTCCGATATGTCCAAAATGGCTCCCGATACCCAGCTTACTTCCGCTGTATGGAACTGGGCACCCCTTTTCAAGAATACCGTGGAACAGGTTCGCGACGGTGTCTGGCAGGGTAACGAAGCACTGTGGTGGGGCATGGATCAGGGTGTTGTGGACATCGCTCCCTTCGGCCCCATGGTCCCGCAGGACGTAAAGGACAAGGTCGCTGCCGCAAAGCAGGATATTATCAGCGGCAATAACGCTGTTTTCGTAGGTCCCATCAACGATCAGAACGGTAAGGAAGTTGTCCCGGCCGGTAAAACCATGTCCGATCCCGATATGCTGGGCATGAACTGGTTTGTTGAAGGCGTAATCGGAAATACCAAGTAATTATTTATGTTGGGTTATCGCTTACAAAAGCGCGACGAACCCTGGAACTGGGGCGCCCCGATTATTATCGCGGGCGCTCTGGTTCTTTCTTTCGGGATCAGCGCGCTCCTGCTGGAACTGCAGGGTAAATCCGCCGTTCAAGGACTCCTCGTGCTCTGGCAGGGGTCTTTTGGAGCTTCATGGGCGCTGGAAGACGCTCTCCTGAAAGCCATCCCCATTTTTCTGTGCGCCCTCGGCGTGGCCGTGGCGTTTCGCATGCAGGTCTGGAATATCGGTGCCGAAGGTCAGTTTGCTCTCGGTGCCATCGGTGCAACCTGGGCAGCGCTTACTTTTCCTGATCTGCCCGGTATTCTGCTCATGCCGCTGATGTTTATCTGTGCGGCCCTGTTCGGCGCGTTCTGGGCGTTCATTCCGGCGATACTGCGCCTCAAGCTGCAGGTGAACGAAATCATATCCACCCTGATGCTCAACTATATCGCCATACTCCTGCTGGAATATCTGGTGTTCGGAGTCTGGAAGGATCCGTCCAGTTTCGGTTTTCCGGTTACCCCGGAGTTTTCACCAAGCGCCATTATCGGCCAGATAGGTGATAGCCGGCTGCATTGGGGCGTGGTTGTCTGCATCGGTGCCGGAGTGGCCATGTGGGCCTTTTTGCGTTTCACCCGTCTCGGATTCGAGATAAGGGTTGCCGGAGAAGGGGCAAGAGTAGCCATGTACTCCCGCCTGCCTTACGGAATGCTGACCATACTGGTTATGGCTATTTCCGGCGCGCTGGCCGGTTGGGCAGGGTGCATCGAGGCTTCCGCCACCATTAACAGGCTTCAGGCAAGCATCATGGTCGGCTACGGATACACGGCTATTGTCGTGGCCTGGCTGGCAAGGCTGCATCCCCTTTATATAGGTATTTCCGCCTATCTGCTGGCCGCTTTGCGGGTAGGGGTGGAAAACATGCAGCTTGAACTGCAGACCCCGGCTTCTTTCGGTTCCATAATGGAAGGTCTGATTCTTCTGTCCGTACTGGCCGGTCAGATGCTGGTTACTTATAAGATCGTTAAGAAAAATTAGGCGTCCGCATTTGTTGCGGACTGTCGTTTTTTCGGGTGGTAGAGATGTTGGAAAGCTTTATAGTCCCCCTGCTGGCTGCTACGGTTCAATCCGGTACGCCGATTCTTTACGCCACGCTCGGTGAAATACTCACCGAAAAAGGCGGAGTGCTCAACCTCGGTGTAGAGGGTATGATGAGCATGGCCGCTTTTGCGGCGTTTTTCGTCACCATGACTACCGGCAATCCATGGCTTGGATTTGTCTGCGGCGGGCTTGCCGGCAGCTGCATGGCCGCTATGCACGGACTGGTCTGCATCACCTGCCTCGGCAATCAGGTTGTTTCAGGGCTGGCCCTGACCATTCTCGGCACCGGGCTGTGCAACTTTCTGGGCACTCCATACATCGGTGTGGCCACGGACGGATTCGATAAGTTCAGTTTTCCGATTCTGTCGTCCATACCTTATCTGGGTGATATTCTCTTCAAGCAGGACGCTCTGGTTTATGTCTCGTTCGTTGTTCCGTTTCTGCTTATGGTTTTCCTGAACAGAACCAGTCTCGGATTGGCAATAACCGCCGTGGGTGAAAAGCCTTCGGCCGCGGCAGCAGTCGGGCTGAAAGCCATTCGGCTGCGCTGGATCGCACTTCTCGGCGGCGGATTTCTGATCGGTCTGGGCGGAGGCTATCTGTCGCTTGCGTATACCCATCTCTGGGCCAACGGTCTTTCCGGCGGACGCGGCTGGATAGCTGTTGCGCTGGTAATTTTCGCTTTCTGGAGACCCGGCAGGGCCGTTTTCGGAGCCTATCTTTTCGGGGGAGTCATGGCATTTCAGCTCAGGTTGCAGGCCGTCGGAACCCACATCCCTTCATCTCTTCTGCTTATGCTGCCGTATGCCCTGACCATTCTGGTGCTCATTTTTTCTGCCGTGCGCGGACGCAGCGGTGCGGCTCCCGCACATCTGGGAATCAACATAGAACCGGAAGGATAGGTTTCTGGCATGAGTTCGCAAACAGATTTTACCCGCCCGGAATGCCGGAAGGCCAAAGGATTTGAAGGCTGCCCTCCAATTATCTCACTCAAGGGCATCACCAAGCGGTTCGGCAAGGTTGTTGCCAACAACGATATTTCACTGGATCTTTACCCCGGGCGCATCAAGGCGCTTCTTGGCGAAAACGGTGCGGGTAAAAGTACGCTTATGTCCATGCTGGCAGGGAGGTTCCGCCCGGACGAAGGGCATATTGAAGTGGATGGACAGCCGGTTGATTTTTCCAACTCCAAGGACGCCATCAGGGCCGGAGTCGGGATGGTTTATCAGCATTTTATGCTTGTTGATACCATGACCGTGGCCCAGAACGTCCTGCTCGGACAGGAGGGCGGCTTCTTCGTCAACCCTGCGGAGATGGAGGAGCGGGTCCGGAAACTTGCTGCGGATTACGAGCTGGACATTGATCCTTCCGCGAAAGTGGCCAACCTGTCCATGGGCGAGAAGCAGCGGGTTGAGATCCTGAAGCTGCTGTATCGTGAAAGCCGGGTGCTGATTTTTGATGAACCTACGGCCGTTTTGACTCCTCGCGAGGCGTTCCGTCTGTTTGAGGCGCTCTGGGCAATGACCCGTCAGGGCAAATCAGTTGTTTTCATCAGCCACAAGCTGGAAGAGGTCATGGCCATTGCGGACGAAGTCGCAATCCTGCGCCGCGGTAATATCGATGCCGAAGTTCCGCGGGATAAGATTGTTTCAAAGGCCGATCTGGCCTGCCGGATGGTCGGCAAGGAAATAATTCTGGAAGTTGACCGGAAGGAAGTGGAGATCGGCGAAAAGGTTCTTGAGATAAAGAACATGACCGGCATCGGTCTGCGCGGAATTAACCTTGATGTTCGCCGCGGGGAAGTCGTGGCAATAGTAGGGGTGGCCGGTAACGGACAGCAGGAACTTGTCGAAGGGGTCTGCGGTCTGCGCAAGCCGCCCAAGGACACGATTTTCATCATGGGCAAGCCGTGGAGAACTTTTTTTGCGGAAATGACCTGGAACAATTCCATGTCCTACATTCCCGAAGACCGGCTTGACCTTGCCACCGCCCGCAATCTTGATCTGGTGGACAATCTACTGCTGACCACAAGGCAGGGATTTTCGTCCGGGCCCATATTGAAAAGGGAAAAGGCCGCATCCGTGGCTCGTGAGCTTGTCCGGGACTATGATGTCCGGCCGGGACGCGTTCAGGCGCTTGCCTGGCAGCTTTCAGGCGGCAACCTCCAGAAAATGGTGCTGGCTCGTGAGCTTTACCGGCAGCCTCACCTGATTGTTGCCGAGCAGCCGACTCAGGGGCTGGATATTTCAGCCACAGAGGAAGTCTGGTACAGACTGCTGGATGCCCGTAAAATGGCCGGTGTGCTGCTTGTGACAGGTGATCTCGGTGAAGCCCTGCAACTGGCCGACCGTGTTGCGGTTATGTACTGCGGCCAGATAATGGATGAATTCCCGGTCTGCGATAAGGCCAAGGTTGATAATATCGGCCTGCTCATGGCCGGGGTTCGTGAATAGATCTTTCATGAATTTCTGGGTCGAACTGCGGGCGTCATAATCGGCCCTTCATTGTTTTTCAACAGCAAGGCCGTGGTATCGGATTTCGATATCACGGTTTTTGATTTTTTAGCTCAGATTTATGTTGTAGGGGCTTTTGCAGACGGATTTTTACATCAAAGTTTATTCTACATAATTGTATGTTATTTTGAATTTAATTTTAAATTTTACAGTTATGTATAAGTTGAGGGTAGTATTTTCTATTTGGTAGGGCTGTTTTGCTTCCTGGCTGTAAAGATTTGCGCCTATGTAGAAAAAAATAAAGTTTTTAAAAACGTATTCTGATTAAATAAGTCTTTTGTTTTTGAGTGTCTAATGTATTTTTTATAGTAAAATTAGATAAAATTGCCAGTCTGTAATACAATTTTGCTTGCTTGAATAATCCTAAAACATCTTACTGCGCTGTTCGGTGTCCCTATTGTGTGGTTTTGGAGTGTAGTAATAGATTTTGAATCTGTGTGAAATTTTTCTCAATGTGCCTTCTGTAGTTTGTCCAAATGTTGTCGAGTTTAGTTGCAGAGCATATACATCTACGTATTTTTATTGAAATAATCGTGGATTTTTATTAGTTAAAAACGACTTTCATGAGGAGGAATAGAATGAAGACTAATTTTCTGTATGTAGGAATGGCAGTAGTTTTTGCCGTTCTCGTAATTATTTACGCAACCACCACCAGCAATCTTAGCGAGGAGATTGCTAACATTTCTGACAGCAAGCCTGAAATTGTTAAGGAAGAACTGGTTGTCCGTTTTCCGATCAACCTTGAATTTCAGCGTCCCGAGGTGCTGAATCAGGTGCGTTTCACCCCGGTTAAATTTTCCCATTTCGACCATCAGGATGAAAACTGTTCCAAGTGTCACCACACCTGGGACGGCAAATCCCAGATCAAGAACTGTGCTTCCGCCGGATGTCACGATGATCTGAAACACAAGGGACGTCCCCACTCCTACTTCAAGGCATTCCACACTCTGTCCAGCGACAGAAGCTGCCGTGGCTGCCATGTAAAGTTGAACAAGGAAGGACAGACCGATATCGCGACAGCTCCCTGTGCGAACAACGCTTGCCACCCCAAACGGGAAAGAGCGCACAACTAGACTGTCTTCATAGTTTTTGGTTACACGCAAAAGCCGCCTGTGGTTGCCCGCAGGCGGCTTTTCTTATGTCGCCGTAATATTTATCAGAACCAGTCTACAGTTCTGCGAAGAGTTGTTCCGCCGCGCTGAGATGGACTTCAAGTTCCGAGTCCTTGAGGTTCAGCGCCTGCTGCAGGTCTTTCATTGTCTGACCCGGATCGAACAGCGGATAATCGCTGCCGAAAAGTATCCGTTCCCGGGGATGCTTGTTCATTATTTCCCTTAATACCTGTTTGTCCATGAACGGAATTGCGCTGGAGGTATCCATGTACACGTTGTATCCGGCCAGTTGTTCCGAGGCCCACTGCCAGTGGCAGTAGCCGCCCATGTGTGCTGCAATGCAGGTCAGTTTCGGAAAGTTTTCCAATATTTTTCTGAGTTTTATCGGGCAGGATGGATTTTTCTCCGGAGGCAGTTTGTCCCCTACATGAAACATTACAACAAATCGGCCCTGAACCATTTCGAGAAGGCGGTAGAATTTGGGCTCGTCCATGAAAAATCCCTGAAAGTCGGGATGAAATTTCAGCCCCTTGATCCCGTGACGTTCTAGTCTTTCAAATTCCTTTTCAGGGTCTTTGTAGTCCGGGTGCATGGTGCCGAAGGTGATTATCCGCTCATCTGATGCGGCCAGTTCCAGAGACCAGTTGTTGGCCGGGATGACCTGATCCGGTGTTGTTGCGGCTGTATGAACTATTACACGGTCTATGCCTGCTCTGGTTGCTCTTTGGAGCAGGTCGTCAGTGCGTCCGTTTCCGACAATTTCTATTCCGTAGTGGCCGTGCAGTTGTTCCAGAACTTTGTCTGCAATTTTGGGATGAAATGCGTGAGTGTGAACGTCGTAGTACATGATGTGCCTGATTTTGTCCGCAGGAATGCAGTGCTGTCACCCTGCCGGTTTGTGGTTGACTCGTGTGTCCGGATTCTTTCTATGGAAAGAGTGGACCACGCTGAAGCTGTCAGAAGACAAGGTTGCTTCTGACGGTCAAGTTGTCTGGTTATCGGTCTGGGTGTTCTCGGTAAATTTTATTGTTGTGTGGCCGGGACACTCTGGTCGATTCTATCCCGCCGGTCTAATCCGGGCGGTGCATGCCTTTATATGGAGGCAGTCCCTGTGTGACGCGCTGAGCGGCTTGATGCTTGGTGGAATAACAGGCGTCCTGAACAGGACAAAAGATTAAATCAAATGAAAATGATGTCAACCTTCATTCCAACTGGCCCGGCATTGGATTGTCCGGTCATGCACAGAAGTCGACGAGTGTTGTCCTTGTGGAAAGCGCGAAGCGCATCAAATGGAACTGGCTTAAAATATTTCCTTGAGCCAGTCCGGAACCCTTACAGGGCGCCCGTCTGCGTTTACGCAGGCATGCTCGGTGAATCCGCTGGCAACCAGTTTCGTTCTGTTGTCCTTGAAAATATCGTAGACGAATATGACTGATGCACGTTTCCATTCGCTTATGCCGACATGTATGTTCAGCAGGTCGTCATAGTGAGCCGAAATGCGGTATCTGCAGGAAGCTTCGCGCACGGGCAGAAAGATGCCCCGTTCTTCAACTTCATTGTAGCTCATGCCGCGCTCGCGTATGTAGTGCGAGCGCGATCTTTCGAAAAAATGCAGGTATTCGGCGTAATAGACTACGCCCATGGCATCTGTTTCGCCATAGGATACGCTGTGGTCCAGCCATGCGTCCGGTGTGGGGAATTCCTTGCTCATGTCTATCCTATCTTGTCCAGCACCCACTGCATGAATTCATGGCCTTCCGGGATGATTATACCGGCGCGGTCCGCAGTTTCCTCGGTAAATGACGTTACGCCGGATGCAATGCAGCGGGGTGAAGTCATGAGAAACGGAACCGGGGTGGCGTCATGGGTCCTGATTTCTATCGGAGTAAAATGATCGCAGGTGATTACGTAGCTTGCCTGATCCAGAGGGTATTTCTCCAGCAGCGGGGCAACTATGCGCGAATCGAATCTTTCTATGGATTTAATCTTGTCCTCGACACTGCCCATGTGTCCGGATTCGTCCGGGCCTTCAAGGTGCACGTAAACAAAGTCGCCGTGTTCAAGAAAATCCAGTGCGGCCTGCACCTTGCCTTCGTAGTTGGTGTCCACAAGACCGGTGGCCCCTTCAATGTCGATAACCTTCATGCCCGAAGCATTGCCGAGTCCCTTGATGAGATCAACCGCCGAAATCACGGCTCCTTTCATGCCGAATTTCTCTTCGAAGGGCGGCAGGATCAGCGGCCTGCCCTGACCCCACGGCCAGATGGAGACTGCTTTTGTACCGTTCCCGGCCAGAACTTTCTCCGCATCGCGCATGAGTTTGTCCATAAGCGGGCTTCTGGCGAATTCCTTTACGTCTGCAGCAATGGGCTTGTCGGTAATGTCGTGCGGCGGCCGGATATTCAGTCCGCTTTCCATTTTTGCGGCACCGCCCTTGTGAACCAGCAGGTGCCGGTACTGGATACCGGGATAAAATGAAAATTCATCGTTGCCGAGTTCGGCCTGAAGCTTTTCAACCAGCGGAACGGACTTGTCTGTGCCTATGTGTCCGGATGAATAGTCGTACATTGTTCCGTCTTCGGTGAAACCGGAGATGTTGACCAGATTCATGCGCCAGACAAGGTCATCCGGATCAAGCTTGAGTCCCTGCGCTGCCGCTTCAATGGGCCCGCGTCCGGTATGATAGGTGGCCGGGTCGAAGCCCAGCAGGGACATGTTCGCTACATCGGAGCCCGGAGCCATCCCCTTGGGGACGGTCCGGCAGGTTCCGAGCAGTCCCTTTGAGGCCAGCATGTCCATGTTCGGTGTATTTGCGGCGGCCATCGTGGTTTTGCCGTCGAGTTCATCCAGGGGCCATCCGCCCATTCCGTCTGCTACTAGAAAAAGAAGTTTCATCGTTGGATATTATCCCTTTAAAATGCGCATTGATACGGTCTTGCGGGCAATGAAGGGCATTTTGTCAATCTCTTCAAGGGCCGCTTTGACATCTTTGGTGCTTGCGGTGTGGGTGGTGAATACGACCGGTATGTCCCTGTCGTCCGGGTTGCCTTTCTGTACTGCCTGGGCAATGGAAATATTGTGTTCAGCCAGACATTTGGACAGGGCAGCCATTACCCCGGCCTTGTCCTGCACCGTGAAACGGAAGTAGTATTCCGAGGTGGTCAGTTCCGGGGGCAGTATGTCCGCTTTGGGTATGGGAGCGTTGCAGAATCCTGTGTTGTCCGGGACTTCGGTCCGGGCAAGGGCCATTATGTCGGCCAGCACGGCGCTTCCCGTGGGCAGCGATCCGGCTCCCTGTCCGTGAAAAAATGCGGGACCAACGGCATTCCCTTCCACGCGTACGGCATTGTAGTTGCCGCCCACCCGGGCCAGCAGCAGCGTGTATTTGACCAGAGCCGGGAAAACCCCCGCTTCCAGCTTTCCGCCTACATCGCAGACCTGCCCGATGAGTTTGATGCGGTAGCCGAATTCTCTGGCGAACCTGATGTCCTGTCCTTCCACCTTGGTGATGCCTTCCACCGGCAGTTCGGAGAGGGGGTAGTCCTTTCCGTATGCTATGCGGGTCAGTACGCAGACCTTGTGCGCGGTATCTATGCCTTCAATGTCGAAGGTCGGGTCCGCTTCTGCGTATCCCAGGTCCTGAGCCTGCTGAAGGGCTGTTTCGAATTCCAGGCTGTTGGTGGACATTTCCGAAAGAATATAGTTGGCGGTCCCGTTCAGAATACCCACTATGGACTTGATACGGTTTCCGGCCAGTGATTCCTTGATGGACTGAATGATCGGAATACCACCGGCAACGCTTGACTCGTAAAAGAGGCCGACTTTTTTTCTGGCGGCGATTTCGAAAAGTTCTATGCCGTGTTCTGCCAGAAGGTGCTTGTTGGCGGTGACTACGTGCTTGCCTGATTCAAGAGCCTTGACGACGATTTCCCTGGCAACGGTTGTGCCGCCCATGAGTTCGACGACAATGTCAACGTCCGGGCTGGAGGTGAATTCTTCGGGATCGGCGGTGAACTTTACTCCCGGGCCGGGCAGGTAATCCCTTTTCTTGTTGACGTCACGGACGAGTACGGTTGTCAGAACGAATTTCTTGCCGCTGCGGGCGCGAATAATTTCTTCGTTATCTTCCAGAATCCGGGCCAGTCCGGTTCCGACCGTGCCGAATCCGGCAATGGCAAGCTTTACAGTCTGCATCTGAACCTCATTTGACCGGTTGAGAGGGGAGTTGCGCATCGGCCGGGAAAACCGGCATCTTTAATCCGCTGGCGCGGTGCGGTTGTCTGTCCTGCTGCCCGGTCTTTAAAATCATATTCGGGGCCAAAAAACCAACAGGCTGCGTTATACCGCAGCCTGTCAGAAATTTGAACTGTAATTTTTATCCTTTGGCGAAAAGATCTTTCATGCCGCGTATGGCCTGATTGATTCTCTGCCTGTTTTCCACAAGAGCCATGCGGACGTGGTCGTCCCCGTAGCTGCCGAAGCCGAGACCCGGCGAGACCGCCACCTTGCATTCGCGCAGCAGCATCTTGGAGAATTCCACGGAACCCATATCCTTGAATTCATCAGGAATTTCCGCCCAGAGGAACTGGGTGGCCTTCGGGGGAGTCACATCCCAGCCTATGCGCTGCAATCCTTCGCAAAGGGCGTCGCGGCGGTCCTGATAGATGTCCATGATTTCGCGGACACATTCCTGAGGACCGGAAAGAGCGTGGCAGGCTGCAATCTGGATCGGCTGAAAGAGTCCGTAATCAAGATAGCTTTTGATGCGGGTCAGAGCCTGAACCATTTCCCTGTTTCCGCAGCAGAATCCCACACGCCATCCGGGCATGGAATAGCTTTTGGACAGGGAGAAGAATTCCACCCCTACATCCATGGCGCCCCTGGCCTGCAGGAAGCTGGGTGCTTCGTATCCATCAAAGGTGAAGTCGGCATAAGCAAGGTCGTGGATGACCAGCAGGTCGTTTTCCTTGCAGAAGTCGACAATTTTTTCAAAGAACGGGATATCCGCAGTTACTCCGGTGGGGTTGTGCGGATAGTTGAGTATCAGCAGTTTCGGACGCGGCCAGGTCTGACGCATAGCCAGTTCCAGGTCTTCGATGAAGTCGCGGTTCGCCCCGATGGGGATGCGCCGCACATCCGCTCCTGCGATGATGCTTGCGTACGGGTGTATGGGATAGGACGGGTCCGGCGCGAAAACAACATCGCCCGGAGAAAGCATGACCAGCGCCAGGTGCGCCAGCCCCTCTTTGGCGCCCATGGTAACGACCACTTCCTGATCATAATCCAGTTCAACGCCATACCTTCTCTTGTACCAGAGTGCCATTTCCCTACGCAGACCCTTGATTCCGCGTGACGCGCTGTAACGATGGTTCGCGGGCTTCTGCGCCGCTTCCACCAGCTTGTCCACGATATGTTGCGGGGTCGGCAGATCCGGGTTTCCCATTCCCAGATCAATGATGTCTTCGCCTTGATGGCGCAGTTGCATCTTCAATTCGTTCACCTGGGCAAACACATAGGGGGGCAGCCGGTGAACTCTTGGAAATTTGTCCATGGTCGTTACTCCTAACTTATAAAATAAACTTGGTATTCGGTTGTAACCGTGGCAACTGTTGCTGTCAAAACTATTATTTTCATGTTTGTCGTTATGTATACGGTATAAAAGAATGTGTTTGTTTGTGCATTGCGCAGAATATTCGGCTTAAAGTTGCATTTATATGAATATATAATTCGGTGTGTTGTTTTTACTAAAATTTTCGTCAGTCAGAACCGGTGACGGTTGCATGTATTTTTTACGCCGATGTTGACATTAAAAAAAAATCACGATTAATTGGTCGTAAGAATTTTATTATCACGGATGTTTTTTTTTTATTCAAACAGCAGGAGGCTATCATGGCAATCTCCAAGAAATTTCTGAAAAGCAAGCCTATTTGCAAGGTCAAGTTCGACGTTGATAAAGATCAGATCGAAAACGGCGAGATAATTTACCTTGTGGGCGATTTCAACGATTGGAATGAAAAATCCACTCCCATGAAAAAACTCAAGAGCGGGAAGTATACCGTAACAGTGGATCTTGAAACCGGGCGCGATTACAGATTCAGATATCTGGCCGGAGAGGACATCTGGTTCAATGACAACGAACCCGACCGGACCGAGACCACTCCTTACGGGGATGCCGAAAATTCGGTTGTAAGCTGCTGATTGTCCTGCCTGTGATTGTTGCATATAGCCAGGCGGAAGGACGAACTGTTTCTTCCGTCTTACTATAGCTGCGCTTTTTGCCCTTCCTTTCATTCTCCGCTCAGCGTTCTTATGAAGTGATCTTCGCGTTCCTTCTTGACCTCGGACCCTCTTTTTTTTAGCTTCTTTCATTCTGTTGTCAAAAAGGCTCTTCCTTTTGAAAAGAAGAGCTTATTATATTTATGAAGAAATCAGGGGGACATAATGGTTCAAAAAGCAGAAAAAATTTGGTTTGACGGAGAATTGGTCAACTGGGATGATGCCCAGGTACATGTTCTTACCCATACTCTCCATTACGGAGCAGGTGTATTTGAAGGCATCAGAGCCTATGTGACCGTGGACGGAAAATCCGCTGTATTCAGGTTGCGTGAGCATGTTGTCAGACTTTTCGATTCCGCCAAGATTCTTGGAATAGCCATTCCTTTTACTGTAGAGGAAATTGAGAAAGCTATTATCGATACCCTCAAGGTAAACGGACTCAAGGAAGGCTACATCCGTCCGCTGGTATTCATCGGTGACGGTGCCATGGGCGTTTTCCCCGGAAACAACCCCATCAGGGTGTGCATCGCCACCTGGCCCTGGGGTGCATATCTCGGTGAGGAAGCCCTTGAGAAGGGTATCCGGGTGAAGACTTCTTCCTTCAACCGCCATCATGTTAACGCCATGATGACCAAGGCCAAGGCCTGCGGCAACTACGTAAACTCCATTCTTGCCAAGGTTGAGGCTGTCAAGGACGGGTATGATGAGGCACTCATGCTTGATACCGCCGGATTCGTTTCCGAAGCCACAGGTGAGAATATCTTCATCGTCCGTGACGGACTTCTCAAGACCACTCCGCTGACTTCAGTTCTGCCGGGCATCACCCGCAACAGCCTGATGACCGTTGCCCGCGATCTCGGATATCAGGTCGTCGAGCAGCAGTTCACCCGCGACGAGCTCTACATTGCGGACGAGGCCTTCTTCTGCGGTACCGCAGCCGAAGTCACCCCCATCCGTGAAGTGGACAACCGCGTTATCGGTGAAGGACGGCGCGGTCCTGTTGCCACCCTGCTGCAGAAGGAATACTTCAATGCGGTCAAGGGCGGTAATGAAAAGTACAAGTCCTGGCTCGACTGTTACGAAATCTGATCAGATAGCCCCTGCGGGGCGTCATCATAATAGAATCACGGCAGATCCGGGATATGCGGTTCCGGGCCCGGATCTGCCTTTATTAAAAACGGAACCCGCATGGGCTTGCCTTAAGTAATGAGTTCATCCAATCTGACAGCAAAATACCGTCCGCAGACCTTCGGGGATGTTGCCGGACAGGATGCGGTCAAGACAATCCTTTCCCGTGCCGCTGCCCAGGACAAGGTCGCTCCGGCATACCTTTTCAGTGGAACACGCGGTGTAGGCAAGACCACTATTGCCCGAATTTTCGCCAAGGCGCTTAACTGCAAGAACGCACCTACCGCCGAACCCTGCAATGTCTGTGACAACTGTCGGCAGATAACTGCCGGGGTCGGTGTGGACGTGGTCGAGATAGACGCCGCTTCCCACGGCAAGGTCGATGATGCCCGGCGTTTGAAGGAAGATATCGGCTATGCTCCTATCGAGTTCCGCTACAAGGTCTTCATCATTGACGAGGCTCACATGCTCACCGTGCAGGCCTTTAACGCCCTGCTGAAGACTCTGGAAGAGCCGCCGCCGCACGCCACGTTCATAATGGCCACCACGGAAACGCACAAATTTCCGGCCACTATCATCAGCCGGTGCCAGCATTACGCGTTCAAGATGCTCAGCGCATCCGAGCTGACAGACCATCTTTCCAATATCCTGAACAAGGAAGGCGTGCAGTTTGAACCGTCCGCTCTGGACCTGATTGCAAAGCGCGGGGCCGGAAGCGTTCGTGATTCCATGTCGCTGCTGGGGCAGGTGCTGGCTCTGGGCAGCGATAAGCTGCTTGAAGAGGATGTGCGCTCCATACTTGGGCTTGCCGGGCGCGATGTGTTTTTCTCCCTCATGCAGGCCATCCATTCCCGCGACCTTGTGTCTGTAGGGGAAATCGTGCAGCAGGTGCTTGGGCGCGGTCTGGATCTCGGCTTTTTTATCCGCGAACTGGGCAACTGCTGGCGCAACATGTTTCTGCTCAACCAGTCCGGTGAAAGGGCGGTTCCGCTGCTGGGGCTTTCTTCGGCCGAGGCTTCCGAGTTCATGCACTGGGCCGGAACATTCGACCGTGCTTTCATCCACGCCTGCTGGCAGATGACCGTGGACGGACAGCGTCGGGTCATGTCCAGTCTGGAACCGGCCATGGCGCTGGAACTGCTGCTTCTGAACATGGCCAGCCTTACCGACCTTATTTCCGTAGAGCGTGCAGGAGCACTTGCTTCTTCTGCAGCCGGTTCCGGTGCGCAGCCTCAGTCCAGACCTGCTCCGGGCCAGAACCAGGGACGGCGTCCTCCCGCAGGCAATCCTCCGTGGCAGCAGGGCGGGCAGCCTTCCGCACAGGGCGTGGCCCCCCGGCAGCCGATGCAGCAGGGTGGACAGATGAATGCTTCCGGCGGGCGTCCCATGGGCCGCACGGAAGGAAGCGCATCAGGAAATCATCCAGCCTCGGAAGACGGCTCTGATGATTCCTCCCTGCCTGACGCGGCAGCTCCGCAATCGGATAATAATTTTCAGCCGGCAGCTGACAGCGCGGAAAACCGGCCTGCCTACAGTGGCGAGCAGTACAACCCGCAGCCTGTAGCGGGTGGCGAAGATATGATCCCGGAACGCTCTGAGCCGGAAAGAGTATCTTCCCCAGGACCTTCAGGCCCCCGCAATTTTCAGGGCTTTCTGGATTACGTGGAATCCTGCGGCGCCAATGGTTCCGTCTCAGGCCTGAGCAAGTGCAAGGGTGAATTTACGGATGGAAATCTGGTCCTGACCTGCGCCAACCCTTTTCACGAGAGTCAGGTGAATGACCGTGAGGTACGTGGAACCGTCTCCCGTCTGGCCTGCGAATATTTCGGGCCCGATACTGGTCTTGAAGTGCGGATAAGTAAAAGGGGCCAGGGCAAGAGCAGGCAGCAATTGCGCGATGAAGTCGAGTCGCACCCCGATGTCATGCGGGTTATTGACTCCTTTTCCGCCAGCATTATTTCTGTGGACCCGCGCAAGGACGGCTGATACCAAGATGCGGATCAGTTGTGAAAATGATAACCGACCAAAAGGAGTAATATAATGAAAGGTATGAACGATCTCGTACGCCAGGCCCAGATCATGCAGCGCAAAATGACCGCGTTGCAGGAAGAGCTGAAAACCCGCGAAGTTGAGAGTTCCGCAGGCGGTGGAATGGTTAACGTTAAGGTTAACGGTTCCTCTGAAGTTCTTGAAATCAAGATCGATCCTGCCATTGTTGAGGCCGGTGACGTGGAAATGATTCAGGATCTGGTACTTGCCGCAGTCAATGACGCCAATAAGAAAGCCAAGGCCATGATGGAATCCGAAATGTCTCAGATTACCGGCGGAATGAATCTCCCCGGTATGTTCTAAGTCGCAGAATTTATATAAATAACGACAGGTAGAGAGGGGAAACCTTGCCGCTCTGCCTGTCGTCTTTAAAGTTAAGCACCCCGTTCTTAATGGTTCGGGGCTTTTTAAATATACGGCTATTGCCTTAGTTCTGCAAAAGTTGTGATTTGAATGACGAATTTCAAGGCAACAGGTTTAAATTATGAGGGATTCCAAAGGGGATTATCCCCTTTGGCCGCCGGCGGCAAAATCAAATTGCCAAAAGCGCGAAGCACATCTAGTTCAATCTCTTAAATGCCTTTTGGCAGAGTTAAGGGAAATAGGCACGAATTTTGGGAATTCTTTCATCCCAGCAGGCATAAATATGGATAATTTACCGGAACCGTTGAGGGTTGTGGCCCAGGAACTGGCAAAGCTGCCGGGGCTGGGGCCGAAATCCGCGCTCAGGATTGCGCTCACCATGCTGAAAATGCCCAAGGAAAAGGTGGTCGGCATTGGTCAGAGTGTTATCGACCTGCGTGAAAAGCTGTGCATCTGTGAACAGTGCGCAAGCATAACCGATACCTGTCCCTGCCGGATATGCTCCGATCCGGGGCGTGAGAAAGAGAAGCTTTGCCTTGTCTCCGAGTGGGATTCCCTGCTGGCGATTGAGGAGATGGGATTGTACAAGGGGTATTACCTTGTTCTGGGCGGTCTCCTGTCTCCGCTCGACGGTGTTACTCCGCAGCATCTGGAATTCGCCAAGCTTGAGGACCGCTTGAACAAGGGCGAGGTGCGGGAGTTGATTCTCGCTCTTGGGGCAACCGTTGACGCTGAAGCCACAGCTTCCTACATCAAAAATATGATTGAAACCCGTTTTCCGGATGTTGAACTGAGCCGTCTGGCTCAGGGGATTCCTATCGGATCGGAAGTGAAATACACGGATAAGGAAACGCTGCGGCAATCTCTGGAATATCGCCAGAAGCTTTAATTCATATCACCACGGGATGGGCTCATTTCGCCGAAATGGCGTTCCTGACCTTACAGGATAATGCTCAGCCGCATCAGCCCGTCTGAAGGCTGGCATTCCCGGCACAATTTTTATCAGGACCTAATAATGTCGGACACTCTCACAGGCGAAGTTCGTACTGTTGTTTATCATAACGAGGAGAACGGGTACATCGTGGCCCGGGTCTCGTCAAAGGACGAACCGTCTCAGGTGACAGTTGTCGGAGTTCTGGGAGCGCTTACGCCCGGGGAATCCGCCGAATTTCACGGACGTTGGAAGCAGCACGCCAAGTTCGGCCGTCAGTTCGAGGCCGATTTTCATGAAAGAATACGTCCCGCTACCGAGGCCGGTGTCATCCGTTTCCTCAAGTCTTCCTCCATCAAGGGGGTCGGCGAGGCCATTGCAACAGATATGGTCAAGGAATTCGGTGTAGAGGTTTTGGATGTTCTTGATGAGGAGCCGGAAAAACTGCTCAAGATCAAGGGTATTTCAAAGAAGAAACTGGAAGACATCAAGGAGTCGTGGCAGTCCCAGCGCGAGATCAAGAATTTGATTCTGTTCTTGCACACCCACGATGTTCCTCCCACCTACGCAGCCAAAATATTCAATCTATACGGTGCGCAGTCGGTGAGCAGGATCAGTGAAAACCCGTACGAACTGGCTTACGAAGTCCGGGGCATAGGTTTCAAGACAGCCGATGCCATGGCCTTGAAACTCGGATTTGCGCCGGATTCCCCGCAGCGCATTGAGGCCGCTGTAATCTATTCCCTTTTTTCGGTGAGCGAGCGGGGCGGACACATGTTCTGTCCGCGTGAGAAACTGGTTGAAGACGTGGCCAGAATGCTTGGTGGTGTTGAGCTTGATCTTATCAGCGAAGGTATCCGTTCGCTTGAAGAACGCAAGCGGGTGCGGGTGGAGAACCTGCCGGAGCAGGATATTGAGGAAGCGGTTTTCCTGATGCATTTTTTCCGGTTTGAGAGGGAGATCTGTAAGCGGCTCTACGGCCTGATCAGCCACCCCTCGCCGGTAAGCCGCGAGAAGGTGGAGGAAGTTCTGCCCGAGGTTGAATCGCAACTTGGATTCAGCCTTTCGGAAGAACAGCGCGAGGCTGTTTTCGAGGCCTGTGTAAATAAATTTTTCATAATCACCGGCGGACCGGGCACCGGAAAAACCACCATCACCAGAGCCGTGGTCACCACATTGCGTGAATTGGGATTAAAGGTAAAGCTTGCCGCCCCCACCGGGCGCGCAGCCAAACGCCTTTCCGAGGCCACGGGCAGGCATGCGTCCACAATACACCGCATGCTGCAGTATACTCCCGACAGCGGCGGTTTTTACTATAACGAGGATCAGAAGCTGAAGGCTGACGTGCTGGTGGTGGACGAAGCTTCCATGCTTGATGCCCAGTTGTGTCTTGCCGTGTTGCGCGCAGTCCCCTTGACCTGCCGGGTTATTTTTGTGGGTGATGTGAACCAGCTTCCGTCCGTAGGTCCGGGCAACGTGCTGGCCGACCTGCTGCAGAGCGGCAAGATTCCGAGCGCCGTGCTGAGTCATATTTTCCGGCAGGCTCAGGAAAGCTATATCGTTGTTAATGCCCACCGCATCAATGACGGGCAGTTTCCCCTCGGGCATCCCGCCGATGCTCCGGAAGCTGATTTCTACTGGATTCCTCAGGAAGACCCGCTGAAAGTTCAGGAACTGATTGCCCAGACTGTTTGCGAGCGTATCCCGGAGCGTTACGGGCTTGACCCCATGACTGATATTCAGGTGCTGACCCCGATGCACAAGGGGGATGTGGGAACCATGAAACTGAACGCCATGCTGCAGGAAAGGCTTAATCCTTCGACCGGAAAAGGGCTTAAGCGCGGCTTTGTGGAATACCGGGTCGGAGACAGGGTGCTGCAGTTGCGTAACAACTACGAAAAGGAAGTTTTCAACGGCGACCTTGGACGGGTCATGTATGTGGATACAGCCGAAAACGAGCTGACAGCCGAATTTGACGGTAACATCGTCCACTATGAACTTTCCGATCTTGATGAATTGACTCTCGCCTACGCGGTCAGCGTACACAAGTCGCAGGGCAGTGAGTATCCGGCGGTGGTCATGCCGATCGTTTCACAGCATTTTCTGCTGCTGCAGCGCAACCTGCTCTATACCGGGCTTACGAGAGCCCGCAGGCTGGCCGTTCTTATCGGCAGCAAGCGGGCTTTTCATATCGGGCTTGGCAACGTTACTGCCGGAAAGCGTTTTACCAATCTGCGCTATCGCATTCGTAATATTTTCGAAGAGAATCTGCTTTAAACACTATTCCTTAGGTGGTTGTTTTCTTAACTTTGCAAAAAAACTTTGATTTAAGTTGCCTCTTTTAATGCAGCCTACTCCAGCAACCAGGGATTCCAAAGGGGATTATCCCCTTTGGCTGCCAGCGGCGAATCCGTTTGTCAAAAGCGCTAGGCGCATCAAATCCAGTGTCTTAAGTCTGTTTTTGCGGAGTAAAGGAAAATAGCCACGTTTATCTATGTAGAAGCTCCCGTTATCTCCTGCGGCGTTCGCGCACCCAGCAGTTCCCTTCAATAGACTTGGCCCATTTTTTCAATGATGCCGCCTGTTCCCCTATTGCCATCAGAGTCTGTTCCGGTTCGCAGTCCAGTATGGCCATGGAAACGGAAACAAGAGGAAATCTTGATACCGAGCCGTTGCGTCCCTTCCCTTCGATCCAGCCGTTTTGCGCGTCGTTTTCGTTGTAATTCTGCTTTGCCAGCCGTTTGAAGCAGCGGGTTGTTCCCTGGCAGACTCTTTCGGCTTTTTCCGGGGTGGTCACAATCACGAAGTCGTCTCCGCCGATGTGTCCGACAAAGTCATTGCCTGCTCCGTGCCTTTTGGCCGCCCAGGTGAGCAGCTTGCTGATCTGGAGTAATATCTTGTCCCCGTTCTTGAATCCGTATGTGTCGTTGTAGACTTTGAAGTTGTCCAGATCGGCGTAGATGATGCTGTACTTTTCCATTGTCTTCATGCGCCGCTCAATTTCCTTTTCTATGCCCAGATTGCCGGGCAGACCGGTCAGGGGGTTTGTTCCCTTGGCCATTTCCACCTGTGCTGAAGCAAGGGTATCCAGCATGCGCTGGACCGATATCGTGCCCATCAACTGTCCGTGCCAGGTGATTATCACATCATCGTATGCTTTCTTGCGATTGCGGGCCATGGCCAGCTGGGAAACCTTTTCCACCGTGGTTTCAAGGTCCACTATCAACGGGTTGTCATCCATGACCGAGGTAATTGGCTTGTTGGAGTAGAGCGCGACACCGTATTTCCCGGATAGATGCTTGTTGAGGTCATATTCCATCACCAGCCCGCATGGAATTTTGTTTTTTACCACCACAACGCAGTTGATGGAGTTCTTTTCTTCGAAAAGTTCCTGCACCAGCGGAACCGGGGTGTCTGATTCCACTGATTCAACCTTGTTGATCAGATTTTTGACCGGGATCCCGTATACAGAGTTTTCATAAAGAGACGGGGTAGCCATTTTCAGGGTCATGGCCGCGTCCGTAAGTTCGGGTTTATCTTTTTGAGGTCTGGCCAGAAAAAAACCCTGACCCAGATGAACACCCATATCAATGGCGGCAAGGGTCTGGGTCTGTGTTTCAAGCCCCTCCACGATTAGTTTGCCGCCGATTTTTTCCGCAAAATCGGTAAAGGTATCTATGATTGCCCGGTTGACCTGATTGATCTCAATATCCTTGATGAACGCCTTGTCCATTTTTATGTAGTCGGGTTTAATTTCGGCGATGGAAGTAAGACCGGAGTATCCGGTTCCGGCATCGTCGATTGCGACCATGTAGCCCTGATTACGGTAGTGGTCGAGGGTCTGGCGGAATGTTTTGAAGTCCTTGACGCTGTGCCTTTCAGTTATTTCGAACACTATGTTTCCGGGTTTCAGTCCGAACCTCTCGAGCAGGATTTTGGTCTGTCCGGTGGTGAAGTTTGGGTCTACTATGGTCCGGGGATGAATGTTCAGGAAGAGTTTGTGTTGCGGGCGGTGTTCCCCGAAATTACGTATCGCAGATTCTCTGCAGACTTTTTCAAGCTGAAACAGCTTTCCAAGTTTTTCGGCCATATCGAAAAGAGTCAGGGGAGATCGAAAGGGGGAATTCAGCGGACCTCTGGCCAGGGCTTCCCATCCGTGTATGCTCTTGTCACTTAAGTTGACTATGGGCTGGTAGTGACAGCGGATTTCCCCTCCGGTGAGGATTTCACAGAATTCATTGGAGAGTTCCAGATTTGATATATCCAGGCTTTTCTGTGCTTCCAGCCGGGCTTCTCCGATGGCGGAGAGGAATCCTGACCAGAGTTTGTTTGTGGAGTGCGCGGCGAGAAAAAGAGAATAGCCGCTGTTGATGGTCACGCTGTTTCCTGTGCGGCTTATCTGGTCCGTTTTCAGCTTGTTTTCTATGTTCACCTTGAATTGATAGGCCAGTTCCTGCAACTGCAGTTTGTCCATCTTCTCGGAAGGATCAAGCAGGAAGAATTCACCGGCATTAAAGGAAAATATATGAAATTCGTTATGGCTGAGGTTTGCTTCTCCTTCGTCTGAAAGTGCAGCGCGGATGTCGGTTTCTATTTTCTCAGCCCATTCCGGTCCGTACATGGCGGAGAGGGTGGGGAAGTCCTGAATGGCGAAGTAAAGGATATTGAGCTGCCCGACATTCTGGATAAGACTTCCGATTCCGGGTCCCTCCATACAATCCGCACTATTGCCGGAATTTTCTATAAACAGTTCGGCTTTTTTCTTGAGAAGTTGCAGCATGGATTCATGCTCCCGGATATTGTTGCAGGTTCATTTAATTATTATTTGCTGATCTCTGGATGAAATCTGTACGCATAGATACTCGCGTAATGTTTCTTTCCCGTTACATTCTTGTTTAAAGAATGTCGTTTTGAAGCCTGTCCGCGGTCTGGATCAAATTCTGTGTTTAGAGTAGTCAGAGATAAGGAATTATCGGAGGATGAGTGGAAAAAAAAGTTGTCAAGGTTCTGGTTTCAGCTCCCGATCCTGAGCTTATGGGCGGGGTTTCGGAAACAGTGAAGCTTCTTGTGCGGGAGCTTGAAGGATCAGCGGATGTCCTTTACGCGCCTTTCGGCAGGAGGAAGGGGCAGGCAGGCGTTGCGGGATACGCCATGCCGTTTCTGGACCTGTTCCGTTTTGCGTTTATGCTCTGCCGCGAACGTTTCGACGTAATCCATATGAATCCTTCGCTTAATCCCCGCTCGGTCCTCAAGGAATTTTTTCTGTTTGTCGTATTCTGTCTGTTCGGATACTCCGGCAGGATACTGCTGCTCATTCATGGGTGGGAGCAGGATTTTTTCGAGCGCATTGCCTCGCGCCCTTTTGCCCTTTTTGTATTGCGCAAGGTGATGAAACGCGCCGGGGCCGTTCTGGTCCTCGCCGGAGAGTTTCGGGATTCGCTTATCGGAGCAGGTGTTGACGGAGGCAGTATCGGAGTTGTCACCACCATGGTTGATATGTCGAACATCCCTACGGAACCTCGTCCGCAGCGGGATTGCCTGACCATTCTCTCGCTTTCCCGTCTGGTCAGGAACAAGGGTGTTTACGAAATAATTGACGCATTCGGGTATTTGAACAGAAAATATGATAATCTTGAGCTTATTATGGCCGGAGAAGGGCCTGAACGTTCCGGTCTGGAGAAAGCGGTTTCAGATAAGGATCTCAGTAACGTTCATTTTCCCGGCTATGTCCGCGGCAGGGATAAGTATCAGATTCTGGAGAAATCCTGTATTTTCCTGCTGCCGTCCCGTCGCGAAGGGTGTCCTGTGTCCCTGCTGGAAGCAATGGCAGCCGGTCTTGCTCCAGTGGTAACTGATGTGGGCGGGATAAAGGATGTTATACAGCCCGGCAGAACTGCTGTGCTGCTGCGGGAGGTCAGCAGTGCTGAAATTTCAGGGGCGGTGGAATCGCTTTTGGCCGATAATGATTTCAGACTGCGGATTTGCGCGGATGCGGCCCGCTATGCGGCCGAACATTTCGGTTCCGGCATGGTGACACAAGCCATACTGAGATGGTATGAAGATATCTGTTCATCCCGATAATCAATGCGGAGAGATTTATCTGTCCCAAATCAATAAAGCTAGCTTACCAATCAGGTTGACATGACTGCATTACTTTCGCTTTTCTTTTTTTTCCGCCCGATCATGTTCATTGATATCGGCTGGACAATTTTCGGTCTTAATATCAGTGAGGCGTTTGCCATCATGGCAACCGGAATACTGAGCATAGCTTTCGTTCTTTACATCATCACAGCCAAGAAACTTAATGTCTCGGTTGTTGATTTTTTTCTGTTCGCCTTTGTTATCTGGGTACTCTTCATTTATGTTCTGTATATTGATCGTTCGTCTTTCAAGAAGGCCGCCAAATTCGTACTGCCATTCATAACTTATTTTATTCTCAAGAACGTCATAAGCGATACAAGGCGTTATGCGAAGCTGATCAAGGTCATGATGATAGGTTACGCCGTACCAATTCTGGGAAGTACATTTCTTATAATTCAGGGAAAGAGTCTTTATACTGTTCTGTATTGGAATAACCTGGCAAGGTTCAAGGGGGTATACGTTAATTGCCATGACCTTGCGCATTGCATGACTCTGTTCTGTATGCTTATTGTCCTATACTGGGTGCTCTGCGCCTGTGATGAAGAACTTACTCCGCTGCCCAAACAGCGTCTTTTTTTTGTGTTTGTACTTACATTAAGCGTTTTTGCCGCGTACTGTCTGTGGAAGAGCTATGTGCGTACATGTATTCTCGGATTGATGATCTATCTTTATTATTATCTGTTCCGGGTCAATAAACGTCTACTGGTTATTCTTACAGCGATTTTTGCTGTTGTGGGGATTCTTTTTGCCGCCATGCTGTATACTATTTTTTACGATATGGTCGATTCGGCCAGCGGTAAGGAAGGATTGGAGAATTTCGGTTCCGGGCGTCCGATCATCTGGAAATACAATATCACGGAATTTTCCAAGCAGCCCATAGACGGAATTCTGGCCGGGGTAGGTGTCGGAAACACCTGGTCTGATATTAGCGGAAAGCCCAGTTTTGTGGATATGTTGAACAGTCATAACGACTTTCTGGACGTGCTGGTCCAGACAGGTGCTGTGGGACTGGTGCTTTTTCTGGCATTTCAGTACTGCCTGTTTCGAAAGGTGCTCGCTCTGGAAGGAAGGGTGCGCTATATTTTCATGGCGCTGTTTTTTGCCGTCTGCATGATGAACTTTGCAAGCAACAGTTATATTTCCCGGTTCGGCCTTGGGCAGATGTTTTACTCAATTCTCTGTTATATTGAGCTCCCGGGCGCCAAAACAAATGGCTCGGATAAACCTGCTGAGGAAGTTGATTCCGGAGTCGGGTGATTGCTGTTATCTGCAGGCACGCGTTGCTGGTAATTATTTTTAAGCTCGGACTGTTTGCTGTTTCTGGTCAGTTGTTTTTTTGTTATGTTTCGAAGAATTTGTGTTGAAGAAGTATTCTGGATAAAAATATCGGTCTGTTTCGGGGAGTTTTATTCGGGTGACTGTTGTTTTTTCTTTTATATCCGTTCTGGCGGCTTGGGTTGTCCTGTATCTGGATACATTTCCAATCCTTCTGAACCGCTGGAACAGCGGCGATTATTCATATTGCTGGCTGGTTGTGCCGCTGGCTGCTTATGTCGCCTGGCAGCGTAGATCTCTTCTGCCCGAATCAAGCAGACCTGCCGTAAAATCCGGTTATCTGATGCTGCTGTTTGTGGCGGTTCTTTTCTTTCTGGGCAAGGCCTCTGCGGTTGATGCACTGGTCTTTGTTTCCATGTGGTTATGTGTTGTAGCTGTTCTGCTTTTCGTCCGGGGCTGGAAGGCCATGAAGGCCATGTTTTTCCCGCTGTTGATTTTGGCTTTTGCCATTCCCCCTCCGCCGTTCATCAACCGCATGCTCACTTTTCGTCTGCGGCTGATTTCATCGGATTTGTCCGTAAGGATAATGCAGTTTATAGACATCCCGGTCTTTCGGGAGGGAAATATAATAGACCTTGGGATGATTAAACTGCACGTGGTTGATGCCTGCAGCGGGCTCCGCTACCTTTTTCCGACTGTCCTGCTGGGAATTATAATGGCCTACTGGTTTAATTCCCGCGCCTGGCAGCGATTTGTGGTAATACTGGCCACGATTCCGACAGCCATCGCCTCCAATGCGGTTCGTATAGCGATTGTCGGGTATATTGCACGCAATATTTCGCTGGAAACAGCAGAGAACTTTTTTCACGATGCTTCCGGAATAGTAATTTATCTGCTTTCCATAGTTATGCTGGTGACATTGAGCCTGTTGCTTAATCTGTTTGACAGAGGGGTAAAGAGAGCTGATCTGGCCGACAGGACCTATTACGGGCAGGCAGCTACCAATGCTCCCCTGCACCTCATAATTATGGCTGTTTTTCTTGCCGGGATGTTCGTGCTATATATAAATGCAGTTGCCGGGCGGGTTGTCCCGGAACGTCCTTCCTTTGAATCATTTCCGATGACGTTTTCGGACTTTGAAGGGCGTCGCGAGTTTTTTTCCGAGGAGATAGTCGAGTCTCTGGGGGCTGATGATTATCTTTCGGGAGTATTCAGGGATAAGGTTACCGGCCGTGATATCCTGCTGCTTGTGTCGTATTACGATTATCAGGAGCCGCAGCGCGCGGCACATAATCCGATAAGCTGCCTGCTTGGCGGAGGGGGGTGGGATTTATCGTCCACCACCGAGCTTGCCCCGGACAAGGCAGCAGGAAGACCGTTCAAAGTCGAACGGCTTATACTGAGCAAGCCCGGAGCCAGACTGCTTGCTCTCTACTGGTTTCAGCAGCGCGGTCGGATAATTACGAATGAATACCTTAACAAGGCCTATCTGGCTCTTGATTCAATGAGCAGGCAGCGTACGGATGGCGCCCTTGTCCGTATTGAGCTTATGCTTGCAGATGGAGAAACTGTAGAAAACGGTCAAAAGATACTCGACCGGTTCATAAATAGTTTCAGTTCAATTTTAGCCCCGTATGTTCCCGATTAATTCGGCAGGACATACCCCTGCAGAGGATAGGATGCGCAGATCAATAATATCGGTGATACTTGTAGTTTTTGTCTCTCTTCTTTTTACCGGCTGTGAAAAGAGACGCGAAGAATTCTACGGAAAAGCTGTCGAGTACTACAAGCAGAAGAAATATACTGAATCACGGCTTGAACTGATGAACGCACTGGCAATAGACCCGGAGTGCGCTGAATGCAGGCTGCTTTTCGGCAGGCTGGCGCTTGAGGAGGGTAATTTTCAGACAGCATTTGTCAACTTCCGCTATGCCGTGGATTTTGATCCCAAGCTGGTGGACGCCAAAGTTGAGCTGGGCAAACTCTATCTGCTGGCCGGAGAGTTCGACAATGCTGGCGATATGGCCCGCAAGGCGCTTAACGAAGATTCCGGCAACATAGATGCCCGGCTTGTGCTCGCTTCTGTTCTGGCCGAGAACAAAAAATATGAAGAGTCTGAACACATGCTCGATATTGCCAGGAATGAGGACCCCGGAAATCCGAATGTCTACCTTACCCTGAGCAGTGTCTATATACGCCAGAAAAAGATGGCCGAGGCTGAGAAAGTACTGCAGGACGGAGTCAGCCGTATTCCCTCTGATACAGGGCTGTTAATGAAGCTTGCCATGCTTTATCGGCAGGCTGGAGATACAGACAAGGCTCGTCCTTATGTTGATAAACTTCTTGAAGTGTCGGAAGGGAAGCCTCGTTTTGTTGTTTTTGCTTCGGAGTATTTTTCCGGCATCGGCGAGAAGGATAGAGCGGAATCCCTGCTGGCTGATCTTGTAAGCCGTTTTCCAGATGAGGATAAGTACAGGGTTCTGTATGCAAATATGCTTTCTTCCAATGATAAAAAGGAAGAAGCCGAGAAAGTGCTGAAAGCCGGCCTTGCCATCGATAAAGCCTCGCTGGAAGTCCGTGTGGCCCTGTCCGCATTATATGTTTCTCAGGGGCGGCAGGAAGAGGCCGTTGATGTTTTGAGAAAGGGAATAGCCCTGGATGCAGAAAGTGCTGATAATGTGATTTACCGCAAACAGTTGGCTACGTTGTATCTTGATATGAACGATTCCGAAAAGGCGCTTGAACAGCTTAATGAGGTAATTGACCGTAACCCCAAGGATTCGGAAGCTCATTATCTGCGTGGACAGATATATCTGCTGGACGGCAAAGGGCAGAACGCTGTTGCCGAATTTCGTCAGGTTGTACGGGATAACCCCACCAGTGCTCCGGCTTATGTGTTGCTGGCCAAGGGGCACCTCGCCAACGATGAAACCAGCATTGCCGTAGAGAATCTGAAAGAGGCGATATCTCTAGACCCCGGATACGGTCCGGCTCGTGAAGCCCTTATCAATACCTATCTGGACCGTAAGGATTGGCATCAGGCTATTCTTGAGTTGCAGCGGCTGCGAGAAAAACGTCCGGATGATATCAACATAATGGCTGCAATAGGTGATGTGTATGCCATCAAGGGGGATACCAACCTCGCGATTCACGCCTACACCGAGATTGCCAAGAAGTTTCCCGATTCTCCTGTCGGACCGCTCAAACTGGCCGAGCTTGCCCGTCGAGACAACAAAAGTGCCGAGGCAGAAAAATATTATTCCGAAGTTCTTGATATAGCACCGGATTCTCTTGTCGCAATTCAGGGCAAGGTGGAGACGATGCTGGACCAGAACAAGTACACGGCCGCAGTCAATTTTTGTAACAGGCTGCTTGAAAAGTATCCCGATAACGCACGCATATATGAGATCATGGGACGTATCCATGCCAAAAGAGGGGATTTTGAAAAGGCCGAAGCGGATTTTTCAAAGGCGGTATCTATTGCGCCGCAGTGGATGCTTCCATACATGCGTATAGGTGATCTCTATGTTGGTGCAGATAAAATAAAAGACGGTATTGCCAAATTCTCTGCCGAAGTTAAGCAGAATCCGGAGAATCCCGGTCCCTGGTTTATTCTGGGACTGCTCTACGAGCAGGACGGTAATTTTGCCAAGGCGCGTGAAGTTTATTCAGATCTGCTAAAAGCAAAACCCGGATTTCAGCTTGCAGCCAACAATCTTGCGTATCTTCTTGCGACAAAATTCTCCGATAACGGCAAGGACATGAAAGAAGCCTTAAAGCTGGCAAGGGTTGCGGCAAGCAGCCAGAGTCCGGAGGCCTTGGATACACTCGGCTTTGTTCTTTTCCTGAATGGAGAGTATGTGCAGGCAATTCACGCATTGAACTCTGCACTGCAGATTTCTCCGGAATTTTCTTCCGCATTGTACCATAAGGCACTGGTTTATTTCCGCGAGGATAAAACAGTTGAGGCAAAAGATATTTTGACCAAGCTTCTTAAATCAAAGGATGATTTCCCGGAAAAGAAGGATGCTCTTAATTTGATGAACAGGTTATAATTAATTTCGTTTTATAATTGTGATCTATTAAAGAGGCTGTCTTGTGCAGCCTCTTTATTTTTTTAAGCATTCTATATAAATTGAATTTATGGTTCAATAACGATACATTGCGGAGAATACGCATGTGGAGGTTATATGAGAAGTTTTTTTAAAATTCCTGCCGGGATGCTTGGGACGTTTCACAAGACCATTGATGTTTTGCTTGGTGTTGGAATTTTAATTCTTCTTTATTACATTTTTTCTCCTACATCCCTTGTCTCAAATTTTTTCCTTTTGATGTTGCTGTGTATTTCTGTAGCTGTTCTTACCATAGTCTGCTTTCATGTTGCAGGAGTGTACAGGGATTGGTCCGGAGCGGATATTGTTTCGGAGTGCAACAGAATTGTTGTGTCTGTTCTGGCTGTATTCGGTAGCCTGCTTATACTTGGATATATATTTAAAATTTCCAGTGTGTACTCCAGACTTGTCGTTTTGACATGGGTTTTCGCATGGCCTTTTTTACTTTGCGTAGAACGCGTGATTATCAGGAAATTCTTTTTCAACTTCTTTTTTGAGTCAAGCCTGAACCGCAAGGCTGTAATCGCAGGGACAGGAAAGCTGGGGTCTTCGCTTGCCGAGTGGTTTGAAGATAACCCATGGGTAGGTGTACGGGTTGAGGGTTTTTTCGGTCTGTCGGATTTTTGTGACGGGATGCAGCCGTGTCTGGGGGAACTCAGCTCCCTGCCTGGTTATGTCCGGGAGCATGATATTCAACTTGTGTACATCGCTCTGCCGATGCGGGCACAGGGCGTGATAGAAGAGTTGCTGGCCGAACTGGAGGACTCAACCGTACAGATTTATTTTTTTCCAGACATGTCCATCTTCAGGAGATTGATCGGCGGTGATGTAGCTCATGTTGCCGGACAGGCGGCCATTGTTCTGCGCTCTTCTCCGTTTGTAGGAATGAACGGGTTTATAAAAAGGGTCGAAGATCTGGTTCTTGGATCAATAATACTTATCTTAATCTCTCCGGTAATGATAATCATAGCGTTGGGGATAAAATTGTCTTCGAAAGGTCCTGTGTTTTTTAAACAGTGGAGGTACGGTCTTGGCGGGGAGCCGTTCCGGATTCTCAAGTTCAGGACAATGAAAGTGCTTGAAGACGGCTACGACTTTGCCCCGGCTACGCAGGGCGATCCCCGTATTACCCGGTTCGGGCGGTTTTTGCGCAGAAACAGTCTTGATGAACTGCCGCAGTTCTTAAATGTTGTGCTTGGAAGCATGTCTATTGTCGGTCCGCGGCCGCATGCCGTTAAAATGAACGAGGAATACCGTACTCTTGTTTCAGGGTACATGCTCAGACATATTTCAAAGCCGGGCATAACAGGGCTGGCTCAGATTAACGGATGCAGGGGCGAAGTCCAGTCTCATGAAGATATGGTGCGGAGAATTTCATACGATATCGAGTATCTCCAGCGCTGGTCGGTTTTTCTGGACTTTGAAATTGTTTTCAAGACGGTTTTCAAATTCGCATGGCGCCAGTAGCCGGTGAGCAGTATTGGATCGTGGTAGTGGGTTTATTCAGTCAATATTTTGAAATTTAAGTATAAATAACGGTGTATTTCCGCCGGACAACAAAATTTGCTGATAGAGGTGTTGCTGTGAAGTTGCCGAAATTTTTGTTTTTTTTGCTGATGTGCACAGTTGTTGCTTTAGCGTCCACTGGAGCTTTCGCACAGAAAGAGGATAAAGGCGGCTACAAGCTGGGTCCTGAGGATGTTGTAGAAATTTCTGTGTGGGGCGATGAAGAGTTGGCCCGGGAAGTCGTGGTCCGGCCTGACGGAGGGGTTTCATTTCCTCTTGTCGGTGATTTGAAGGCCGGAGGCCTTACGGTCGCCCAGCTCAGGGAAGAAGTCAGAAAGCGTATTGTGGAGTATGTGCCGGATGCGGCAGTCTCGGTCATTCTGCGCAAGGTGGAAAATCCCAAGATTTACATCATGGGTAAAGTGCAGAGTCCGAGAATGGCTGTAATGGGGCAGAAAATGACAGTGGTGCAGGCCCTGTCCCTTGCCGGCGGGTTGAGTAACTTTGCTGACTCCGGGAATATAATCGTTGTGCGTCAGTTCCCGGACGGTAAGCAGAAAGTCTTTGAATTTGATTACGATAAGTTTGCAGACGGGGATAATCTGGAGCAGAACATTCAGTTGCAGCCCGGAGATACAATTGTTGTACCCTGATGTAACATGCAGACGCAGCACTTTTTGGGTTGACTTTGACAGGGGAGTCGGATGTCCAGGTCACATTACAGGTTTTTTGGCATACTTCTGTGCGCCGTATTACTGGTGCCGGTATGCGTTGTACTTGCCGGGGAAGGTGTTTCCTGGCGAGTTTTTATGCCTGTGATAAGACCTCTTGATTTTTCCGCAAACGGTCCCTGCAGAGGTTCTGTTCAAATTGCCGGACTTAAAAGACCGGTGAGTAATGTGGTTATCAGTGCCGGGAGCGATTCCGGTGCGGGGCGTGTTATAAGACAGAATACCCCGTCTTCGGACAGCTCTTTAGGTATCTCGCTTGTTTCTTCCGGCGGAGAACTGCGCAGGGCAGAAAGGGAAGCTGCTATTTCCATAGATGAAGGTCTTCCTTCGGAAATGCAGGTTTCAGCTGGAAGCGGTACAAAAGGCCGCACAGCTTCTAGTCATGTAGATTCCGGTTCTAAAGGAACCGGGAATAATCTCATGCTTGCATCATCGGAGGGAACTCTGGGTGGTAAAGATGATCCCAGACTTGTCAGTACGCAAAAAGTGGACAGCTATGATCGGTATATGGCTCCGTCTGTTTCTCTTGTCCCTTCCGACAGCGCCGAAGAAAAGCAGTGGAAGTCTTCGACAAACGGTATGTTTTTTACCACGCCCAAACGGTTTCTGGGGCTTGGGGGAACTTTGATCAAAGCGGTCCCGTCACTCAGTATCATGGAAACGTATGATTCCAATATCGATGCCACCGATATTGCCGATCTGGTTACTGAAGTAACTCCGGGTTTGAGTTTTGATGTGTACGGAGAAAAGGCCGTCCTTAAGTTCAACGGAAATTTCATTTATCGGGACTATCTGGAAAACAGCAAGTTCGACCGTTACGATTACAATGTTGATCTTGCAGGGAAATATAAATTTTCACCGACAGTTGAAGGCGGTTTGAGCCTTTCCCACAAACGTTTCCATAATCTGGATCAGAATACGTATGAATCCGGAGGGGTGCAGCTGGATCCTTCAATCATACTGAGCACCACAGCCACTCCGGAAGTTACATGGCTGATAACCGAGCGAGACTCCATCCGGTTTTCAAACTACGTGGATAAGACCGATTACGAGCGCGCATCGGATTCCGATTACATTACAAATGTCTTCAGCACCGTATGGGGACATCAACTGCCTAACGAAGTTACCAGCCTGTTTCTGGGACAGATGAGTACTTATACCCATTTCAGCCGCGAAGTGGATAATCTTAACAGTGACCAGGTTTCTTTTCAGGCCATAGTCGGTATAGACCATCAGTTTTCACCTGCCTGGAAAATTTCATTAAAGGGTGGACCAGGTACGACTTTTTCCAATTATGCAAGCGAATATACTCATGGCAAGAGTGAGGATTTTCTTTATCAGGTCCGCGCGGAGCTCGGATACAGGACGTTGAAGTTTGCGCTTGTACCGGCTTTGGAACGAATTGTCCGTCCCGGACGTTACGGTGAAAACGAAGTGCTCGACCAGGCTGAAATCTATTCCGGCTACGCATTCAGCGAGTTTTTCAAGTACGAAACAATCAACACTGTCTGGCTCAACGAGACTGAAGGCACAAACGGCGGTCAGAAACACAAGGGGCTGGGAGTGTTCACCCAGCATGTACTGCGCTGGCAGTTTGCCGAAGACTGGGCCTGGATCGGCGGTTTGAACTACAACTGGGGTAGAGACGAACTGACCGGCTCATCCAGCGAAAGATTCAAGACATGGATGGGATTTACTTATTCCTATCCGACCGAGATAAATTAAGGGGTCAATGCAAAATGCAACAGAGTTCGGACATTGCATATTATCTTGATGTGCTGCGCAGAAGGAAATACCAGTTTCTTCTGCCCGCCGGTTTTCTCTTTATGCTGGTTGTAATTTTGGCGTTTATTCTTGCTCCGGTGTATAAATCGACGGCCACGATTCTGATTGAGGATCAGGATATTCCTCAGGATCTTGTTCAGACTACGGTTACCGGTTTTGTTGAAGAACGGCTTCAATCCATTTCACAGGTTGTTCTCAGCCACGGCAACCTCCTCAACATAATCAAGGAATTCGACCTGTATCCTGACCTGATAGGTAAATACACAACCGAGGAAATTATCGCCAAAATGCGCGATGATATTAAGCTTGAACCTATTACGGCTGAAGTCACCAACCAGTATTCGGGCCGTCCTTCAAGTGCCACGGTTGCCTTCACCCTGTCTTACGAAGGTCGCAGGCCGCAGAAGGTCGCTCAGGTTGCAAACGTTCTTACCTCCCTATATCTCAAGGAAAACCTTAAAGAGCGCGAAGAAAAGGCCAAATCTACATTTGAATTTCTTGAGTTGCAGTTGGCGGAGTTGCGCTCGGAGATTCTGGAGCTTGAATCTCAGATAGCCAATTTCAAGGAAAGCCATGTTAACGAGCTGCCTGAGCTCCTCGTTCATAATATGAATTCCATGGAGCGTCTCCAGCGGGAGATGGACAAATCTCAGGAGCAGATTGCTTCTCTCAAGAACCGTAAGGTTTATCTTGAGGGCCAGAGAGCAAGCATTGATCCTCATCTGAAGATTGTTTCCAACGATGGGTCCCGGTTTTCAACGGCCAAGGAAGACCTTGAAAAATTGCGCCGCGAATATATCACTTTGACTTCAAAGTATTCGGACAAGCATCCGTCTGTTCTGGCAATGAAGCGTCAGATTGATTCCCTTGAAGAAAAAGTTGATGCCGTACAAAGCTATGAAATGGTGAAAAGGGAGCTGAAACGGAAGGAAGAAGAGCTTGAGGTGCTGCTCAAAAAGTACTCGGATAAACATCCTGATGTTGTGCAGCTTAAGCATGAAGTTGACGCTCTCAATGAACGTCTGGGCGAAGTTTCACTGCAGGACGGTATGTTCGAAACTTCAATGGAACTGCCTGACAATCCCGGCTATATACAGATTGAAACGCAGATAGCCTCTACCGAATTGGAAATAAACGAAGCGGAGCGGGTTTATGCTGAGCTTCAGGCCCAGTACCGGAGATATCAGCGCAGGGTGGTGAATACTCCGCAGGTCGAGCAGGAATACAAGATTCTTTTGCGCGACTATGAGAACGCTCAGGCAAAGTACAGGGATATCAATACACGCCTTCTTGCCGCACGTGAGGCCAAAGGGCTGGAGCAGAGTCAGCTGGCGGAACGTTTTACGTTGATCGATCCGCCTATAGTACCGGAAAAACCCATTCGCCCGAACAGACTGGCTCTTATTCTGGTAGGGTTCGTATTGTCCATGGGTATCGGGATAGGCGTGGGTGTTTTTCTCGAATTCATGGATAGGTCGATACGCAGGCCGGACGAACTTTCGGAGATCGTCAAGTATCCGGTGCTGGCGATAGTACCCTATTGGGAGACAGAAATAGAGGCTCAGCGAAAGATTAAACGAAAGCGGGTGGTGGCTTTGTCTATAGTCGGTGTCGTAATCGCCGCTGTAGTGGGAGTGCATTTCCTTTACATGCCTCTTGATATCATTGCGATCAAGTTAGTCAGAAAACTGGCTATAAATTTCTAATGCAGGAAGAACGGAGAAACCATGAGCAAGCTTCTCAAGGCTGTTGAGAAAGCCAAACGCAACAAGCGAGAACAGGATTTGCGTAACGGGTCGGGGCAGAGTGCGCCAGCCCCCGGTCCTGTTGTGGAGAAAGCCGCTGCGGACACAGCTCAGAATGCAGATTCGGCTTCGGCAAAGGAAAATGGCAAATCCTGCAGCATGCCCAAAAGCTACTTTACCGAGGACCTTGTTCTTGATGAGTTGAATCTGGCTAAAAACAGAATACTGACCAGCCACAGCAGCGCATCCTTTACCGACATATATAACCTGCTGCGTACCCAGATTCTGCACAGGACCAAGAAAAAAGGGCATAACGTGATTATGGTCACGAGTGCCATGCCCGGTGAAGGCAAAACCATTACTTCCATTAACCTGGCTATAAGTATAGCTCGTGAAGTGGACCAGTTTGCCCTGCTGGTGGATACGGACATGCGCAAACCGAGTATTCATAAATATCTGGGCATAGAGGCGGAAAGAGGGCTGAGTGATCATCTCCTGCACGATATTCCGGTCCATGAACTGCTGATCAAGCCGGGAATCCAGAAATTATCGTACCTCCCGGCCGGTGAGCCCATAAAAGGGTCTACCGAGATACTGGGGTCGCCCAAACTGCAGGAACTGATAATTGAAATGAAGGCGAGGTATCCTGACCGGTATGTTATTTTTGACTGCCCGGACCTTTTACATGCGCCTGATGCTCTGGTATTTTCAAGTTACGTTGACGGGATAGTGTTTGTTATCGAGGCCGGAAAAACTTCCCGCGAGCATGTCCAGAAGGCTCTTCGGCTGCTTGATGGCAGTAATATTGTCGGAGTCGTATTGAATAAGACTGAAATTGAAAGTCTGAACGTTGCGCCCTAGGTGGTAAAATTATGTATCTAGAATTTTTCGGATTAACGGAAAAGCCTTTCAATATCCTGCCGGACCCGGATTTTTTCTACCTAAGCCAATGGCATCAGCAGGCTCTTACTCATATTGAATACGGGCTCATGAACGGTGACAGCCTCATTCTGCTTACCGGGGATGCCGGAACGGGAAAGACTTCTCTCATCTACAAGCTGGTGCAGGACCGCAGCGAGGATACTATTGTCGGGGTTATTTTCAATAGCGCAGTGGGCGGAGACCATATTGTTGAAATGATCCTTACCGAGCTTGAGGTGGAACTGCCGGAAAAATCCACTCCTGCCTCCTGTCTGGATGCGTTGCATCAGTTTCTGCTTGATGTTTATTCCAAGGGAGAAAAAAAGGTTCTGTTGATTATGGATGAAGCGCAGAACCTGAGCGATGATGCCCTGGAGCAGTTGCGTATGATTTCGAATCTGCAGGCCGGCAAGGAAAATCTTATTTCAATACTGATGGTCGGCCAGTCCGGATTCAGATCCAGACTGCGGAAAGCCCGCTACAGCCAGATTGTGCAGAGGATTGTTGTCAGTGCGCATCTTTCAAGGCTGCGGGATCAGGAAGTCACCGAGTACATTCATTACCGGCTGCGGCAGGGCGGTGCTGCAGACCCGCAGAGCATTTTAACAGATGAGGCCGTCGGGGCAGTCAATTCTTTTTCTTACGGTATTCCGCGCAACATCAATGTGATCTGTGAAGGTGCGTTGATTTATGGCTTTGCCGATGATATCCGGCCTGTGACAGCTGAGGTTGTAGAAACTTTTGCTCGTGAGCGAATAGATGAGGGCTTACTTACAGTCCCTGAATCATCCTGCGATATAGCCGAGGAAGCTCAATCGCAATATATAAAGGAACTGGAGATGCGGATTGCAAGCCTCGAAGCTTCCATGGGGATAGTCAAGCGCACGCTGGTCAAAATAATAAAGGCCGTTAAGCGGAACAACGGGAAAGGATAGCCCGCCTGCCGGTAACCGGAACCGACTGTGAGTTTAGTGCGGGCTCCTGATGTTTTTGGATTTAGGCATTTCCTGTGTCTCCGGTCTGCACTAGGGTAATTTTTAAATCCGGAGATTCGTTATGCGGTTTAAACAATTTCTACTGATAATCAGCTCAATTCTATTTGTTCTATCCGCCTCAGTTGAGAGCAGAGCCGCAGCAGACTATTCGGTTTTCAACAAGCGCCCGCGCCTGTATTTCAACAGTACCCGGCTGGAGGAACTGCGGTCGCTGAAGGACCAGAAACCTTACTCCGATTTTCTGAAAATAGTCCGAAAGCGCGGTAGAAACGAGGTCGGGAGCCGGGTTCCCAATAACCTGCTGCTGTTTGATGCCAGCACCATCCGCCGTCCTGCCGATGGCCTTCTGGACATATCTTTTTATTACCTCATCACTGGCGAGCCTTCCTTTTTTCATATCATAGAAGACCTTCTGCACCTGTTCAGCACCAATCCTGATTGGGCCGGGAACAGCGATATGGGGCCGGCTCATGTCCTTTTTTCCATGTCTCTGGCCTATGACTGGTTTTATGACAAACTTTCTCCGGGGCTCCGGTTGCTGGTGCGGGATGCCATAGCCGAGCATGCAGAAAATTTTTATGACCTTACCCACAATAAAAAAATCTGGTGGTCTCAGGACAGGGGGCTGCTCCAGAACCATAATTATGTGAATGTGGCGTCCATGGCTATTGCCGGCATTGCCCTCTACGGAGAGGATAAAAGGGCCGTGAAATGGCTGGATGAAGCGGAGCGTAATTTTGACGCCGTTCTCGGGCTGCTTTCTCCTGACGGAGCCAGTCATGAAGGGGTAAGCTATTGGAGTTACGGAACTCTCTGGCTCCTGAATTACTACATGGCGCTGGTCCCGGCACAAGGACTGGATAAGGTAAGGGAAAGCGGGTTCTTCAGGAATACAGCCAGATACAGGCTTTATGCATCGCTGCCGGGATTCCTGTACAACGTTGATTATGCGGATTCCCTGATTATAGATTACTACGGTCCGGGATGTTTTCTGCGTTGTCTGGCGTCAATTTTCAAGGATGGTCATGCGCAGTGGCTGGCTTCCAAAGTCGAGCGGGAGCGCAGGCGAAGAACTGTTCTCTGGCAGGATTACCTCTGGTATGATCCTTCCGTGGAGCCGGAGTCGCCGGACAATCTGCCGCTGTTCGGATGGTTCGACAATCTGGGAATACTGCTTTCGCGATCGTCATGGGGAAAGGATGCCAGCCTTGTCATGTTCAAGGCCGGTCCTCCGCAGGGATATCTTGCCCTCTCAAAGGGGAACTATCCCGGATCGCACATCCATCCCGATGAAGGTTCTTTCTGTGTATGGCAGGGCAGAAAAGGACTCGTCATGGATGACGGTTATGTTCTCAAGAAGCTTTCTTCAAGCCATAACCTGCTGACATTCGGCAAGTTCGGTCAGTTAGGTGAAGGCGGAACATGGTTCATTCAGGAAGACTTCAGGAAATCCGGAGGCAGGGTCAGCAGGCCCAGGTTTGTAAGCGGAAACGGTCTGCAGGCTGTTGAGATTGAACTGGCATGGCTCTATCCTCCGGCAGTGCGTCCTAAATCATGGAAAAGGGCCTTTGTTGTACTGGATGGTGCCGATGTTTTCATTCGGGATAAGGTCGTGCCGTCCGGGAACAGGGATATTGAATATTATGCCCACCTTTCACGCGAGGCGCGCAGATCGGCCAGCGGAATATGCCTTGATTACGGAAGCGGCTATTCTTTTGATTTTATGGGGAAGGGTTTTTCCTCCTCACTCAGACGCTATTCTCTGCCCACCCAGAGCATGGGTAAGAGCATTCCGCGTATCGGCATGCTTTATACCGCCACCTCCAGCAGCTCTGCCCCGGTTTTTATACTCAGTTCTGTGGCGCGTGCCGAGGGAGGGTGTACTTCTTCAGGTGTGATAAAATCCTATGATCAGGCTTCGGATATTGCTGAAGTGGAAACAGCTGCAGGCCGCTATCGTATAGATTTTTCCTCGCTGTCTGTAACCGGCAATTGAGAGGCTGACTGAATTGAAGGATGAATCCCGATTATTTGTGTTTTACGCAGGAAATAAAGATAATTCACGGCCAGACAGCCGGTGCGGAACAATATCCGGGCCGGTTCTGGTAAATACGCTTACAAAGGTTGAATGCCTTGAGTAACAATCTGCCGACCCTGTACAAGATTTTCTGGGTCTTCATAACCAAAATGGGCAGGGGGGTCGGCGGTCTGCTGTTGACCTGGGTTCTTGCCCGCAAATACGGGGCCTACGGGTCCGGCCTTTTTTTCATCCCCTATACATTTGCTTTTCTGGGAGCCCTGGTTTCGCAACTGGGTCTTGGCAACGCCTGCATGAAGTTTGCGCCCGTTCTGAAAAAGGACGATCCGGCCAACCTTTCATTTCTCTGGACTTTTACACTGCTGGCTGTGGGCGCTTTTTCCGTCGCCTTCATGGTGCTTGTCTACATTGCCCCGGAATTCTTTTCAGAGCTTGTATTCAAGAACCCGGACAGAACTGAGTATATCATGTGCGCAGCCCCGATTATCTTTTTCTGGGCGCTTACCTGTCTCATCATATATTTTCGCCAGAGTCTGGGGGATGTTTCAGGCATCACCGTTATTGAAAATACGGTGCAGCCGTGGGCAATGCTTCTCCTTGCCCTGTCAACATTTGTGATAGGAATAGATGTTCTTGATTTTCTTCTCAGCATCACAGTGCTTTTCGGGGTCATTTTTGTATACGCCTTTATCTCTACTCGGAGCAGATACAGGCTGCGTTTTTCACTTCGCCTGAACAGTTCATTAAAAGTGCGGGATATTGCCGCTTACTGTCTGCCTCTCCTTGTGCTGGCTTTTGCACAGAATTCGCTTGTCTGGATAAATACCCTTATTTTGGGCGGCATCGGATCGGTTGATGATTCCGCCATTTTTGTGTCCGGCATGCGGGTAGCCATGAGCATTACCATTCTGCTTTATACCTTCAACAGCGTATATGTCCCGCATATTTCTTCGGCATATTCGCGGAATGATTTGAAGATGATCGGAGAGTTGTACAGGGATATCACCTGCTCCCTTTCCTTGTTCTCATTTGTGATTCTGGTGCTGTCGGTTATGTATTCCGATCTGATCATGGCCGCTTTCGGCTCGGACTACGGTGCCGGCCGGGGATGTCTTGTTTATCTTATTCTGGGCAATGTATTCAACTGCTACACCGGTCCGGTGGGGTATGTTCTGCTCATGGCCGGAAGGTCTAGGCTGGAGGCTTTTAATACTGTTACAGCGCTTTGTGTAAATGGTGTGCTATGTCTTGTTCTTTATCGGAGTATGGGCGTGGCTGGAGCCGGGGCGGCCTTTTTCTGGTCTTTTGTACTGGTGAATACGGCCCGGTATTTACAGTGCCGCAAGATACTGGGCTTGCGTTGGCTTAACCCCATGCAGGCAAGAATAATGGGGATACAGGCTGTTTTTGCCATCGCTCTGGTGTTAGCATGGAATACGGGCGTAAACCGCGAACTGACTGCCGGAGCATTTCTGGGGCTTTACGCACTTGTCAATTTGAAATCTATCCGCGTATTGGCGGGGTCAATGATGGTTAACCATGAAATCTAGATGAACTGGTTTTTTGAGAATTTAAGCTGCAAAATACAAAAGGACCGGGCTGGAGGCTTCCCGGTCCTTTTGTATTTTAGGAGTGTGATGAGGAATGATGACTGTATGTTATTCTGCTGTGGTTAGAGGGAGATGCAGGGGAACATCTTCTTCAACCTGTGTTGTTTTTCATTAAGCAGCAAGTGTGCCAAAATTAAAAGTCATTAAAAAACAACGGCTTATTTGAAATGGCTTGAGCCGTGAAAAATATACCTGCACAAACATTTTGCACATATGTGCAAATAACTGTTTTGCACACTGCACAAGTTGTACAAGCATGGTTCGGGCTGTATGAAAAAAACGCAACATTCAGGTTAATTTGCAAGTTCCCCCTGTACATGGATTATGAAAAATACTATTCTCAAGTCGTAAATAAAAGAACTGAACAAGAACGTAATGAGAAATTACGTAAAACACTTATCGAATTCTATTAGGAGGAGCCTATGCAGAAAAGGCTTTCAGACGTGTATTTGAATCCGGAACTTAATGATCGTATTGAGGAAGCCTGCCATAAGCTGGGCATAAACAAAAGCCTGTTCCTGAATGTCCTGCTGGGAGAACTGTTCAGCAAGGCCGGACCGGAAGATCTGTTCTACAACCGGGTAAAATTATGCGAGGCCAATGAGAAAATAGTGGCAGCAGCCAAAGGCGGGGAACAAGTAACCCAGTAGCAGCTGGCGCTTAACATGAACGTGTTTTAGGATAAAAATCAGCCAGCCTCGCCAGACAGTCGGCCGGAATCTCTGTACGGATAAGTACGAGTTGATTCCGGCTTTTTTGTTTATTTTTTATAGGTTACATGCGCTTGATTGATGCTTCCAGCCGAGGGGATCTCTGCCGAATTTTATTCTGGTTTCAGATTTTCAAATGTTCAGCAGAAGTTGTTTGGTGTCAATATGGTGTTAATATGTAAGTAAATAATTCTACGTTGACATAAAACCCCTATAGAATATACGGGTATTATAAATATGTTTTATTAAACTGATTAAAACCAATTGGAGAGAGTGATGCGTATTCTGATTTTCTGCGCTGTGCTTGCAGCGCTTTCCGTTCTGTTCGTGGCTCCGGTTTCAGCCGCAGATAAACTCAGCGGTGATGTGATAATATTCCATGCAGGCAGTCTTTCCGTCCCCTTTGCGAAGATGGAAAAGGAATTTGAGGCCATGCACCCCGGCGTAGACATCAAGCGCGAGTCTGGAGGGTCCACCAAGATGGCCCGCATGATTTCCGAAGTCGGTAAACCTGCGGACATCATGGCTTCCGCCGACTATGTTGTCATCGACAAGAACCTTATCCCGAAATTTGCCAATTTCAATATCCGTTTCGCCACCAACCAGCTTGTGCTCTGCTACACAGGCAAGAGCAAGTTTGCTTCGGAAATCAATGCTAACAACTGGTATGATATCCTGTTGAAGCCCGGTGTTGTCTGGGGGCATTCCGATCCCAACCTTGACCCCTGCGGTTACCGCAGCGTTATGGTTATGCAGCTGGCTGAAAAATTCTACAATAAACCCGGTCTGTTCGATAAACTTATTGCCAAGCGCAAAGACGAGTGGGTACGCCCCAAATCCGTTGAGCTTATTTCCCTGCTCAAGACCGGTAATATGGACTATGCCTGGGAATACCTTTCCGTTGCGGTACAGCACGGCCTCAAGTACGTAACCCTCGACAAACACATCAACCTGTCTGATTATAAGTACAACGATTTCTACAAGCAGGCCAAAGTCACCGTAAGCGGCAAAAAGCCCGGTACCACCATTGATCGAATCGGTAAATCCATCACCTACGGAATTACCGAGCTCAAGGATGCACCCAATAAGGATGCCGCCACCGCATTCCTCGCCTACATGCTTTCACCTCAGGGTGGACTTAAGATCCTTAAGGAAATGGGACAGCCTCCCTTTGAACCGGCCATTGTTCCTGATGAAGCAATGGTCAGGGAAATGCCGCTTCAGTTGCGTCATCTGGTAAAAGTACAAAAATAATCCTTCCTGATAAAACGGAACGTCGGGCAATTATACTGTCCGGCGTTCCTCTCTTGTTTCATGAAAAAAAATCACGATTTTTCCGTCAGCCGTATTGTTTCTACCGTACTCGTGCTGGGATTCATCCTTTTGCCCTTAAGCCAGTTGATTATGGGTTCAAGTCTGGCCGAGCTGAAGGAAACATTTCTGGATAATGATGTACGGGCTTCCATCATCCGCAGCATGTTCTGTTCCGGTCTTGCAGCTATCATCGCCTTTGCCATAGGAACTCCTTTCGCCTTTCTGCTGGCCCGCAAGGAATTTCGGGGCAAGGGGCTGATCGAATCCATCATTGATATGCCGATAATGATTCCGCATCCGGTCATAGGTATCGCGCTGCTTTCCATTGCCGGGCGTAATCACTGGATAGGGCAGATGCTGCTTGATGCCGGAATACGTATAATGGGTACTTCCACCGGGATTGTCGCGGTGTTGCTGTTCGTGGGGTTGCCGTTTTATATAAACGCGGCTCGTGACGGATTTGCGAGTGTCCCGGAACGGCTTGAAAAAGCGGCGAGAACTCTGGGGGCGGGCAGGAGCCAGACATTTGTCCGGGTTACACTTCCGCTGGCCTGGCGCTCGCTGCTTACCGGCATGATCATGTGCATGGCCCGCGCACTCAGTGAATTCGGAGCCGTGGTAATCGTCGCCTATCACCCGATGGTGGCACCGGTGCTCATGTACGAGCGTTTCACCGCCTACGGCCTTGCTTATTCCCGACCGGTGGCGATCTGGCTTATTTTTCTCGCGCTGCTTCTTTTTGCCGCTTTGCGTGTTCTCTCACGGGGACTGAGGAGGGACGAACTGTGATTTCCATTGAGCATCTCAACGTGCGGCTGCCTTCGTTCGCGCTGGACGATATAAATCTTCATGTGCCTGAAGGTGATTTTTTCACATTGCTCGGACCTACCGGCTCCGGCAAGTCCGTCCTGCTGGAAACAATAGCCGGACTCGTGCCGGTGGAATCCGGTTCAATCAGTATTGCCGGTCGCGATATTACGGCTCTGCCGCCGGAAAAGCGCGGGTTGTCCATCGTTTATCAGGACTATGCACTTTTTCCTCATCTGAGTGTCAGGAGCAACATCATATTCGGGGCCCGCTACAAAGGGATAAGCTCTTCGGATGCGGAAGCCAGAGCCGGAAAACTGGCTGAAATGCTCAATATCGGTCATCTGCTGGAACGCACTCCGAGGCACCTCTCCGGTGGGGAGCGCCAGCGGACAGCCATTGCCAGAGCCCTGCTGGTGGACCCTTCGGTTCTTCTGCTGGATGAACCTCTTTCCGCGCTGGACCCCGCTTTCCGGCAGGAGGTGCAGGACCTGCTCAAATCCATCCACCGGGAAACGGGGATAACCTTTGTCATGGTTACCCACGATTTTGACGAGGCGCTTTATCTGGCCGGAAATGGCGCAATCATTAAAGACGGTAAAATTATTCGCAAAGGCGCCATTCGGGATATTTTCAACAGTCCGGGGTCAAAATTCGTGGCTGATTTTGTGGGTATGACCAATATTTACGCCTGTTCCCTTGAAGACGGATGCATACGGTTCGGCAGCATGCTGCTGCATTGCGGCGACTCGTTGGACGGCACTGCCTGCACGCTGGCATTTCGTCCCGAGGAAGTTCTGATGGGTGGCGAGCTATCTGATTCAGGACAGCAGAATGAGTTCGGAGCAACTGTAAAAAATGTAACGCCCGGCGGTTTTTATGCCCGTGTAACCCTTGATTACGAAGGGCTCGAAATCAACGCTCTTGTCCCCCGCAAGCAGTTGGCCGATGGAAGCCTTGAGCCGGGAACAAATCTGCGTGCTTCCATCCCGCCCCGGAGTATTCATTTATTTTAATGGCTGTCCGGATTTATTCAGCCCTTTTTCCGGCCCAACTGCTGGATAATGTTTCCTGCCACAATGAAGATCAGGCCCACAAGAGTTGAGGTCAGTATTTCTTCTCCCACAATAAAGTGAATCAGGATCAGTGACATGAACGGGGACAGGAAAATCAGGTTGCTTATTCTGGCCGTGTTTTCGGTGAGTTTCATGGCATTCAGCCATAAGGCGAAGGTTATGCCCATTTCGAACAGGCCGACATATGCTGCGGAAATAACAGCCGGAAAGTTGAATGGAGGCAGCCCGGAAAAAACAAGCATGGCGATTGTGATGGGAATAAGCCCGAAGCAGAAATTCAGGAAAAGCCCCACCAGCGGATCAGTCCCGCTTTTGGTGTTGTATATCCAGTACGCAGCCCAGATTATGGTGCTGAACAGGGCCAGCAACACCCCGTATCCATTGCTGAACTGAACATCGAGCAGGTTGCCGTGGGTGGATATGACCACCACACCGAGATAGCTGATGAAAATGGCCGCCAATTCCCGCGCGGTAATTTTCTGGCCCAGAAAAGGAATTGAGAGCAGCGAGAGCGTTATGGCCCATGTGTAGTTCAGCGGTTGGGCCTCCTGCGCCGGAAGCAGGGCATAGGCCTTGAACAGTACTACATAATAAAGAAAGGGGTTGAGAAGTCCGGCCAGCATGCAGCCGGACATCTCTTTGCGGGTCATTTTGCATATTTCGCCTGTTTTTTTCTGTATTTTAAGAATTGCCAGAAGTGAACAGGCCGAAAATGCGGCAGCATAGAACAGCAGGTGCAGCGGTTCCATGTGCGAAAGGGCAATCTTGAATGCGGATGCCACTGTAGACCAGATCAGGACAGCCCCGAGGCCGAACATGTAGGCTTTTTTCTGGTCTTTAACCATTTTAATCACTTTCCTTTATTAAAACCGATAATTTTGATGCCCGGGCTAGATGATCACATGTTTTTTAATGTGCGCAACAGCTTCTTCCGGCGAGTCGGTGAGCAGAAACAGGTTGAGATCTTCTTCCTTGCAGAACCCGTCCATAACCATGCGGTTTTTTATCCAGTCCACAAGCCCGGACCAGAATTCCGTGCCCATGAGGATTATGGGAAAGGGCTTAATGCGTTTGGTCTGTATGAGTACAAGCGCTTCACTCAGTTCATCCAGAGTGCCGTAGCCTCCGGGCATGGCAATGTAGGCCAGCGCGTATTTTACGAACATGAGTTTGCGGATGAAGAAGTAGTTATAGTCGCTTTTGATGTTCAGGTAGGGGTTGGAATGCTGTTCGAAGGGCAGATGAATGTGCAGGCCTATGGATTCGCCGCCGGATTCGAAGGCTCCCTTGTTGCCTGCCTCCATCAGCCCCGGACCTCCGCCGGTTATGACCGAATATCCGGCCTGTGAAAGCAGTCCTGCGAGCTGCTCGGTCTGCTGGTAGAGCGGGCTTCCTTCCGCGACTCTTGCCGAGCCGAAGATCGATACGGCCGGTCCCACATCATTGAGGGTGTCGAAGCCGTCAACGATTTCCGCCATTATTTTGAACAGTCTCCACGATTCTTTCATGGACAGGTCGTCGATGACATACTGTCTTGATTTCTGCATCTGTGCCTCTCTGATTATTCTGTCTCCGGTAACGGACTACGGTGTTGCCTGAATTCCATAATTGGTGCATGTAACAGTGCATTCGAACTATCAAAAAATTAATGATAATGATAGCCTGAAAAGCCCCGTTTCGTATTCGGGGGTCGGGTCTCAGCCATATCATCGGAGGATGAATGAAAATCACATTTATGGGGGCGGCCAAGACCGTTACCGGTTCCTGTTATATCCTTGAAACTGAAAACGTCCGGTTCGCAGTTGATTGCGGGCTGCATCAGGGAAACGCCGAGATTGAAAAGCGTAACCGCGGGATAAGTGACTACAGGCCGGGGGAGTTGGATTTTATTCTGATAACCCACGCCCATATTGATCATTCCGGTCTTCTGCCCGCGGCCGTCAGGGCCGGTTTCAAAGGCCCTATCTACATGACCCAGCCTACCCGCGATCTGCTGGAAATCATGCTGCTGGACAGTGCTTATATCCAGGAAATGGAAACCGAATGGGCCAACCGCAAAAGGCTGCGCAAGGGATTGGTTCCGATCAAACCCATCTACGAGCAGGAAGATGCGATAAATACGACTCCGCTGATGCGCACTGTACATTACGGCGCGACTTTTGAACCTGCTGAGGGAATCACCGTCAACTTCAGGGACGCCGGTCATATTCTGGGCTCTGCTTTTATCGAACTTTGGGTGAAGGAGGCCGGGGAGACCACCAAGGTCGTCTTTTCCGGCGATCTGGGACATAAGGACCAGTTGCTGGTGCGAAATCCCAGCATCATTGAAAAGGCTGATTACCTGCTCATGGAATCCACTTACGGCGACCGCAACCACAAGGATTCATCCAACAGCCTGAACGAACTGGCCGAGGCCATAAACTGGAGCTACACACAGGGCGGCAAGGTAGTAATTCCCGCCTTTGCCGTGGAACGTTCCCAGCAGCTCCTTTACACCCTGCACCTGCTTTCCAAGGACGGAAGGCTGCCCGCTGACATGCCTGTCTATCTGGACAGTCCGCTGGCCATCAAGGCTACGGAGGTGTTTCGGAGCCATCCCGAATTTTTTGATATGGATACTGCGGAGATGCTGCACAACGGGGAAGACCCGCTGTCTCTGCCCAATCTGAAATTCACTTTGGACACCCAGTCTTCACAGGCAATCAACAATACCGATGGTCCGGCTATAATCATTTCGGCCAGCGGCATGGCCAACGCGGGACGCATAAAGCATCACCTGCGGCATAATATCTGGAAAAAGGAATCCGCGGTTGTCTTTGTCGGTTATCAGGGAGTGGGAACTCCCGGCCGCAGGCTGGTGAACGGTGCGGACAACATCACCATTTTCGGCGAAAAGCTCAAAGTGGAGGCCCGTATCTTCACTATCAACGGTTTTTCCGGACATGCCGGGCAGAGCGAAATGATCGATTGGCTTAAAAACTTTGACAGTCCGGGTATGAAAGTCATATTGACCCACGGCGAGGCCAAGGGCCAGAAGGTCCTTTCGGCCCTGATCAAGCAGGAACTGGGGTACAAGGTCCATATTGCCGATTATCGTGAAGAACTGATCCTTGTGCCCGGCGGCGAAATGCAGCCTGTTGTGAAGGAAAAGGTTGCTGCCCCGCAGGTTGACTGGGAATTCCTTCTCAAGGATTCCGAAAAACTTTTTACCGAATTCCGTTCCCGGTTGGGCAAGGTTCGGTCACAGCCTTTCATCAGCCAGACCGAATTGCGCGACAAGCTGCTTGATATTAACAGACAGGTGGTTGAACTGATTTCGGAATTATAGAATTATGAGACTTATCAGCGGAAAATATGGCGGCAGGGTGATCAGGACTGCGGAAGGTCCCGGATATCGCCCGGCCACCTCCAAGGTGCGGCAGGCGGTTTTCTCCATGCTGGAGTCCCGTGGAATATGCTGGGACGGACTGCGCGTGGCGGATATGTTTGCCGGGAGCGGGGCTCTTGCAATAGAAGCCCTGAGCCGTGGAGCCGCGTTTGCATATTTTGTGGAAAAGAACGGGCGGGCCGCCTCTCTCATCAGCGGCAACCTTAAAGATCTGGGAGTATCTCCCTCGGAATACAGGGTGGCCAAGGCGGATCTTTTCAAGGTCCTGTCAAAGTCTCCCGACAAACCTTATGACCTCATTTTTATCGATCCTCCCTACGGGTACAACCTGCTTCCCGGAGCCCTGGACGCGGTTTTGGATAAGGGCTGGCTGGCCGAAGACGGTTTTGTGCTGGCGGAAGTGGAGGACAGGGCCGGGCTGCCGCAATCGGAGCATGCGCAGAGCCTCGACCTGCTGGTAAATAAACTTTACGGTCAGACAAGGATATTGCTATGGCAGAAGTAAAACCGGTAACAGCTGTTTTTCCCGGCACTTTCGATCCATTTACCCGCGGACATTTCTCGCTGGTAATGCGCGGGATAAAGACGTTTCATAAAGTTATTGTGGCAGTGGCCGGCAGCACCTCCAAGCGCTGCAAGTTCACTCTGGAAGAAAGGGTGGACATGGCAAAAAGAATTTTTGCACACCATCCGCAGGTCGAGGTCGAGTCCTTTGACGGACTTCTGGTTCACTATGTGGAGCAGAGCCCCGCAAATGTGATCATGCGCGGTCTTCGGGCTGTGTCCGATTTTGAATATGAATTCCAGATGGCTCTCATGAACCGTCGACTCGATAATGATATACAGACCGTATTTCTTATGACCGACTACAAGTGGATGTATCTCAGTTCAACCATCATAAAGGATGTGGCTGTCAACGGCGGAGATATCAGCGGACTGGTGCCCAGACAGATTTATGACGAAGTGGTCGAAAGACTTGCGCCTCCGGAAAAGAGGAATGTCTAAACGTCCCGTCATCTGCATTCTCGGTCCGACAGGCGCCGGAAAGACTGCCGCCGCTCTGGGCTTGGCAGAAGTTTTCGGGGTCAGGGTAATTAATTTTGATTCCCGGCAGGTCTATGAGGATTTTCCTATAATCACGGCTCAGCCGAGCCCTGAGGAACAGGCCGTATGTCCTCATGAACTGTACGGCTTTCTGCCTACTTCCGAAGCAATAACCGCTGCCGCATTCGTCCGTATGGCGGAAGAGCGCATTGATGCGGCTGCCGGGGATGAACTCCCGGTGCTGGTGGGCGGTACTGGAATGTATCTGCAGAGTCTGACTTCCGGCCTTGCTCCCATCCCGGATATTCCGGCCGAAATAAGGGAACGCATACGCGGAAGGGCTGAACTGGAAGGCGGACCGGCGCTTTATGCCGAGCTTGAAAAGGTCGACCCCGAGTACTGCAAGCGGACCCATCCGAACAACCGCCAGCGGAATGCCCGCGCTCTGGAGGTCTACGAGGCCACCGGAAAGACTTTTACGTGGTGGCACAATCGGGAGGTCCCCCCCTCTCCCTATGAATTTTTGAAGATAGGTATAGGCATTGAACTTGCCGAGCTTACTCCGCTGCTTGGTCTGCGCATAGAAAAGATGCTGGAGGCCGGAGCCGTGGACGAGGCTCGCAGCGCCTGGGAAAAATGCCCGGATGAGAGAGCGCCCGGCTGGAGCGGAATCGGCTGCAGTGAGCTGCTCAGCTTTATCCGGGGCGGTGCGGATATGGAGGAAACCGTCCGTGCATGGGCCGGAAACACTAGGGCTTACGCCAAAAGGCAGTTAACCTGGTTCAAACGGGAAAAGGATATCAACTGGTTCGCTCCCGATGAACACCGGGCGGCAGTTGATTTTGTAAGGCGGTGGCTTGCGGATTGCAGCCGGGCAGGATAGAACTGTCCAGAAAAGTTTATCAAACGGGTATGTGATGCAAATAAAAAAATATTTCGTTTTTACGTTATTCATGCTGCTGGCATTTTCGTTTGCCTCTTTCGCGCAGGCTTCCTCTGTTGATAACGGAACCGGTTTCGGCGGTTTTGTGTCCGGAAAGGTCGCAGGCAGCGTAAACTGGGGAAACGGCCTTGTTTCCGCTACTTCTGTAGTGTGCCCCATGCAGGACACTGTCGATCCCCAGCGCACCCGTGCGCTTGCCTTGCGACAGGGCGGGGTTGAAGCGCGCCGCATGTTGCTGAAAACCGTGCTGAATATCACTTTGGACGGGGGCAGAACTGTTTCCGATATCCTGAAAGATGATTTGAAGACCATGAACACATTGCGCGGGTTCATACAGAATTCATTGTTGAAAACTACTGTTTCCGATGACGGTTCGGTTGAAGTTACAGCTTTCGTCAATCTGTGGGACGGACTTTCTTCGATCATTATTCCCCCGACCATTCCTTTTCTCTCAGGCATTGCTCCTACCATAGCAGGTAATAAGCGTTCTGAAGTGGTTGTCGAGTCCGGGCAGAAAGAGGATGGCGGAGTTGATGGTCGCGAGGCCGAAGTTCACAGTGGAATTGTGATTGATGCCAGGGGATTCAATCTGAATCCGGTTCTGCTCCCGATAGTGTATGATGGACATGGCGTAGGCGTGTACGGCGCTTTTGCGGTCAGCCGTGATTCCGTGATGAAACACGGACTGGTGGCATACATGGTTGACGGGAATTCCGAAAATTTTAAATCCAGAGTCGGAAGTTTTCCGCTTACGGTAAAACCGGTGAACACGCAGGGGTCCGGGAGGTCCGACTTTATTGTGTCCCTTGAAGACGGAGCAGGCATCCGGGCTGTTTTAAAGCGCAAGTCTGTTGGCGAGAATTGCGCCGTTGTCATACTGATGGACCGGGACACGGCGGTGCCGGCGGAGACTGTGGCGAAAGATGAATCCGGTGCTCCTGTAAATGAAGCCGGAATTGTAGAAGAATCACTGCAGGACAGCGGAACCGTTCCTGACCGGCAGTAAGAAAATATCGGAGCTGTCAAATTGAGTTTGTCAATTGATATAAAAAAAATGTACGCAGTCGTCCTGGCTGTGTTGATTCTGGGATGCGCCATACCCGCTCAGGCGGTAAAAGTGCAGATTTTGAAACAGGCCGACCCGGAAAAGGATGTTCCAGTCCGTGTTCTGCGGGAAGAGGCTATGTCACAGGCATTCGCGCAGGCTATTTTGTCCGAATCTGGCCGTATGACCGGTGAACTTCCCAAGGAAAGAAGTGAAGCCCTGAAATGGTTGTTCGGGAAACATTATGAAGATTTCATAACCGGATACAAGGATCTGAATGTAAAGCAGGAAGAAGCCGGTGTGTCTGTGAGCGTCGATGTTAATGTCAACCGCAAGGTTCTGCGGGAGACGCTGCTCAGGATGGGCCTTCTTGCCGCCGATCCGAAGCCGGTGGATGCCGTGCTCAATATTTCCAACGGAAAATTCGCGCTCAGCGCCGAGCAGCAGGCGGAGCAGAATGATGATCTGGCAAAGCTCATGGCTATTTACGCGGTCCGCAATGCTACTGCCGGTGCTGTCAACGGAACTTCTGCAGCCGATTTTAAAGTCACCCGCGTGAGCAAAAGCAGGTGGAGAGGTGAACTTCAAGCCGGAGGGACCAACTGGGCCGGTTCCGGGCCGGATATGGAATCCGTATGGCGCCAGCTCTGGGAAAAATATTATGGAGCCAACAGTTCCGAAATATTGAGCACCCCCAAGGCCGTGCTTGTTGTAAGCGGATGGTTTAATCCTGAAGGTGTCCGTGAGTTTGATCGTAAACTCAAATCATGGGATTCCGCAGTGCAGGAAGTGCTGCTGCAGGATGTGGAAATGAAGCCCACCGCAGTGTCCGCAAGCTGGTCGCTTGATGTTTCTGATCAGTGGGTGCTGAAAAGTTATCTCAATGATTACCTTCCTCCCCGCGGTTTGAGTTTCAGCCTGAAGGGTCTTGAAGGGGATAAGTAGAAGGGCGTTGCCGTGTCGCGGCAGAATATTCTGACCATACCCAATATCATTACATTCCTGCGGATATTGTTTACACCGCTGTTTGTAGGAGCTTTTCTCGGGCGTGATTTTGTTGCAGCCTGGTGGTTTTTCGTGCTGGCCGGAATTTCCGACGGTTTTGACGGTTTTCTTGCCAGACTGCTTGATCAGAGGTCGGAATTCGGGGCTGTGCTCGATCCGTTGGCAGATAAGTTTCTGCTTGTGGCTTCGTTCCTCTGTCTTACCGCTTACGGCCTTGTTCCGTTATGGCTAGCGGTTCTGGCTGTTCTGAGGGATACAGTCATTGTCGGAGGTCTTGTTTTGCTCCGGATTCGCGGTCTTGCTGTGGAAAAAAGAATTGACCCTCTGTGGAGCAGTAAGATAACAACCGCTCTTCAGATCCTGCTGGTCTTCTGTGTTCTGTGCGATCTGGCTTTTGATGTTGATCCGGGTGTTTTCAAAGCCTTGCTGGTGTGGTGTGTCGCAGCGTTTACTCTTTTTTCGGGGGCCAGTTACCTGAGGCTGGGGCTGGGCATGTTTGCCGAGACCGCAAAAAAATAAAATCCCCGGCCTGATTAAACAGACCGGGGTTCGGCATACAGCCTAAGCTGTTCTACAGGTCCCCTCGAACCGATTAAGCATCCTTGTCCTTGTCTTTTGACGGTGTCACGTCAATTTCTTCGGACTCACTGCTTGCTTTCTTGAAATTCTGGATGGCGCGGCCCAGTCCACTTCCGATTTCGGGAAGTTTTTTTGCCCCGAAAATCAATATGATGATGACCACAATTAAAAGTATTTCCGTTATTCCTAAACCGAACATCTTCTTCCTCCAATGCTAGACGGTTACGCACTTTTACACGGGCGGGGCAGTAAGGTCAAGAATGTCTTCCTTTCACGGAACGGCATGTAAAATATACATTTTTAGGCTTTACAAACCGGCAATGCGTGCATAGTTCTTGCGCTGAACCGCAACATGGACACAGATATGCTTCAGCCGGGGTGTCCGGAGGATTCATTTTGGCGAAAGTTACTAAAATGCCCGGGCGCAATTGCCGCTATTACCTCAAAGGAAAGTGTGCCTACGAGGAAATGCTGAATCCCGGCTACAACAGGGACTGGCGCTGCAGGGTCATTATGGATCTGGAAGGGGAATATGACCGCCTTCTGCGTCAGGCCGAAGCATTCCGGCTGGATGAACTGGCTTTCGCTGAACTCTGGGAGCAAAGGATCGAAGAACACTTGAAATCAACTGTGGTGTGTCGCAGAATGATCCCTCGGGAAGAGGAGGGATTTCCTTTCTGTGCAGCGTTGCAGGATGAAATCTGTCTTTTTGAACTTGATGACTGCGAAGGTGTCTGCGAGAGGTTTTCGTCCGGCAATGAATGAATCAAGGACAGAGCCGGACTGCCGGGCTGTTTTATCTGATCATGATATGCTGCTCACCTGTTAAATACATAATGGAGTTGTGTCATGCTGGTATATTTTCCGCAATTGCATGAAGAATTAGTCTCTGCGAAAGTGGAAGGGGCTGCTCTTTTCGATCCCGGAATAGATCGCGAACAGAAGGGGGATATCCCCGTGTTCCGTCCGGAAGATTTACCTGTTGAACCGTCTGTGTGCCGCCGTATGGTGGATGATTTTGTCAGTTACGGTGAAAGTCTGGGCAGTATGTTCAAGACAATCTGCAATACCGGATCGAATGACAGTGATCAGTTCGGAGAAAGAACTTCAGCCATACAGAGAGCTCTTCTTGCCGGTCTTGATCAGAAGCCGGCCGATAAAGTGGATACGGAATCCGCAAGAGCACAGAATCAGATCGTGTTGGCGCTGGTCTACGCGTACGAGGAAAAGCATCTTGAGCTCAAGGGGCTGCAGGACAGTCTGAATCAGAAATGGTCCGGCTTCGGCGATACCCTGGGGCTTGATATAGAAGATGATGACGACCGCAAGGCCATGGCTCTGGGGGGGCTTGTAGCAAACCTGCCCGGACTGGGGGGCGGAGATGTGCAGCTTCCCTGGCAGAAGGTTCTGGAAGGATTCGCCATGCTGCTGCCTGAAAACACGGTTCTTGTAACTTCGGATGCGGACGCAGTCTCTTTCTGGCGTGATCGCGAGTTCGAATTTTATGAAAAGGAAGGACTTCTGCCGGGCAAGGCTACAGTCCTGTGTGAAGAAACATGGAAGCTGCTCGGCCTTTCCTCGCTGCCGGAAGGCAAACTATGGCTTGAGCGCAAATTTACAGTCGCACTTGCGGCGGAATAGAAAATCCGGAGACATCTGTATAATGGAGTCAATTTACATAAGTGACGTTACCCCTCCCGATGTAGTGAAAAAGATCAAGGGAGTTATTTTCGATTGCGACGGGGTTCTGATAAATTCATTTGAGTCAAACAAGTGGTACTACAACTGGTTTAAGAAAAAGTTCGGCCTTGATCCCATGACTGCCGATGAAGAAAAGTTCGTACACGCCCATACCCACCTTGAATCTCTGAAACATATACTTCCTGATGATGATCATGAAGAGGCTCTGGAACTATGTTCTCTGCCCGAACTTCAGGAAGGGATGAAATACGTCAAGATTGAGGACGGATTGATTCGTTTGCTCGAATGGCTGCGTATGCAGAACGTGATCATGGGGATTAATACGAACAGAACCGATACCCTGCCTGCAATCCTTGAAATGTTCGGTATAGATGATTTCTTTTCACTGGCAGTGACTTCCACCACTCTTCCGGTTACCAAGCCTCATCCTGCCGGAGTACATTATATTCTGGACAAATGGTCCCTCAAGCGGGAAGAGGTTGTATATATAGGTGATACCTGGGTGGATGAAAGGTGCGCCGAGCAGGCCGGGGTGGAATTCTGGGCCTATCGCAGCCCGACGCTGAATGCCCGTCTGCATATCAACAGCTACTGGACTCTGTGTAATCTGCTTGAGAAAGCACGGCTCAGCGTTTGGAACGGTTGATGTTATAGTATGAAGTAACCGGACTTTCTGTCCGCACGACAAGGGAATTTCGGTAAGCCGTGATTTCCTTTCTCGTAATGGAACCGTGCAGTAGATTTACATGTTTTCCGGGTTGTTGCGTTTGTTTGGCCTGTGCCGTTCTTTTTTGTTATTAATACGACCATAATTTGCGCAAAAGGGCTAAAAACAGTTGATTCTTGGACCCTGCTGTGACAGTTTAAAGTCAAGACTGGAGGTGTTGCCCTCCTGTCCAGTCCGTAAGGAGTTAGTCAGATGGATTACGTGATTCTTGCCGTGGCGAAGGTCCTTTCGCTTGTACTCAACCTGTACATGTGGGTGGTAATCATTTCCGCCCTGATCACCTGGGTTAACCCCGATCCCTACAACCCGATTGTCCGTTTCCTGCGTAGTGTTACCGAGCCTGTTTTTGCCAAGGTAAGGCGTTATCTTCCGTTTGTTTTCATCGGCGGATTCGACCTTTCTCCTATCGTTGTGCTCCTGATCATTCAGGTGCTTGATATTGCCTTGGTCGGCAACCTGACCAGACTGGCATATGGAATGTAGATCCCCGGAGGTGGGAATGACACTTTCTAAGATCGACCTGCTCAATAAAAAGTTTTCCGGCAGTCTTTTCGGATACTCCAAGGGCGAGGTGGACCAACTGATGGCAGAGCTCGCAGAGGTCCTCGGAACCATTGCTGACGAGAAGAAGCAGCTCCTCAAAAAGGTCGGGCGGCGCGACAATACCATCGCGGAATTCCGTCAGCGTGAGGAAACTCTGCGCGATACGCTTATGACTACCCAGAAAATGGTGGATGACCTCAAGGCCACGGCCAGAAAAGAGGCCGAAGTTATAATCAACGAGGCTCATACCAGAGCCGAAGGTATCCTGCAGCAGGCCCACAACAGACTGGCCCAGATACATGAAGACATCAACGAACTCAAAAGGCAGAGAACAAGGTTTGAGGTAGAACTGAAGGCTTTGCTTGAATCACATCTGAAGACTCTTGAAATAGGTGATCCGGAACTTGAGAAGGTTGAGGCTCTGGAGTCAAAACTTAAATTTTTTAAAAAAGCCAAGTGACCGAAGTCAGTAGAGATCTGCCGGATTATATTAAGCCGTGCGGAAAACAGTCGTGGAAGGTTTCGGTATGGGTTCAGCCCGGAGCCAAGAGCGAAGAGGTTGTTGGGGAATATCAGGACAGCGTTCGTGTCCGGATAAGCGCCCCGGCTGTGGACAACAAGGCCAACAAGGCCCTTGCCCGGTTTGTAGCTTCCCGACTGGGTCTTAAGGCACGTAATATTTCCATTGCATCAGGACAGACCAACCGTAAAAAGGTTTTACTGGTTGAGTCCGATGTTGAACCGCGCTGGGACGGGATTATTCCACCCTGCGCCTGAATTGCAAACCCTTGCAAAGGAGTTTCAAATGGAACAGAGAGAGATTGAGATGATTGAGCAGCTAGCGGCTAAGGACAGCCAGGTCAACGCCCTATGGAGCCAGCACAACGAATACGAGAAACTCATTACCAAGATGGAATCCAAGAACTATCTGAGCGAAACTGAAGCTCAGGAAGTAAAAGAACTGAAAAAGAAAAAACTGGCTGGCAAGACAAAGCTGCAGGCTTTGATCGACCAGCAAAAATAGAAGGGAGAGTAGCCATGGAGCTCACCGGAGCTCAGATATTTCTCGAATGTCTGAAAAAGGAGGGTGTTGACGTCGTATTCGGATTCCCTGGCGGAGCCGTGATTGATATATACGACGAACTGCCCAATTATCCGTTCAAGCACATACTCGTAAGGCACGAACAGGGTGCTATCCATGCTGCGGACGGCTATGCCCGCGCAACTGGCGAAGTCGGGGTCTGCCTCGTCACTTCCGGACCCGGAGCAACAAATACGGTCACGGGAATAGCCACAGCGTACATGGATTCGATTCCGGTAGTTATTTTTACCGGGCAGGTTCCTACTCCTCTGATCGGAAACGATGCTTTTCAGGAAGTGGACATAGTGGGGATTACAAGGCCCTGTACAAAACATAACTACCTGGTGAAGGACATCAAGGATCTTGCCTATACTGTCCGGCAGGCCTTTTATCTGGCCCGTTCCGGCCGGCCCGGTCCGGTTCTGGTGGACCTTCCCAAGGATATCATGCAGACGAAACATAAATTCGTCTGGCCCGAGGATGTGTCTCTCAGGAGCTACAACCCGAACCTCAAGCCGCACCTGCGACAGATCAAGAAAGTCGCAAAATTGATCGAGAAGGCTGAAAGACCCTTGATTTATGCAGGCGGAGGGGTTATCAGTTCCGGAGCCGAGGATGAGTTGACCTGGCTTGCCAGCAGTCTGAACATTCCGGTGACCGCTACTCTGATGGGGCTGGGCGCCTTTCCCGGTACAGACCCGCTCTGGTTGGGTATGCTCGGGATGCACGGCACCTATGCCGCAAACATGGCCATAAATAACGCGGACCTCGTCCTGGCTATCGGGGCGAGGTTCGATGACCGTGTAACTGGAAAAGTCAGCACGTTTGCCCCTAAAGCCACTCTGGTTCATATCGATATCGATCCCACTTCAATACAAAAGAACGTAGCAGTACATGTGCCGCTGGTTGCCGATTGTAAAAGCGCGCTTTCCGCGTTGAAGAAGCAGATTGAGCCTGATCTGGATAAGGTGAACTGGGAAGAATCCCACGCTGTATGGGTCCGGCAGGTGCAGGAATGGAACGAAATGCATCCTCTGCGGTACAAGAAAGGCGGCAAATTCATCAAACCCCAGTACGTTGTGGAAAAGGTTTATGAAATCAGCAACGGGGACGCGATTGTAGCTACAGAAGTCGGCCAGAATCAGATGTGGGCCGCACAGTTTTACAAGTTCAAGAGCTCAAAGACCTTTCTTTCGTCCGGCGGATTGGGAACCATGGGATACGGATTTCCCGCCGCTATCGGCGCACAGATGGCCTTTCCGGACAAACTGGTCGTTAACATAGCCGGTGACGGTTCCATTCAGATGAATATCCAGGAAATGATGACGGCCGTGTGCAACAATCTGCCCGTTAAAGTGGTCATTCTCAACAATGGCTATCTGGGGATGGTTCGCCAGTGGCAGGAGCTCTTTTACAACCGTAATTACTGCGAAACCTGTATGGATGCCCAGCCTGATTTTGTTAAACTTGCTGAGGCATACGGAGCCGCGGGATTCAGGGTTACTGAAGAGAAGGATGTCGAACCGGTACTGAGAGAGGCGTTCGCGCTTAACAAACCGGTTATTGTCGATGTCCGAGTTGATCCGGAAGAGAACGTATATCCAATGGTTCCCGCCGGTGCTTCTTTAACCGATATGCTGCTCGTTTAGGAGGATGTAATGAGACATACATTATCCGTAACAGTGGAAAACGAGCCCGGAGTTCTTTCCAGAGTCGCAGGGTTGTTCAGTGGGCGCGGATTCAATATTGAATCCCTTAACGTTGCCCCGGCGCTTGAAGAAGGTGTTTCCCACATGACCATTACCACTGTGGGTGATCAGCAGATTGTGGAGCAGATAGTCAAGCAGCTGCGCAAACTGGTTACCGTCATAAAAGTGGTCGATCTTGTTGAACACAAGGCCGTGGAAAGGGAAATGGCTCTGATCAAAGTCAATGCCGAAGATGCCAAGCGTGCTGAAATTCTGCGCATAGTTGATATCTTTCGCTGCAAGGTCGTTGATGTGAGCGTGGATGAGTTATCCATTGAAGTCACCGGGGACCACGGTAAGATCGAAGCCATACAGAACCTTCTGAGCCGTTTCGGGATAAAGGAAATCGCCCGTACCGGAACAGTAGCAATGAAAAGAGCCATTCAGGGTTAATTGAATTTCAAATAAATCGGCACAGATTACGCTACGGACGGCCCTGTTACATATGGGCTGCCCGGGAAACCCAATTTGTGTTTCGTGTCCGAGCCGAAGAGAAAATCAGGAGAAAGCAATGAAAGTTTATTATGAAAATGACGCCGATCTGGGTCTTCTTAAAGACAAGACCGTAGCGATCATCGGTTACGGCAGCCAGGGCCATGCCCACGCACAGAACCTCCGCGATTCCGGTGTCAAGGTTGTTGTTGGACAGCGCCCCGGCGGTCCCAACTACGAACTGGCCAAGGAACACGGCTTTGAACCCGTCAGCGCTGCAGAAGCTGCCGCACAGGGCGATCTGATCATGATCCTCCTGCCCGACCAGGTTCAGGCCGCTGTCTACAAAAATGACATCGCTCCCAACCTGAAGCCCGGCAACATCCTTGCCTTCGGTCATGGTTTCAATATTCACTTTGAACAGATTGTTCCCACTCCCGATGTTGACGTCATCATGGCTGCTCCCAAGGGACCCGGTCACATGGTTCGCCGCACTTACACCGAGGGCGGAGGCGTTCCCGCAATCGTAGCAGTTTACCAGAATGCTTCCGGAAAAGCTTTCGATATCGCTCTTGCTTATGCAAAAGGTATCGGCGGAACCCGCTCCGGTGTACTGGAAACCACCTTCCGTGAAGAAACCGAAACAGACCTTTTCGGTGAACAGGCTGTTCTCTGCGGCGGTCTTTCCGAACTGATCAAAGCCGGTTTCGAAACTCTGGTTGAAGCAGGTTACAAACCTGAAATGGCTTACTTCGAATGCCTGCACGAGATGAAACTCATCATCGACCTGATCTACGAAGGCGGCCTTGCCAACATGCGTTACTCCATTTCCGATACTGCCGAATACGGCGACCTTACTCGCGGTCCCCGTGTTATAAACGCAGAAAGCCGCAAGGAAATGAAAAAGATCCTCTCCGAAATTCAGCAGGGTGAATTCGCTAAGGAATTCATCGTAGAAAATATGTCCGGAAAGGCTCATTTCAGTGCAATGCGCAGAATCAACCGTGAACACCAGATTGAAAAAGTCGGTGGTGAACTCCGTAAGATGATGAGCTGGCTCAAGAAATAATGAACAGCTTTTTGTGATATTTAATAGGGCCGTACAAATTTAAGTTTTAATTATTGAGACTTTTTTTTGTGCGGTCCTATTGCTCTTTTATTCCGATTGGGGTAAGGGGCTAAATAGGAAACCGGATTTCAGCCGAATATCATAGATTGTCTTTATGGGTATTTAGTTGAATTGCCCATGGCTCTGGACTGCCCTCTGGGTCAGGGTAAAAGTGTGGTGGCGAATTAAGTGATTCGAGCCGGCTGTCTGGGTTGTTTTAAGCATTAACGTTTTATGGAGTTTTTTGAAATGTCGAAGAACATTTACGTGGGAAATCTTCCCTGGAATTCTTCCGAGGAAGATGTACGGGCTGCTTTTGAAGAGTTTGGTGAAGTAATTTCTGTCAAACTCATCAATGATCGTGAAACTGGCCGCCCCCGCGGATTCGGCTTTGTTGAAATGGAAGATGAAGGTGCTGTACAGGCTATCGAAAATCTCGATGGCAGCGTATTCGGCGGCCGTAATCTCAAGGTCAACGAAGCTCGTCCCCGTGAACCACGTCCCAGACGCTGGTAATTTGTCACATTTTGGGATAAAGCCCCTTTGGGCGCGGTGAGGACGACGGGTCCTTGCCTGAACCAATTTGTACCTAAAGACAGTCTCGATGTTTTCCGGGTTCCGGAAAAGGTCAAAAGTTAAGCCCGCTGTCGCTTTTGCGTAGCGGGCTTTCTGTGATTTCTACCTAATAATCAAGAGGATTAGTTTTGGCTAAAGAAGAAGGCATTTCTGTAAATGGTGTCGTGGAGGAAGCTCTCCCGAATGCAATGTTCCGTGTGGAACTTGAAAACGGCCATGAAGTTCTGGCACATATTTCCGGCAAGATGCGTAAATTTCGCATTAGAGTCATGCCCGGAGATAAGGTCACAGTAGAACTTTCGCCCTATGATCTGACTCGCGGCAGAATTACCTACCGTCCCCGGTAGTCGACTGTTTCTGCCTCCACGATATTCCATACAATGGAATACCCCATGCGGGGTCGGCTTGCCGGCCCCGTGGGATGGCGGTATTTTTTATTCCTTAAGAACTGCCGCAATAAGCCTGCCTGTCTGTTTTTCAATTCAGGCTATTTTTATGTCTATCAGGGGTGTACCGTCTATTGCTTCAAGCGGATGCACCTTAACTTTCAACCCTTCTATCCCGGTCACTGTTACCGGATGCAGGCCTATCGGGTTGGGACGGTCTGGTGAACGTGTAGCAAAGACCCCTCTTTTGGGCCTGTTTACGTCTCCGCGCGGATGAACCCGCAGATAGGTCCTGTCCGACTGATGCAGCCATGTCAGTAGAATTATCCGTGATCCTTCCTTAAGGCCGTCGAGAGCATCGGCATATTCCTCGTTTATTTCGATTACCGCCTCAACATCACCCTCGGTTCCCTGTTTAGGAGCCTCACTTCTAGTTTTAATGCTGGAGTAGATGTGGCCGATTATTTTCAACGTGGTATCCATATTGGTCTCCCTTGTTGATTTATACTGTTATAGGTAGCGGGCAGTCAGTATGAAAATTAACTGTATGTTAAGCAACTATCCATTCAGCATTGAATCCCTATTTTGAAAAATGGTCAAACCCTGAAGCGGAAAAATTGTTGCCGTTCAAAAGCAGACTGCGGTCTTCCGTTACTGTTCCGATCGCCTGCAGGCCCGGAATGGTGCCTACAAGTTCGGCAAAGCCCTCCGGTTCGGCAGCCCCGAGCAGGGCATAGTCCTCGCCGCCAAGAAATGCGTGTTCTGACGGGGAAATACTTTTTGCCTGCGCGTAAGTAATTATTTCCTGATGCAGGGTATGCTCCGGTATTTCTATCTTTGCGCCGGGACTACCTTCGCAGCAGCCCAGAAAACGGGGCAGGTCTCGGGCCAGACCGTCCGAGACATCCATCAGCCCCCGTACGCAGGAGGCTGCAGCAAGCTGCTGGCCGGCCTGAATTCTCATTTCGGGCCTAAGGTGCGCATTTACACTGTCCTTATATTTTACACTTGCGGCAGGACCTTCTTCTTCCAGAGCCAAAAGCCCGGTACGCGCAAGTCCTACGGGGCCGTGAAGGAACAGGATATCTCCGGGGAAAGCATTTCCTCGAGTGAGAAAACGGTTTCCATTTCCGTATTCGCCCCATACGGTCACGGAAATACCCAGAATGCTGCCGCCGGAAAGATCTCCGCCTGCAAGTACAAGTCCGTTTTGCGCAGCCAGTTCCGCCATTGATTGAAAAAACTGATCCCAGAATCCGTATTCAAGTCCGGAGGGAATAATCAGTCCAAGGGCAAAACCGCGTGGAGAACCGCCCATGGCAGCGATATCACTGATATTTACCGCAAGCGCTTTGTAGCCGATATCACCCGGCGAGAAGTAGGAACGGCGGAAGTGCACATCCTCCAGAAAAAGATCCTTGCTTATGCAGAGTTCACTTTCGGCGTGGAGTATTGAGCAGTCGTCACCGCGTCCGAGGGTGACATGCCCGTTAACGGCAGGAAAATATCTGTCTATCAGGGACAGGAAATCCTGTTCGGAGCCTGGTCCGGTCATTCTTTGATCCTTCCTAAAAATTACAACAGCTCGACGTAGTCCTCGACAATGACCTTGGGGCCGAAGCCGGGAAAATTTATGCGCAGTTTATTCGGTTCAATGCGTTCAATTATCTTTCCGCGACCAAATATTTTGTGTTTGCAAAAGCCCATTTTTACGGGAGCAGCCGTTTTCTGTTCAGGAGTGCTGCTTGCCTTCTCTTCATTGAAATTCGGTTCGGGATCAGCTTTTTTCATTACCATCCCGCCTGAATACGATTCCTGAAGCACATCAAAAAGGAGCGAATTCAGTTCTCGGATAAAGGGACTGGGTATAGCCGGTTCTGAAAAATCAGTGTTCCTGCGATTTATGGAAGCCGGGGCGGAGAGAATTAGTTCTTCCTTTGCTCTGGTGCAGGCCACGTAGAGCAGACGGCGTTCTTCCTCGTATTCGTTAGGTTTCTGCATTGATTTGCGGGAAGGGAAACGGTCTTCCACAAGATCGAGAATTATTACGGCTTTCCATTCCAGTCCCTTTGCGGAGTGGATTGTGGATAAGGTGAGCGCGTTTTCCTTTTTTTCCTCTTCGCTGTGCTGATCAGGGTCAAGGCACAGGTCGGCGAGAAATGTTTCCACCTCATTGTAATTGGAAGCAATCTGGCCCAACTGTTCTATTCCGGCTTCGCGGCGCGGGTAGTCATCCGGGTATTCTGCTACAAGAATAGGCTTGTAGAGCGGGACTATGACTTCCAGACAGGTGGCGGGTGATGAATTTTTCCTGCGCAGCCCGTCAAGGTCGGAGAGTATTTCTTTAAGCAGGGGATATTTACTCGTATATTTCGAAACTTTTTTGGAGTCTGCGGCCATCACGGTTTCGGCAATTTTGATGGCCGTCTTCGGACCGACACCCTTGATGTGGCCGAGAGTGCGCTGCCAGGCGATTATATCCGCCGGGTTGCTGACCAGCCGCATGAAAGCCAGCACGTCCTTGATGTGCGCCGCCTCGTTGAACTTAAGACCGCCGTATTTTTTGAAATCAACACCAAGTCGTTTGAGGGCCACTTCCAGACCGTAACTCTGGTATCCGGCTCTGAACAACACAGCAACTTCATCTGGGCCGTATTTTTTCTGGAGTTCGATTACCCGGTCCAGAACTCGGCCGGACTGGCTGAAGTCGCTTAGGGGGATCATCAGCTTCGGCTTATCGCCCCAGGTGCGGTCGGTGAACAGTTTCTTGTCGAATTTTGTTTCCGCGCCATCAAGTATGGCGTTGGTCAGGTCCAGAATGGGCTGGATGGAGCGGTAGTTCTGCTCAAGTCTGACTATTTTTACGCCATCAAATATTTCCGGAAATTTTAGTATGTTGCTTACGTCCGCACCCCTGAAGGAATATATGGACTGGGCATCATCGCCCACTGCCATGACATTTCCTTTCTCTCCGGCCAGCAGTTTGACTATACGCGCCTGAACAAGGTTGGTGTCCTGATATTCATCCACCATTATGTACTGGTAGCGGCTGCGCAGCGAATTACGCAGGAAACTGTCTGTTTCCAGCAGGGTTTCAAGATGGAAGAGCAGATCATCGTAGTCCATGAGACCGTGCTGCTTTTTGTAAACTGCGTATGCCTTGGCGATTTCTTCCATTTCCTGCGCATAAGGGGCCAGATGGTAGGCTTCGGAACTGATCAGCGTATCGATTGATACTTCCTTGTTGCGTGATTTGCTGATCATATCCAGCAGGGTGGATTTCTTTGGATAGGACCGGTCCTTTTTACCGAACCCGAGGCCGTCCTTAACTTCCTTTACCGCGCCTTCGCTGTCGCTTCTGTCCATCAGCGAAAATCCGTTCGGAAATCCTATCTCAGCGGCATTCTGGCGAAGCACGGAAAATGCGAACGCGTGAAAGGTTCCGCCGTTTGTCCCGTGCAGCGGTCTGCCCAGAATCTGCTCCGTCCTGTTGAGCATTTCCAGAGCAGCCTTGCGGGTGAAGGTCATCAGCAGGATGGATTCCGGCGGAATTCCCTGCTCCGCAAGCCATGCAAGTCTGTAGACAATGGTGCGCGTCTTGCCGCTGCCTGCGCCTGCTATAACCAGCACAGGACCCTGAGGATGGGTGGCGGCTTCATATTGTGCCGGATTCAGTTCTTTTTCAAAATCTATCATGTTGATTCTTGTTCGGGTTCGGCCTTGGAGGCGGAAATTTAAATACTCGGCAGTCGGGCAATCAGGATTCCGACATTCAGAAAATCAGGAACCATTGGTATCCTTTTCCGTTCCGGCAAGTCAAATGCAAGTAGGGCGTTCATGGGGGGCGTGTCTTGCCCATGATTTGATATGTTAAAACAGGGTCCTCTATTGCTGGAACCGAAACGGATATGTTTGGCAGGTCAGGGCAGGGGTATTCCGAACCAATCGAGGAGCATCCGCCCTGTCTGGTGCATGAATTCAATCTGTTCGTCGTCCGAACTGTAGAAAAAAGCATCTTCGCGTGTGTGGGTCCCCGTCCGGCCGTGAAATCCGAAGACCTCGCTGCGGTCGAATTTGGCCTTGAGGTCGAATCCCGGCTTAGCGATGCAGATCAGGTCCGGCGGCATTCCTTCAGGATCGGTTCCGTAAGCTTCTGTACGCAGCAGCACCTTGTCCATAACCTTGACTCCGTTGAACTCCAGCTTCATGAGTCTGTCACGCAGTTGCGAGGAGAGTTCGGTGATCCTGTCCGGTGAAATATTTCCCCGCGAAAAACGATCCGGGGTATGAATATAAATTCTTCCGGGATCAAGGGCGAAGGCAGCGGAATCGGAGCTGATGACAGAGGAATCCCATTGATCGGATGGTGGAGTGCTGTAGCGCAGGTATCCGTTGCGGACAAGGAATGCGTTCAGGTCTACCTCTGTTTCAAGGGAAGTGAAACCGTGGTCGGCAAAGGCGATGAGTTTTTTGGGGCCGGGCAGGGCGTCGAATTTGTCCAGCACGGTTCCGAGCGCTTTGTCCCACTTGTGCATGAATTCTGCTGCGCGTCCATACTGGGGGTGATCCCTGTCTTCGAAAGCCGGATAAAAGAAGTGAAACAAACGGTCCGTCTCGGTAAAAACAATGGTGAACAGGTCCCAGGCCAGATCGTTCCAGAGGAGTTCCAGAGCCTTCAGTCTGCCTGCAAGGGTCATGGAGACCTGTTCGAAAAGATAATCCGGGTCCATTATTCCCCGTGAAGTATCCGCTTCAAGCACGTAGCCTGCTTCCCGGAGAGGGCCTAGCAGAAAAGGGGGATAAACCGCTTTTTCCATTGTCTCGGATACGAATCCGGAGACCAGCATCCCGCGGAGTTGTTTTGCGGGGTAGGTGTTCGGCAGGTTGACAATCTTGCTGACCAGTCCTTTCCGCCCCAGGAGGTCGAACACGGTCGGGCAGAGCACCTGACTGAAATTGTTTATGGAAAGGGTGTAGCTTTCGGGGTGGATGGAGGTAAACCCGTATACCCCGTGTTTCTGCGGAGGTTCGGCGGTAAAGAAGGAAGTCCAGTTCACCGGCGAGAGTTCCGGGATTTCGGCCGTGAGCGGTTCACATTTTCCTGCAATGCGGGCCAGGTTCGGGAGTCTGTCCGCCCATTTAATGGCCAGTGAGGCCGGAAGACCATCCAGCCCCACCACCACAAATCTTTCTCTTTCCGGTGAAGTAAAAAGCAATTCAATCCCCCGCCTTGTTATGACCGGAATTCAGTAATTTCAATCTGCGGCTTTCAGACCGACATCAGAGAACGGTGATTTCGTATTTTTTCATGAAGTCAATCGGATTGTAGGACATTTTAGCCTTGCGCAGTCCTTCTTCACCAAGGTCCTGTTCGCGGTTGACAAATTTTTTGTCGCTGGCGTTATTTTCCAGAAACATCTGGTTGATAGCCTGATATACGCCCTTGAAGTAGGTGTTACCCTTCTCGAAATGGATGACGATGGTGTCTTCGCCCAGAGGTTCCGCAATGGTGTATGCGATTATGCGATTGCCGATGCGCAGCGTGCCGCCGGTGAGATTCTTGATTGTGTCCATCTCCTTGAGCACTTTTGCGATGGCCTCGTTTTCCGCCTCCAGTGCGTCGGAACTGTTGTTTTCCTCCTGCCAGCGGTACCATTCAAGCTGCATTTCAAGGACTTCTTCGACGCAGTCTGCTGTTATTTCGCGGTATTCATAGTCATACTTTTTCATGAACTGGCGGAGCAGGTTCTTTTTTTTGTGAAATTTGTTGCCTCGCAGTTCAATCAGTTCCTGCACTGAATAGACATAATCGAAATGACCGCGGTTTTCTTCAATCTGCAGTCTGTTTCCGAAGATTCCCTCCAGGTGCAGGGCAAGTTTCTCCGGCACGCGGGTAAATTTTGTGCCCGGAGTATTCATGAGACTGCATTTGGCCCAGTCCACGTTGAACCAGTCTCCTATTGGCGCCCAGTTGACTGTTTCCGGTTTTGTCTGGCGGACGTGGATCAGATTTTCTTCTCCGCATTTGAGTTCCAGACCGTAGTAATCGGTCCAGCCCCAGATGTTGGAGAATGTGTAATCCGAGGTGTGTTGCGGGCATACAGCCAGCGCTTTATCAAATTTATCCTGACATTCAAGTGTGATCGGCTTGAATTCGTTATGCATTTGCAATCCTTTTATGATTTTTCTTTTTAATCATGCTGAACTTCTGCCAATTACGGCACGCGAAAGTGTAAAAAATGATAGCTGCCTGCAATCCCTGCGAAATAAGCATGGCCATCCAGATGCCGGTTGCGGAATGCATAATCTCGTGCCCCAGCATGTAGGCCAGCGGCAGCCTGCATCCCCACACGGTGATGCCGAAGATGAACAGGTTGTAGAGCGTGGCTCCGGCTCCGTTCAGAGCACCGGCCATGATCATTGTGGTCAGTGTGAAGGGAATCGCAAGCATATTATAATACAGATAGTTTACAGCTTCATCAAGGACCACCTGTTCCGGAGCTATGATCGAGGTAACCGGATAGATTACCTGCCAGAGCAACAGGGCGGTTATGCTCAGAAATCCTATGGCCAGAAAGAGAATTCTGAACCCGAATTTTTTTGCTTCTTCCGGTTTACCGTCCCCCAGATAGTGGCCGATAATGATAGATGCGGTCATGTTGAACGCAAATGCCGGCAGAAAAAGGATGGATTCGATCCTTATCCCTGCGGTCATGCCGGCAAGGGCGATGATGTTGTTCTCCGGCAGGGTTGCGGTTATGGAGTAAAGCACCATGTACCCGGAATGCCAGACCAGTTGCATCAACCCGCTGGGCCAGGCCACTTTGAACAGATACGGAAATGCCTTTTTCATCCAGCGAAGCGGGGCCAGGCATCTGCGGCGCAGATATCCCGTCCTGTAGAGTACTGCCAGGTTGAAAAGTGCCCCGGCGGTTATGGAGCCGAAAGTCGCCCAGGCCAGCCCCATGTAGCCCATGTCCGGAAAACCCCACAGCCCCATCCCAAGCCCCAGGTCTCCGATAGTGTTCAGAGTTGTGACTATGATCATGCTGTACAGAGGCATCATAACTTTTTTTTGCGCCCTGAAAACGGCGTTGGTTATGATGAGCATGTAATAGATGGGCACGAGAAACAGGAATACCTGAATAAAATATTCCATTATTGAGCGCAGCTCTCCGGGGACCCTTAATATGGAAAGTATGCCGTTGCGGAAAGGGTATCCTGCTGTGAAAATTACAAGACCGGTTATGGCGCCAAGTATACAGCATAATCCTACGTATCGTTTGGCCCTCAGATTTTTCCCGGCCCCAAGGGACTGGCTGATGGCGGCGACAGCTCCGTTGGCCGTGGCAACGGCAATGACCATGAAGAATACCAGCGATTGGCTGATCATCCCCATGGAAGCCTGAATTTCTCTTCCAAGTTTGGATGCCACCCATACGTCGACCAAGCCTATCGTAAGGTGGAAAAACATCATTAATATTTGAGGCCATGACAGATTCCATATTGTTCTGTACGGGGCGTTTGTCATGTCCGCGGTGCTCATGTTCATACTGTGAAAAGTACTCCGGATTCCTTATTTGCTGAAATTCAGCATATATTGGATAACTTGTTGATTAAATCGGAATAAAGTCTGATTTTGCGCAGGGGCTTTAACTTAATTACGGTTTCAATAAATGCAAGGGTTGTTTTCAGTCGTGTGAATTTATGTTATGAAAAACATACATGCTGATTACGAAATGTATCTGGAGGACTGCTGATGTCGGATGAAGAAGAATTCTGCCCGCGGGTTAGACTTAACCTCTGGTTGGAAACAGAAGAAGGAATGCTGTTCGGTCTTGGAAGAGCACAACTTCTGGAGCAGATAGAAAAACAGGGGTCGCTTAACAAGGCGGCCAAGGCACTGGGTATGTCTTATCGGGCGGCCTGGGGCCGTCTGAAAAATACTGAAGATGTTCTGGGCGAATCTTTAGTCCTTAAAACCAGAGGGCGTAAAGGGTGCAGCCTCACTCCTCTTGGTGAAAGGATTCTTGAGGATTACCGTCAGTGGGCGCAGGAGGTCGAAAATTTTGCAGTGATGACTGCGCGTAAATCTTTTCCATGGAAAATTGCCTCCTTTGAGGAGGATATGGAACGTATCAGAAATGCTGAAAAAGATTCAGAGTAGAGATTCTGATAACAACGTGTCTTTTTATAATCTGTTTTTGTAGCATCCGGTCTGTCCTGATCACAGGGGCTGGACATTCTCCGCTGATCATGGAGTTACACTCTAGCCGGCCTGCCGGGAATGTGCCTGCAAGGCACAAGAAAAAGCATGAAACGAAACGTATATGACATACGCCCGGTTTCATGCTTTTTTCATTAACGCAGCAGACAGCGCTTCATCGGCAGCCTGCGTGAAGAAGAGAGGTTATTTGGAACCGCCACACCCTTTGCAGGCAGGGGCACGATATCCGCCTTTTCCCTTGGGTATTCCGTTGGGGCGCACATTTCCCATGGAAACAAGTTTTTCACATTGGTCGCTGCCGCATTCCGGGCAGACCGCTTCAATTCCCTTGCCGGGCATGATCAGTTCGTCAAATTCCTTGCCGCATTTGGAACATTTGAATTCATAAATAGGCATTTATAACTCCTGCAAAGCTTCAGTTCTTTTAAAGACAACCTATTCAGGTTGAGGTCTAGGGGTAAGAAAATTCAGCGGGCATTTCAAGGAAAAATATAGCATCTGCATTTTAGATTGTTGCCGGGCCTCGGTAAGGAAACTGAATTGACTCCTTGTTAAGACCTATGCTGCTGCCACATGAATTTTTTTTATCCGGGCTGTTCCGAGGCGAATAAAAAAGCTTCGCAACAGTACATCGCGAAGCTTTTTGAGATATTTGAATCAAATATTTTTATCTTAATTTCATTTTTTTTGCTTTTTCGTAGGTGTCCACAGTAATCATGTTCAGCGTCAGCAGGGCTGATATCATATCAAGATTTTTTTCCTTGGCGTATCTTTCCGCCTTTTTGTACTGGCCCATTCCCACCAGTTCCGTATCTATCAACCAGTCCTGCAGGGATGAGGGGGCAGACGGGGCTGTGTCCTTTCTGGTATTGTTGCTTTTCAAGTCTCTCTTCAGGTTTTCAAGCTCTCTCTTGAGTTCCCGTCTTCTCAGGCGCAGTTCTTTCTGTTCCTCGTTCAAGGATTTTTCCATTTCAGTTATCATTTCGTTTTTGGTGTCAAAACCTGCAGAAATGGATTTGCATACGAGAACAGTTCCAACTGCCCCTACAGCTATCAGCAGCAATACGATAATCATCAGAAGTCCATAAAAATGAGTATGGTTACCCGGCGTTATCCGGAAAAATCGTCAAGTTCTTCAAACCGGTTACGTACAGAGTGGATTTCTTTTTCCAGAAGAGAAATTTCGGTGCGGATCATATCCATGGATTTATTCATGTGCGCTTCTTTAATCTCATATGCTTTTTTGCGTTGAGCAAATTTTTCATTCCTTGAAGAATAAGTGGAAAAAATTATAAAAGCGAATATGATAAATGAAATCAATATAGTGACTATTTCCAACATTGATCCGTCCTTTATTTAAAAACATCCGAACTTTAATTTATCCTGATGAATTACTCAAGGAAAATAACTATAACTGAAGCTGTAACACACTTTATGAGGACGTCCGGGTACAGTTAGTCTTATTTTTTGTGTCAGTCATATTTATATTTCAGGTGAAGTAGGGTAGCATGTGACCTGAGTTTATTAGACTAAAATGATCGCGGCAGGGAGTTTAATGCAGAATTCAAAGATGTTTGAAGACGATGAGCTTCTTTTTTCCGGAGAGGAATCGGAAGAGTCCGGTCTTGAGCCTGTTGAGCCGTGGCGCGTGCTTATTGTCGACGATGAACCGGATGTTCACTCAATGACCAGAATGGTTCTTGGAGATTTCATTTTCGAAGGAAGGAATCTTGAATTCAGCAGTGCATACAGTGGCGAGGAATCCTTAAAAATACTGGAGAAGGAACTCGATTTTGCGGTCATTCTTCTCGATGTTGTCATGGAAAGCAACACTGCGGGGTTGGATGTTGCCTTACGCATTCGCGAGATGCTTAACAACAGGTTTATAAGAATAATTCTGCGTACCGGCCAGCCCGGTTTTGCTCCGGAGCATAAGGTCATAACAGAGTTGGATATCAATGATTACTGGCAGAAGGCGGAGGTTACATCGCAGAGGCTGGCAACATCCATGACAACGGCTCTGCGGTCCTACAGGGATTTGCTCAAGATAGAGAGCAACCGTACCAGTCTGGCCCGTATGGCCATGTCCGTGGCCCATCAGATAAGAAACCGGACAATGACAATCAATGGTTTTGCCAATCTTGCCTCCAGAAAACTTGAGGACAGGCCGGACACCCTGAAATATCTGGAAACCATTTCCGAGGAGACCGGAAGGCTTGAAAGGATTGTGGACAGTGTTTCCGATTTTGCGGCCATAAGTTATTGCGACCATTCCGAAACAGACATCGAAGCTGCTGTTTCTGAAGTCTTTGAAAATATAAGGAGCTTTGCTGCCGATTCGGGCCGTGATGTTAATTTTGATATTTCTGTTGAAAAAGTGTCCATTGACGCGAAAACTGATCTTTTCAAAAAAGTAGTTGAAGAGTTGTTGAAAAATGCGGTGTTTTTTTGCAACAGGGAAAATCCTCAGGTGGGCTTGTCCGTCAGGGTGGAGAAGACTGTATGCTGCATCGAAGTAAGTGACAACGGACAGGGGGTGGATGCGGACGACCTGCCGTTCCTCTTTGACCCGTTTTTTACCAAAAGACCGGATGCTGTGGGAATGGGACTCAGCATCGTCGACCGTATTGTCTCCGGATACAATTGGGGAGTTGCTGTCGGCAGGTCTGACTCCGGCGGGACTGTTTTCAGTGTCAACATCCCGATGAAAAATATGCGAACATGAATTTAAGAGGTACCAGAGAATGACTGCTGACGAAAAAATGTTCGATGAAGATGAACTCCTTTTTGCGGAAGAGAATCCGGAGGATGATAACGGAGTACTGAGAGAGAAGAACTGGAAGATTCTTATCGTGGATGACGAGGAGGATGTTCACAGTACCACACGTCTGGTCCTTGATGATTTTGAATTCGAAGGCGCCGGCCTTGAGTTCCTGAGCGCATATACGGCAGAAGAAGCTCTGCAGATAATAAAAAATGAACCGGATATCGCAGTTATTCTTCTGGATGTGGTTATGGAGACAAACCATGCCGGGCTTGAACTTGTGCGTACCATCCGCGGGGAACTGAAGAATACCATGGTCAGGATTATCCTGCGTACCGGGCAACCGGGGCAGGCCCCTGAACGCAAGGTTATAATCGAATACGACATCAATGATTACAAGCACAAGGCGGAGTTGACCGCACAGAGACTTTTCACGTCCGTGCTCTCCGCGCTGCGTTCATACCGCGATATTCAGATCATTGAGCAGAACCGCAAGGGGCTCAAGCACATTATCGAAGCATCAGGCGACCTGTTCAAGGAAAAGTCCGTAAACAAGCTGGCGCAGGGGGTCCTGACACAGGTTATTTCCCTCATGGGGCTTCGAGATTCGGTATACATGGAAGGTAACGGTGTGGCGGTTTCCAGTGCGGACCACAAGGATATGCAGGTAATTGCCTCCACCGGAAGGTATGCTTTCTGCAAAAGTTCCGTGGATGACTGCAAGGAACTGAACGAAGAAACGCGTGCCAGATTCAAGGAAATCTGCAGAATCGGGCATGGCTGTTTTATGGGCAACGATTATATCGGCTATCTTCCAACCAGGATGAAAGGTTCCCATCTTTTGTATGTGGAAGGTGAAGGTCGCAGTTTTTCCGAGCAGGATGAGGATCTGCTACGAATTTTTTCCGACAATGTCGGTGTTGCATTCGATAATATTTATCTCAATCAGGAGATTCTCGATACCCAGAAGGAAATAGTGCGCATGCTCGGTGAAGTAGTGGAGTTCCGTTCCAAGGAAACAGCTTTTCACGTCATCAGGGTTTCCGAAATAGTTCGTATTTTAGGACTGGCCATGGGGCTGGATCAGATGGAGGTTGATGAACTCTATTATGCTTCTCCCATGCATGATGTAGGAAAGATAGGCATTCCGGATTCAATCCTGCTCAAACCCGGCAAACTGACCCCGGAAGAACTGGCTATTATGCGCACGCATACAGAGATCGGTTACAGCATCCTGCGAGCCAGCAACAGGAAGCTGTTGAAAACTGCTGCTACCATCGCTCACGAGCATCACGAATACTGGGATGGATCCGGTTATCCGCAGAAGTTGCAGAAGGATGAAATAAGCATTGCCGGACGCATACTCTGCATAACTGATGTTTTCGATGCTCTTTGCAGTGAGCGTGTCTATAAGAAGGCGTGGCCTGTGGATCAGGCTTTGGATTATCTGAAGCAGAACAGGGAGAAGATGTTCGACCCTGATCTTGTGGATTTGTTTTTTGATAATCTGGACAAGATCATGGAGGTCCGTAAAAAGTATCAGGATTGATATTCCGGCTTGTCGCTGGATAAGTATCTTTTCTTTTTTCTTGTTATGCCCAGCGGTGCCGCATAAGAAATCCCCCGAATAGATTCGGGGGATTTTGTTTGAGCGGTGAGTGCCTCTGTTGAAAACGTCCATCTGTTTCCAGTGCGTAGGAAACGTCTTCGGCAGTGTCAGGGGCCTTTTCTGTATATAATCGCTTATTCTGACTTATTTGTTTTTCTTCCAGGAAATTTCTTCTCCCTTGGCGAGACGGTGTATATTGGCCCGGTGCGTCCAGAAGATCAGAAGAGTTACTCCGCAGGCCAGCGGAACCATTCCCACAGACCCCGTAAGCAGACAGAAGATAGGCAGGGCTATGGCCATTGTCAGAGAGCCCATGGAAACAAATCCGGACAGCAGGATGACAATCAGCAGGCAGATGAGTGAATAGAACAGCGCTGCAGGTGCAAGCGCCAGGAATACTCCAATGACAGTCGCCACTGCCTTGCCCCCTTTCATGTCCAGAAACATTGAAAAGACATGTCCCAGAACTGCTGCGGCGGCAACAAGAGAGATAAACAGCCAGTTGTGGCTGTACTGGGCAGCCATGATTACCGGAACAAAGCCTTTGGCCACATCCAGTATCAGGGCTGCAACTCCGTATTTGAATCCGCACAGGCGGGCCACGTTGGTTGCCCCTGTGCTTCTGCTGCCTTCATTGCGGATATCTATTCCGCTGCAGATTTTACCGATAAAGAGCCCGAAGGGGATTGACCCCAGAAAATATGCGAAAACCAGCCAGAATATCCAGAGCATTCTCTAACTCCTTTCAGTTTTTGCGTTTCCGGTCTGAATAATCATAAGGACCGTCCCATAGCCTCCGCGGACCGGGCCTTATTCTCAGCCGTGAATTAGTTTTTACGTTGTAATCATGAACGGCGGATTTACGCCGTTACAATCTGCAATACCGAGTTACACATATGCCAAATTTAGTCAAAATAACAGTCTGAAATTCAAGGACTGCAGCTCTTATTCCTCAAGGGCTTCCGCGACCCGCAACTCATTTGTGAGCGGGTCTATTCTGCTGAAGCGGATCTGAAACATCTGCCCCGGATAGAGTTTGTCACCGAGCATGGGTTTGGGCACCCTCACGTTGATCTGTATATGGGGCATTGCCAGCGTTGCCAGCGGTCCGCTGGCATCCACAAGAACGGAATGCTGCCAGGCTTTTTTGTTCTGGAGCAGGTAGAGCAGTTTCCAGTATCTCGGCCTGAATCTCTGGATTTTGAGTACTGGTTGCAACCGGAGTTGCAGGGACTCTGCCAGATCCATCAGTTCTTCCTCTGTCCATTTTGCCTTTCCGTTGCTCAGGTAGGCGCAGAGTTGAGCCATATTCAGAAAATCCGCATAACGGCGCAGAGGGGATGTGATGGGGCTGTAGCCTGAAACAGCCAGTGTTGCGTGTTTTTTGGGATTGGTATCCATCTGGGGCGGGATCATCTGACGAACACGCTCGTAAATTTCGTGCGGCTCAGTAACAATGCCGCTTAGATCGGACGGCAAAACAATTTCCTGGGTCCGGTAAAGAAGCGGGAACCCATGGTCTTTCGCAAACCGGCCAAGCCCGGAATTGCACAGGATCATGAATTCGCTGATAATCTGGTCTGCACGTGTAGTTGGGTCTTTTTCATCAATGACCACTTTCACCTGCTGCGGCCAGCCTTCAAGTGCCAGTTCCGGTTCCGGTCTGCGGATAACCACGGCACCGTTTTTTATGCGATTGGCCAAAAGTTTTTCGGACAGCTCATAGGCTGCGGCCATTTCTGCATCGCTTCCGTTCTCGAGCATCTGCTCCACAGCCAGGTAAGTGGAGTTGTCCGTAAGTTTCACCCATCCGGTTGCAGGGGTCACGGAATCCAGATTGCCGCAACTGTCCAACTCGAAAGTTGTGATCAGGGCCGGCCTGATTTCCCCCTCGAACAGGCTGAAAGCCCCGATTCCGAGACTTTCCGGCATCATGTGGCTGGTGCCTTCCGGAAGGTAGATGCTGGTTCCCCGGTACATTACCGCCTGATCCAGTGCGTTGCCGAATTCCCAGCCCATGCACGGTCTGGCCAGGGCAATGGTCAGGGTGTAGCCGCCGTCATCCCGTTTGACCAGATTGAAGGCATCGTCAATATCACGTGTTGTTGCGGAGTCTATGCTGCGCATGGGCAGGGGGCAGGGTGTCCCGGCTTCCCGGAGTACGCTGTCCACAAGCCGGTCTATTTCTTCGCGGTGTTCTTCCGCCCATGAATCGTCAAAAACATAGTCTGCTTCATTAAGCAGGTAATTGTGGTGGGGGTGGACAATGCCCCATCCCTGTGCCAGCAGCAATGGAAGGTGCGGGTGATCCGGGAGTCCTTTTTTGAGGATCGTCCACATTTTGTTTGATTTTTCATCGTCTTTCCCCGCAATGCGGTTCAAGAGAAAAATTTTGAGTCCCTCGGCGATTTCAGCAGGCATTTCTGGGATTCTATCCGGAGTGAGTTTTCCACCGGTATCCCTTGCCGTCCATATTCTTTTGAAAAGTTCCTGCCCGGCATTTAGAATTTCTTCGTAAGCTTTCTCCTCAGCCTGTCGCTGGAGCCGTTCCTGAACTTTTTCTTCGGTGTATATGATAAAATCAGGCTGCTGATACTTGAAGTGCGTTTTCGCCGCGATCATTGCCCTTCCGAGAGCGGAAATACGATCAGGATCAGGAGTTTCCCACAGCAGTCCTGCGAACCATTCCAGTGGAGCCTTTTCCAGTTCTCCCTGAGCCAGTTCCCATATTTCCATGGTATCAAGCCCGGCCTGCAGTTCTCCGCGCTTTTCCTGATGAGAAACCATTAAATCCAGCATTTCCTGCCGGGATGCCGACTGTGAATATTGAGGACCGACCCAGGGCAGGATTCTGGCCGCAGGCATTTTTACTTCGCGCTTGTTGATGGTGTAAAGCTTCAGTTTACCGGACTGCTCTTCCATCACGAAAGCAAGCTGCGGCTGGTTGCCGTGCATGAATTCTACAATATTTCCTGGCGCAACGTACCGCCCTTCCTTGAATAGGGACATGTAATTCCTTCCGGGAGAGTTTCTCTCCCGTACTCCGCAGATTTTCTCCGGGCGGAGGGTGTTTTGACTGATATGAATACAAATAATAACTATACCGGATGCCGATACGACATCCGAGAATCAGTAACATAAATGTTCAACTATTGAAATGCGCTGAATGGAGCAAAAATCAAATCACATAGTGCCCGGCGGATTGGATGCTATTTATTGCAGCCGAAGGCCGCCCGATGTTTTCGGACGGCCTGTGTTTATTTATTCGGTAAATGCTTTTGAAAGAGTTCCGGCTATGTCCATGCTGGCAGCGTGGTAGAGCGCATCAACAAGGTCCTCTTCGGTCCAGCCTTCATCCTTCAGAGCCTGGAGATCTTCCCTGTTGATTGTTTCCGGCGAGAGTATTCCCTTCCGTACAAAGCCCAGCAGCAGACATTCCTTCTTTTCAAAGGGTGCCTGAAGAGGGTTGTTTACAATGGTTTCCAGTTCCGCTTCTTCGAGCCCTGCGGATATGAGCAGTTTGGAGTTGAAGTCTATGCAGGGGGTGTATCCCTTAAGACTGGCAGCCATGTATCTGATTGAAGCTAGGATCGGGAACTCCAGATTTTCATGGTTGCCGAAGTACTCAATAATTCCGGCATGCCGCTCAAATATCCCGGCACTTGCGGACATTACCTGAACAGGTGTGGGTATATCCAGCGATTCGGGTATGCGGGCGTAGAATTCACCTGTTTTCCCTTCAGCATTTTCACGGGTAGCGCAGTTAATCATCAACATTTGGAATTCCTCGTTTGTGTTTGTAATAGACCGGTCGTCTATAGGGAGTGTAAAAAAAGTACCCGAAAAATTCAGGTACTGTCCGCTATCTTACCAATAAGTTTTCGAAGACAATCTGTTCAAAATTATCAAGGGGGGCAGAGCATTTATGTACCTTCATCTGCAGAATTGCTCCGTGCCATGAAGCAACGATAAAGCCTGCGGTGCGTTCCGGGTCGATAGTGCCGGAAATCTGCCCGGCATCTGCCGCTTCCCTGATGACCGGGGCAATCGCCCTGACCATCCCATTGACTATCTGCGAGAGCTCAAGCTGCAACGGGCCGGACAGGTCGCCCATTTCCTGAGCCAGATTGCCGATGGGGCAGCCTCGGGACCAGCCCTGCTTCTCGAAATAGTCACGGAAGAACCGGAAGAAGTTTTTCAGCCTTTCGAGCGGAGTATATGATTTGTCCCTGAGCAGCGGACCGGCTGTTTCTCCAAGCCGGGATGAAAAATACCTGGCAACAGCAACTCCGAATGCTTCCTTGGATTCGAAGTAGTAATAAAAAGACCCCTTCGGAACCCCGCAAGCCTTGAGAATCTCCTGAATGCCGGTGTTGTTGAACCCTTTGCGGTGGATGATGTCCGCCCCGACGGCGATAATCTTCTGCTTGGTGTCTTCGCTCATGGAAAAAGAAATAGACCAGTCGTCTAGTAGGGTCAAGCTTATTTCGTTGAAAACAAGCCCCTACCCGTTTTTCAACCAGATTGGCTGGATGCATCAGGTGCGTTAAACAGAATAAACTCTGCTCTATCTAAATGGATCACGGCATCTCACCGCACAAAACGGCGAAGCCTTATTGAAGGTTTTTGAAGGGGGAGTCCAGAGGGGGAAACTTTTTACAAAAAGTTTCCCCCTCTGGCCGTCGGAGACTTCTTAATTAGTGCTTGAACGATCTCTGTCCGGTGAAGACCATGGCTACCTGCGGGGTGGCTTCGTTCACGGCCTGAATTACTTCGTGGTCGCGAATGGAGCCGCCGGGCTGGGCAATGGCGGTGATGCCCTGAGCCATGCAGAGGTCCACGCCGTCACGGAAGGGGAAGAAACCGTCGGAAACTAGGACGGATCCTTTGAGACCGGCCTTGTCTTCAACTGCTTTCTGTTCGATTTCAGCGAGATCCTTGGCAGCCTGTGCGTCCTTGAGAGCCTTGAGCTTCAGTTCGAACAGGGACATCTTGAATTTATCAAAGCAGATGCCGTCTGCGTACTTGGTGCGGGCTTTGGTTACTGCGAGTTCGACGCAGCCAACGCGGTCCTGCTCACCGGTGCCGATGGCAGTGGTTACACCGTCTTTGGCAAAAATAACCGAGTTGGAGGTAACGCCGGCTTCAACGGCCCAGGCGAAGAGCAGGTCGTCTGCTTCCTGCTTTGTCGGTGTCCTTGCGGAATAGCTGGAGCCGTCTTTTTCAGCTGTGGCGGGAATGAAATCTTCTGCGCTGAGAATGCGGTTTCTGAAAGAGAACTGTACAACCATTCCTCCGTCCATGAGCGACTTGATGTCGAGGAAGGGCTGGCCCAGAAATCTTTCCAGTCCTACTATTCCGGGAATCTGGAGAATTCTCAGGTTCTTGCGTTTGCGGAGCACATCAAGGGTGCCTTCTTCGAAAGAAGGAGCGGCGACAACTTCGAAATATGCGCTGTCTATTACTTCTGCGGCTTCCATGGTCAGGGGGCGGTTGACAACGATGGCTCCGCCGAACGCGGCAATGCGGTCGGCATTGAATGCGTTGCGCAGAGCGGTTCCGATGCCTTCGTCAGTCCATGCAGCGCCGCAGGGGTTGTTGTGCTTGAGGATGACTGCCGCAGGCTTGGCGGTAAGGTACTGCAGGATGTTGATCGCGTTATCCACATCCGTGAGGTTGGTTTTGCCGGGATGTTTGCCTGCCTGGATCATGTGTTCTTCGGTGAGAGCGGAAACAAGACCCTGGCCTTCGCCGCGAAATTTGATGCCGTCGTACTCCAGTCCGCCGGAAACCAGTTCGTAGAGTGCTGCGGGCTGGTCGGGGTTTTCTCCGTAGCGCAGTCCCTTGGTTTCGCCGTCGAGTTCCCAGGTCCTTTTTTTGAAAGTAAGTTTCTGATCGCCCATGGTCAGGGTCATATCAGACGGAAAAGGGTCCTGCTGCAGGGTTTTGTACATGTCTTTAAGGTTACTCATTGTAATTCTCCGATAAGAGGTTTGCTGGTAAGGTTGCCCGCTCATAGCACAGGCTTTTCCGACGGGCAATTTTGAATTGCGGTACCCGCAACCTTTTTGCTAGGATCACTCCGCCGGAATGGTTAGAAAATTTTTTGTTCTTAACTGTTCCCTGTTAGCATCACGCCAGGAGAAAATATGTCAGAAGGTTATATGGAAAAGGCCCTGTTGAAACTTGCTAAGCAGCTCAACGCCTATGACGAGGCCTCGCTTGTAGAGCTCTGGAACAAATACGAAGCCGAGGTTTCCGATTTCCAACCCACCCGTAAATGGGAGGAAGCCGCAGTTGTTTTCGGAATGATACAGGCTGTGCGGCTCAAAAACCAGCTTTTTAACTATCACTGGGCTGAATCGTGCGGTCCTGAAGCAATGTCCCCGCGTCCTGATTTTGTTCCGATCAAAGGAGGCAACTCCGGTTCCGGCAAGGAATCATCCGGAGACAAGCGGAGCAAGGTAATTCCTCTCCTCCCCCGGAAGGACTGATAATCCTTTCAGAATATAGTAGTAGTAGCGGACGCTGTCCACGTAATCGACTGCTTCATATCCCCGAGTATATCCGTGGCGTGTTTTGGAATGGTATTTTCTGCGCGTAAGCAGGGGAAAGACCTGTTTCAGAGATCGCCACGTGCCGGGGTGCTTGTTTATATAACTGGCGATGTCCATGGCATCGTATACATGCCCCAACCCCTGATTGTAGGCCGCAAGGGTAAACAACCAGCGGTTCCAGCCTGTAACATTGCGGTACTCCATTTTTTCCCAGAGAAATTTCAGATAGCGCGCTCCACCGTTGATTGACTGCTGCGGATCGAGACGGCTGGTCAACCCGAGCAGGTCGGCGGTGTCTCTGGTCAGCTGCATGAGTCCGCGCACTCCTGTGCGGCTCTGGGCAAGGGGGTCGAAGCGGGATTCCTGATACATCACGGCAGCGAGCAGAAAGGGATCTATTTCATATCTTTTCGCAGCCTTAGTGATATATTTGCTGTAAAGCGGCAGTTTTTCGCGTACATCCTTGCGCAATGTATAGAGATCGTAAAAATCGGTTTCCTCGGGAATGAATCCGAAATACATTTCTCGTTTGTCGGCCAGTGTCCCATTGGTACGCACATGGTTCCAGTAGTCGTCAACAGCCTGTTTCAGGCCGTGGATATCGTTTCTCAGGTACCACCGGTATTCAAGTTCCTCTCCGAAATTTTCGGTTACTCGCAGACGGTGCAGAAAAGGTTTGATGGGCTTGAAGGCTCCGGCCTCAACCAATTGGAAGCGGACACTCTTGTCGTTGTTTAGCTGCAGCAGCGGCTTCAGATGGGCAGCGCTGTCTGTGCTCATCAATACAGGCGTACAGTCCAGGTGCTCTTTAAGGTTTTCAAATGTCTGAATCAGATCGGCATTTCCGGGAACGAACACTTCCAGCCCGCACAGCTCGTAAGGTGTGCGCAGTTCGAATCTTCCTATGTTGTGCAGCATTTCCGGCTGTTCTTTTTCATAAACCGGTCCCCTGGCCAGAGGAATTGATGTCGGAAGTGTGCCGGGATTGTACCCGCTGGCGAGCATGATGTCCGCTTTGCCGGAAGTCAAAGCCTCGAAAGCCTCAGCATGGGTGGGGTAGGGGGTAACGGTCATGCTTGCATTACAGAACTTCCCGAATTCATTGAGCAGCTCCCTGTCGAATCCCGGTCCCCAGGGAGAAAGTCTGGGAAAAACTCTTTCGGTATTGACCGCAGCGACGCGCAGTTTTTTGGGCAGGGGAATTTCGTGCCGGACAAGGTATAACTGTGTTAAAAAAATAAAAAAAGATAAGTACACAACAATATTAAATAAATGTTGTGAAAAAAGTATCAGAATACCTGTTGTCGGGCGATTTAATTCACTTTGATGTATTGACATTTCCCCTAAAGATTTTTTACGCATAAAAACCCGTCTGCCGTGCTTTATGCTAGCATACCCCGGGTAAGTGGGGTAACAAAATGACCGGCCAAAGGGAAAGTATTTTTAGCGATGATTTCTGTGCGGGTTATACGTCAGACGCTGCACCTCTAGCAAGTAATCAAATTTAGCAAAAGAATCCCGGCCTTGGCTAAGGCTTGTGGAAATACTGTATAAGGAGCGCATTAGCTATGTCTAATACCGTTATTGTTGGAACCCAGTGGGGGGACGAAGGCAAGGGTAAGGTCGTGGATATGCTCGCTGAAAAAGCGGGTGCGATTGTACGTTTTCAGGGCGGAAACAACGCAGGGCATACCCTTGTTGTAAAAGGTGAGCAGTGTATCCTGCATCTCATTCCTTCCGGAGTGCTCCATCCCGGTAAAAAGTGTCTCATCGGCAACGGTGTTGTGCTTGATCCGGAAGTATTTCTCAAGGAAATTGACGGTCTTGCCGCCAAAGGGGTGGATGTTTCTCCGGAAAGGCTGATGATCAGCAAGAAAACCCAGATCATCATGCCCTACCACAAAATGATGGATAACTGCCGCGAGACCATGAAGTCCGCGGACAACAAGATAGGTACCACCGGTCGTGGAATCGGTCCCTGCTACGAAGATAAAATGGGCCGTATCGGCGTCCGTGCCGCGGACCTCGCCGATCCGGAACTGCTTCGTTCCAAGATCGTTGCCGCTCTTGTTGAAAAGAATGTGCTTTTCGAAAAACTTTTCAAGGTTGAACCGCTTGACGCGGAAAAGGTTTATCAGGACATGCTGCCCATTGCAGAGCGCGTAGCTCCGTATCTCGGCGACGTCTCCTCCGTGATTCAGGATGTGAACAAGGGCGGCGGCACGGTTCTTTTTGAAGGAGCCCAGGGCGTGCACCTTGATATCGATCACGGAACATATCCTTTTGTCACCTCTTCCAATGTTGTTGCAGGTAACGCCGCCGCCGGTGCAGGATGCGGTCCCCGTCAGTTCGAGCATATCATCGGTATCTGCAAGGCCTACACCACCAGAGTCGGAGCCGGTCCTTTCCCTACTGAACTTTTTGATGAGGTCGGCAATGCTCTTCAGAGCGTAGGCCACGAATTCGGAGCCACCACCGGGCGTAAACGTCGTTGCGGCTGGCTGGATATGGTTGTTCTGCGTGAAACCGCGCGTTTGTGCGACCTCACTGAGTTTGCGCTTACCAAGCTTGATGTTCTTTCCGGACTGGATGAAATCAAAATCTGCGTAGCCTACGAGTATCGCGGAACCAAGGTTGATTATCCTCCGCAGGAACAGAACGCCATGGCTTACGTGGAACCTGTTTACGAAACACTGCCCGGCTGGAAGGAAGATATCACCAAGGCCGGTGCATACGAAGATCTGCCTGAAGCGGCCCGTAACTACATTTCCCGTATTGAGGAACTGTCCGGCGTCAAGGTAGGTATCGTTTCTGTCGGTCCCGATCGCGACCAGACAATCGTCCGCTAGGCAAGTAACCCGGTAAGGATCATGTTTTCAGGCATAAGGGAGACCGCAGCACGGCAGGCACTTGTTCTGCCCCGGCTGGCAAAACTTGCCTCCAGGCCTCCGCAGTGTCTGTTGATCGAAGGCGGCAGCGCTCAGGAAAGGCTTGATATGGCCCGTTACTGGGCCTGCGTGCTCAATTGCGAGAACGGTCATGATCCATGCGGGAGTTGTCAGTCCTGCCTGCAGATTGCAGATAACGCATTTAATGATTTCCTGCTCATAGACCGCGAAGAAGACGAAAAGAGCGGTAAGAAGAAGCAGGACATCTCCATTGAATCAATTCGCGAATTACTCCCGGTCTGGGGCCAGCCGCCCCATGGCCGGGGGACTCGCGTTACCGTTGTGGTGGAAGCACAGCATCTGAACGGAAACTCCGCCAACGCCCTGCTGAAAACACTTGAAGAACCCCGTCCCGGCAATGTCTTTGTTTTGACCGCTCCTCAACGGGAACGACTGCTTGAAACCCTTGTTTCCCGCAGTTGGGTTATTACACTGTCCTGGCCGACGCAACTTTCCAATTCCCCCGAAGTCTCCGGGTGGGTCGATTCCATGTTGTCCTTCTGGCGTTCCGGGCAGGGCTGGTTTGAAAAATCCTCCGCCAAGGGTGCTCTGGACAAGGAACTGGCTTTCATGATCGTAAACGGATGCCAGCGTGAACTGATAAACGCGCTGCGTGATCCGCAGTCTTCCAGACCAGCCGATGCCATGGCCGGCCTTTTTGATGCCAAGGGCCTCCGCCGCCTTGATCTGGTGCTGTCAAAGGCCCAGGAATCCCTTAACTACAACGTTAACCCGGCACTGGTCCTTGATTGGGTCTGTACTGCCGCCATGCCTCGACGCCGCTAGTTTTTCTAACGCGGTTATTTATCCCACTTTTTTTCAAGCTTTCCCGTTACACATTCAAGAAGTTGTGTTTATTTAAGACTCTTTCACTAAGGATTCATTGCTGTTGTGCGAGATCTGATCTTTGAGCTGCTTTGCAAGCGGGGTATAGCAAACTTTCCGAACGGAAAAAAGAAACCCCGGTCGGGACAAGAGCGTCCTGACCGGGGGCTTTGGAGATTTGTTTAAAGTTTACTCAGTTACGCGTTTCAACCAAAGTTGGCGGTTATTTCCAAATTGCCTTTGTACTTGCGCGTTTCAACCATGATTAGCGGTTGTTATCAGGTTAGTTATCTACGCGCCCTAACCGTCTTTAGTGGTTTGTTGCAAGATGAACTGAATACACATTTTTACCGTTTATGAGGGGTTCCGTCTTACGCATTTGCCGGAATAACCGGCCTTTTCCGATCTCTCCGTGGGCCCTTAGGAGGTCTCAACAGAACTCTCGCGGTAGGTTCCCCTCAAGTTGAGCCTCTGCATCAGGCTCTGTGCTGGAAAGTGATATCAAGGTTGATTTCACTCCCGTTGAGGGTTGATGAAGAGTTGGTTCTAAAGAATCTATTCTAAAGAGCAACTACCTCAGCCTTTGATTCAAAACTAACTCCGCTTCCAGTGTTCGTCAATACAAAAAAGATAAAATAGTCATGTTCGGAATAAATATTTTTCTAAGCGGAAATCCTTGTCAGTTTATTAGTGTAATTCATTGATTTTTAATACAAAACATATCATGCCGTGTTTGCATGATATTGTCTGTCTTGTCGAACTCTATTTCTTGGAATTGGTACACGATCTCGATATCCAAGTTGAATCTCTCATGCCGATTCTAATCAAGGAATTCTGCTGGGCTTGCACACATCTGCCCGAACAAGTCGTAAAACCCGGCCAGATGCTGCCCATCGGCCAGACTGTGGAGCAGTTCGATGGAAACGGGCAGCATTTTTTTTCCTGAATCGTTTTCGTGAATCTGCCCGAAGAGTATGCGGGGCACTGAATCACATGAACAATCCCCCCACGGATTGCTGGCGGAAGTAAATGGAACTCCGGCAACTATGCTGAAATAAATAAGATTCTGCCTGTCTCCGCCTCTGGGTGTAAGGGTCGGGGAAATGTCTGATTCGTGTCGGGCATTATCAAAGTTTGCGGCCTGTTCGCGGAAGTCCGGGGAATAGCGGCAGAGCACATTTGCATGCAGTTTCCGGTCCTTTGGAATATAGGTGAAGGCTGGATGTATGATGTCGTAGATAACCGGATTTCCGTCCACTACACGGGTGCGCAGTTCGGGAATGCTGTTAACTGCCTTCATGGCGAAAAAGTAGATGATGTCCGAGAGACGCAGTTCCCGTCCCGAATCTTTTGCCTGCCTGCGGTATGCGCAGAGGGCGGTTACATCCTGTTGTACAGTTGTATCGTAGTTGCACTTCTTCATGGACTGAAAAAAGTTGAAATGTTCAGTCCTTTCCCAGGTCTGAAGATCAATTTTCTCCATTATACTTTCTGTGTTCTGCATGGAATTGCCTTGGTGATATTAAATATGTTTATGCTGATTTCGGAGTCTATTCTGTCTGTGTGGATTAACCGGTCAATATTTCGGGATACTTCTTTTACGGGAGCAAGCTTGTGCTGATCTGCTTACCCCGTACTGAGGCAGGCTTACTATATTCTCTTGTAAAAGGGGAGCCCCGCAAGTGGGCGCGGCCATATGTACTTCCCATATCCCTAACCAGACGCTTTCGCGCGGATGTTTTGAAAAAATATATAAATGCCATTGTCACATCATGGCGGAATGTCATACATATTCTGTATGCGGAAACGAACTTATATTGTTGAACCCGTTATGGACGGGGATGTCGTGGCGGACCTGCGGGTTATTGTCGACGGCAGGAAGTGGCACCTTTGGGGCCGTGCGGGAGCGGAACGGGAGCTTTCCCTTGCCGGATTGGCGGACAAGGGGCGGTTGCCTGTGCTTATAGGTGCCGGGCTTGGAATTTGCCTGCAGAGTCTGGCCGAAAGGGGGCCTGTGGCCGTACTGGATATTGATCCAGATATGGCCGGGGTTTCCGGTGCGGACCGGTTCCGGGACCATCCGCAGGTGTGCTGGATAGACGGGACACCGGTTGAGGCTCTGGAAAAAGTCCGCCAGTGGCGCACAGAAAACGGCGGCGGACCTTTGGAAATAATTCGGATTCCACTTTATCTCCGGCTGGATCGGGACTGGTATGCTGCTCTGGCGGCAACGCTTGAATCGGAGAAGGACACATCTTCGGCTGATTTCTGGTCCGAGGTGGATTATCCGAAATTCAGAAACGCCCAGCCCCGGATACTTTTTTTCAACCGCCCGTATTTTCTGAACAATGAGATCAGGTCTGCAATGGAACGGCTGGGGCTGAGCTATTGCAGCATTGATATCGGCACCGGGGATACCGTTCGCGAGGGCTTTGTTGAGGACCTGCTGAAGGCGGTTGTAGATTTCAAGCCGGATTTTGCCCTTACAGTGAATCATTTCGGAGTGGACAGGCAGGGCAGACTGACCGATCTGCTGCTTAAACTTAAGCTGCCGCTGGCATCATGGTTTGTGGATAATCCGCATTTGATTCTTTATCGATACTCTGATGTATCTCCGGAGTTGACCAGCATATTCACCTACGATGCGGGAAATCTGGACATTATGCGTGAAAAGGGATTCCGCAATGTTTTCTATCTCCCGCTGGCAACCGACCCACACCGCTTTGTTCCGGGACTCAAGGGCCGTAAGGAATGGCGTTCCGAAGTTTCATTCGTGGGTAATTCCATGGTCGATGCGGTTCGCAAGACTCTGCACGAATCGGGAATTTCGGGGGAATTGAAAAAAAAGTATCCCGGTGTCGCGGCTGAATTCGGAACTGCGGAAGAACTTTCCGTGGAAAAATTTCTTGCCGGGGCATATCCTGAAATTCTGAAAGCCATGGAACGGTTCAAGTCGGATGAACAGCGGCTTTCTTTCGAGGCTTTGCTGACCTGGGAGGCCACAAGACAGTACCGCCTTTCCTGTTTGAAGGGCACCATCGGATTCAACCCGCTTGTGGTCGGAGATGCCGGATGGAAAAATCTGTTGGGCGTGTCCGGATGGCGATATCTGCCTTCGCTTGATTATTATGACGATCTGCCTGCATTTTACCCCATGTCAAAGGTCAGCTTCAACTGCACCAGCCGTCAGATGAAGGGAGCCGTCAACCAGCGTATCTTTGATGTTCCGGCCTGCGGAGGGTTTGTACTGACGGATTACCGGGAACAGATGGAAAATCTTTTTGAACCCGGAAGCGAGATAATAGCCTACAGGAATGTGGATGAAATCCCGCAGCTTCTGGAAAAATGGCTTGCGGATGCTGAGGGGCGCAGCAGGATCAGCGCTGCTGCACGCAGGAGGATTTTTGCCTTCCATACGTATGAACACCGCATGCAGGATATCATATCCAAAATGAGGATAACTTTCTGATAGGGAGAACAAATGACCGGTTCATTCTGGACACTTCTGGATACAGCTTCGCGTTACAGGCTTTTAGTTTCCGGGCACGGCAAACCGCATCTGATGGAAACGGCCAACCGGATAATCAACAGTGCCGAAGGAAGCAGTGATAAAGGCGCGCTTATCGATGTCGGTGTGGATATGTTTCTGGCCGCCTGGGAATCCAGCCCGCTGGACGGACAACTGGCCTCAAATCTTCTGGCTATTGATCGGCAACTGGGTTTTCTGCCCGAAAAATTGACGGTGGTTCTTTCTCAGGTTGCCGCAAGTTGCTCTGTCCCGGAGAATCTAGGCTACCTGCAACGGCTGGCCGCTCGCAACGACAAGGAAAAGCTGCTGGATTATCTTTCCGGCCAGACGAGAAGACAGCCGGAGAATCTTTTCTGGCTCGGCCATTTGCTTGATCTGGCTTTTTTTCTTGGCCGTCATGATGTTGCCCGTTCCGCTCTTGAGCGTGACTGGCCTTCGGCCATGAACCCTGTTCTGAATAAGTATGCAGGTGATCTGGCCTTTTGTTCGGGAGATTATGAACGTGCCGAAGCCGCTTATTCCGATACTTCCGGTGGATCGATTATCCTGGGCGGAAGTCTGCTGCGGCTGGGCGAGGCTGTAGACCGGATGGGTCGCCGGGAGGAAGCAATGATACTCTGGCGTGACCGGATGACCGCCCGGCCCTGGCAGGTCAATACCTGGCTGACGGTCTATGAAAAGCTGATGGGCGGCGCCGGATCAAGGCTGGCCGGAAAGGTCGCTGTATGCCTGTACACTTACGGCAAGGGTGATGAATTTGACGAGACCATGTCTCATCTGGCCGGATCGCCGCTCGATAATGTGCACATATTCGCTCTTGATAACGGCAGCAGCGACAGTACGCCGCAGGTGATGAATAACTGGAAGGATAAGTTGGGTGATAAATTCACTGCTGTCCGTCTTCCGGTAAACATCGGCGCTCCGGCTGCCAGAAACTGGCTCAAGAATATGCCGGAAACTCAGGCGTTTGATTATGTCGCCTATCTGGATGATGATGCCATCCTTCCTTGGGACTGGCAGGCACGTATCTCTGCGGCGGTGGAGCAGTATCCCGATGCCGGCGTCTGGGGTTGCAAGGTGGTCAATCGAGGGCAGGAAGAGGTCATACAGCACGCGGACCTGCATCTTCGTGAGACTCCCGGTGATTTTGATGACCCGTTACGCTGTTTTGAATTTTCCTACATCGATCCTTATAATCAGGACCTTGACTACGGGCAGTACGATTTCAGCCGTCCGTGCCTGTCGGTGACCGGCTGTTTTCATCTGTTCCGCCGGTCTGTTCTTGATGAAGTTGGTGATTTCGATCTGCGGTTCGCTCCTACGCAGTATGACGATGTGGATCATGATTTTATGCTTGCTTCCGCCGGACGCACCGCTGTGTATCAGGGGAATCTGAAGGTGCTGCACAAACGCAAGTCCGGTTTGGAAAGCACTGCCGACAGGGCTGCGCGCGGCAGCGGGGCCGGTAATGTGCTCAAGCTGGAGTCCAAATATTCGGCCGAAGATGTCCGTGGAATAATTGAGCGCGATATTAAACGGCTGGAGGATGATTTCTGCGAGAAATCTCTCAAGTTGGGATCGATAATGAAGGATATTCAGTAATTGTTATAACACCTGTACTTTGCTATGGTTTGAACAAACCAGAAAAGGAGTTTGATATGAAAAGACTTTTTTTTGTTGCAGTACTTTGTTGCCTGCTGTTTGTTTTTGCCGGATGCGGAAGCAAGCATTACACCGTGACCAAAGCGGACGGGTCGACTGTTGTGAGTGTTGGAGAGCCGGAATTTTCCAAGGATTCCAATACGTATAAACTGGAAAATCTCGACGGACAGGAAGTCGTAATCAAACGTGAAGACGTAAAGGAAATCGTTCGCAACAACGAGTAGTTTTTTATTTAATTTTTTCCAGCGTGATTGGACTCGTTTTCGGGTTTGATTCTGCAGGAATGAATCAGAGTTTTTTACGTTTTCAGCATCTGAAAGCGTGACGGCCGCAATATCAACTGATATTGCGGCCTTGATTTTTGGGAATATTGGTTTGGTTCTGGTTCTCCGGACCGGATTTGTCTCTACAAGTGGCGTTCTGAATTTTTAATGTTTCGCTAAATTTGTTGCAAGTTTCTGCATGGCTGTATTTACTAAATAAGCATAAAATGATTTATTTAAGCTTGCGTGGCTGTTCAAGAAAGTATATAAATCCTTCTCCTCAGGTTCGGAAGCGTCAGCTCCGCCTGATTTTATGCGGAAAGGTAGCGAAGTCCGGCCGTAACGCGCTCGACTCGAAATCGAGTTACGGGTTAATAGCCCGTACGTGGGTTCGAATCCCACCCTTTCCGCCACGCCAATAATCCAGCAAGCCCCATAAGGTTCCAACTGCCTTGTGGGGCTTCTGTTTTGTAGGGATTTTTTTAACGCAACAATATTAGAAATAAATAGTCTACGGCCACAAGAAAATATGTTCGGAGGACGAACCTACATATGGAGTTTGCTTTGCGTGCATATTTGCCGGTTTAAGAAAAAATATTCGTGTATGGCCTCCAGGCTAAAAAATAGGACAAGCCGGGTTCAGTTTTTTAGCTTGTTCGAAAATCTCCTTTTTATAACTGGACATAATAAATATTGGGAGAGGTTCCATCTCTTGTAAGTGGCAGGGATTAAGCACTGGAATGCCGTCTAAAAGGAGTTTTTCATCTTTTTTAATACTGTTGTCAAAAGCGCAAATAATTTCAACATTTTTGAGTAGATGTTTTCTTTTCTGATAAACTCCTCCGGTTCCCCAGATATATATTTTTTTCCCGTTTAAATAATTAATAGCATAATCAAGAAAACTTTTGGGCGGATTGTTTAGCGAATTGCCCTTAAGGGTCTCTTCTCCCAATACTTGCCCTTTTAGAATCAGATTTAAAAGAATCTTATATGTCTCCATACGTAATTCATCATAGGAAAGGGACTTTATTCTGAAGAATTGCTCATCGTTAAGTAATAATCTTAAATAAACCAGAACGCCCTGGCGGAGCCATTTGTCAACATCTCTTGTTTGGAACACTTCCTTTCCAAAATTATCAAGCATTGGTGATTTTGGAAATACTGCTAAATAAAAATACCAAATAGTATCTTTAAATACATCGAAAGGAAGTTTCTTTATAAGTTGTAGCGATTCTTCAAAGTCTTCATCGGTTTCAAGTGGGTTTGCGCCTATAAAGTGGTATTTAAGACTGACACCGGCAGACGATAATGCATTGGCAAGAGCCATTATGGTTTCAGCAGAATATTTCCTATTATATACATTTTTGGAAAAGTTTTTTGATCCGCTTTGTATTCCCACGGTGCTGTGATGGAGTCCTGCTTCAACCATTAAATTAAATATATCCGGATGATTTTTTACAATATGAGGATGAACGTATGCAGAAAAAGGTAATCCGATTTTTTCCTTATATTTAGTGAAAAAATCGTGCAGTAAATGTTCGGGGGCAATTAGAAATTCATCAATCAACCCCATAAGTTTAAAGCCTGCGTTCTTTGCTTTTAGGAATTCTTCCATGACATCGTCAATGTCTCGCAATCGTCTGACAGGCATAGTCTTACCGTTTTCTTTATAAAAAGTACGCCAATATCCTCCGGAACAATAGCTGCATGTGCCAACGCACCCTCTGCCCCACAAAAGATTATATCTGGTTGTGTAAGATGAAAATTCTGAGGCTTCAAAAGTTTCAACTTTAAATTTTGTACCTGACATGTGTAAAATTTTTGGTGTTCCGAACATGGGGTGTGGGTATTTGGATAGCTGTAGTTCAGGTGCTTTCATAGGGTTGCAAACGGCAGAACCGTTTTCCATGTAGGCGAGGTTACCAATGTCTTTCCATGATGTTCCAGCGTCCAGAGCATCTGCAATTTCAAGAGATGCTTCTTCTCCTTCTCCGCGCACAACAACATCTACGGTTTCAAGGTATTTTTCATAGGATAATGTTGGACCAAAACCTCCGGCCATTATCAGGACATCGGGCAGTCGTTTTTTGATTTTAGCCGCAAAAGCAATACAAAAATCATCTAGATAACTACGGGTACTTATTCCTACGGAGTCAGGAGAAAATTTTTCTATTTGGTCCAGAATGGCTTGCTGTTCGTCTTCAGAAATTGGGTTAAAGTCAATTTCACTGCCGTAAAAGGTTCCATTGATCATAGTTTGGTAGCCGATTGGGTGTTCAAGCGGATAGAGATCAATTTCTTTTTTTTCAGATTCATGAAGTAAAAGCATACAATCATGACCATGCTCTTCAAGATACGAGGCAATTATCCGAATTCCTACACAATAAAAGTCATGAAAAGTAATAAATAATATTTTTGCCATAACATTGGGTCCTTGTTAAGCTGGTCTAATTCAAGGATTTATATTACTAATCCTATTCAGTCCTTACAGCAATGTATTCATCAAAATGTGCATATTGGCGATTTTATGCCTCAGTCGCTATGTTTTGGGGAAGGGGTATAGCTTTGGTTAAAAACTTAACCCCGCCAAGATCAGCCCAGAGCCAGCGCAATCCGTTCTCCGACTTTGACGGTTGTTTCATAGCCGGAAATCGTATTCCTGATTATGTCCTCGTCAACTCGGATTTTGTCTTTTTCAAACAGCAGGATGACCGTTGAGCCGCCGAATTTGAACCAACCCTTCAGCTGCCCTTTGCCTGTTATGGTGTCCGGTATATATTTCTGCACGATGGACCCGACCATGGTGGCCCCGACTTCACACATGAGGATGTCTCCGGCTGTTTCTGTGCGGAGTTCGCTGTATTCCCGCTTGTTTTCCCAATATATTCTCATCCTGTCCTTCACCGCATACGGTGAGACAGAACAGTAATCCCCGTCAATCTGTCTGGTGAGTGTGGTTCTGCCTTCAGCCGGGAAGTGGAAGCGGTGATAATCTGCAGGAGCCAGCCTGATGATCATCATTGCTCCACCTGCGTACTTTTTACTCAGCATCCGGTCCTGCAGAAATGAATCAAGAGAGAATTCCTGCCCTTTCACGAAAAAAGTGTGCAGGGCGTCCATGTCTGCGAAAGCCGTTATCTTGCCATCGGCTGGTGAAACAATTGATTCACTATTGAGGTCGACAGAGCGGCAGCCCGGTTTCAATTCCCGCGTAAAAAAGTCATTGAAGCTGCTGAATTGGTCAAGCGGCTTGAGTATTTCATTCATGTCTATATCAAGGTCGCGGACAAATTCGGTGATGCGGTTCCTGGATGAAGGGGTATCCATCAGCCAGCCATACCAGCGGGAAATGAATTTTCTTTTTACCAGCATATCCAGAGCCAGCTTACCGGCGGGATTGTGATAAAGCCATTTAAGCCATCCTGCACCGGGAACTTTTTCTTTTAACACATTTCCGGTTTTGCGATCCATGTATTTAATTTCTTTCATTATTTACCGTTCCAGTTTGGTTGGTAGTAAGGTCTGTAAAAATTCCGGTATTCAGCAGTCCAGTCGCGGTATTCCGGAATTACGTTAAATAATACCGTGCAATGGTCCGCCAGGGCCGGCCAGTGCGTCAACCCGTTTTTCCACTTCCGGATCATCTTCCAATGCCGGGGCATGGTGAGGCTTGATCCTTGCGTCGATGATGACGGCCTTGTCAGCCCCCCAGTGCTTGGCATTATTCCTGAGTCCGACTCCGTATATGTCTTTTGCCGGGTCTGAACGGGTGAATGTCACCCACAGGAAGTTTTCCCATGTTCTTGCCGTAAAGTTGGCGTCATCCGCAACCACGATCAAGGGAAATCCCTCGATTCCCGGAACATGGTGCAGGTATTCGCCAAGTTTTTCCAGTCTGCTGTCCTGTTCCAGACGTCCGGAACTGTTTTGGGGACCGCGTATGACCATTATCCCTGCAGCGGGAATACGTATGTCGCCGAAACCGTCAGGTAGATTCAGTCCGGAAGGTGGACGCCCGGACAGCGTCCTTTTCGGTCTTCCGGCTGCGGCCAGTATCAGCTTTGAACCTTCATTCAGGTTGTTGCCGGAGTAATCCAGTGTGTCGATGGTTGTTCTGGTTATGAAATGGAGATCTCTGGTCAGGTCGACACGTTCAAGTAAGTGATTGAAGAATGCCGGTACGTTATGGCAGTTTACGGAATCGGGAAGGTCTTCCTGTGCCCCTATCAGCACGTATTTGGCCAGAGCAGTCTGGGTGTTCCCAAGCAGGGCCATGGCGTTGGTCAGGAGTTCCTGCGGCTGCCTTTCTTCTGCATACGGCACGTAGCGTTCGCTGCCCACAGCAAGCAGAAGGGGGTGTACACCCGCAGCATCGACTGCATGGACTTCCCGTACCCCCGTGAATACCGACGGCACCAGTTCGGCGGTCAGTTCATGGATAAAATCACCGAACATCGTATCCTCCTGCGGAGGACGGCCGACAGTGGTAAACGGCCAGACGGCATCGTTACGATGATAGACCGCGTCCACCTTCATTACCGGAAAATCGTGGGCCAGACTGTAGTATCCGATATGATCCCCGAAAGGTCCCTCTTTTTTCTGCTCGCCGCCGATGGTTCCGCAGATGCAGAAATCGGCCTCAGCAGGTATCGGCAGGCCGTTAGGGGCTGTGACAACAGGAATGCGATGCCCGCCTAGTGCTCCGGCGAAAAATATTTCGGCAAGTCCTTCCGGCAGGGGCATTACAGCCGCTACAGACATGGAAGGGGGGCCGCCGACGAAAATATTAACCTTGAGTTCCTGCCCGTTTTTCATGGCAAGAGCATGGTGTGCTCCTATGCCGCGATGAATCTGATAGTGCAGCCCGATTTCTTTATTCTGAGTGTAATCGTTCCCTGATATCTGCACACGGTACATACCCATATTCGATCCGGCAAAGCCCGGCTGTTCCGGATTTTCCGAATACACCTGCGGCAGAGTGATAAAAGCCCCGCCGTCATTGGGCCAGGAGATTACCTGCGGAAGCTCCGAAATAGTAGTGTTGTTTTCCATGACCGGTCCGGAACCGGTTTTCCGGGGCATGGTGTGGTAGGCGGTAACGGGAGCTTTTATGTATTTCCATGGCCGTTTCAATGCTTCCATGGGGCTCAGTTTTAATTTCATGAGCCGTTCCACGGTCTCTACGGTATCGCGGAACAGGAAGTGCAATCTGTCCTTTGTTCCGAACAGGTTGGCAAGCATCGGGAATCGGCAGCCCTTGATATTGGTGAACAGAAGGGCAGGGCCGCCGGCCTGGAAAACTCTGCGCTGGATTGCTCCAGCTTCCAGGTACGGGTCTATTTCCTGATTGATGCGGAGCAGCTCTCCGCGGCTTTCCAGTGCGGCAATGCACTCCTGCGTATTTTTGTATCCCATGTATTATCCCTTTGAATTTCTGGTATGCGCAGGCAGTTTAGGTGCAGAGGACGATTGAATCAAGGGTTTAGGGTACAAAAAAGCCTGTCGAGACGGACAGGCGGCTGGAATTATGCGGTTCTTGTCCGGTCCGGACAGAATTGCCGGACCGGACGAGCCGTACTGAATGAAATTTATTTAAACATCTTGTTTGCAAGCAGCTTCTGTATGCCTACAACATCGGTCCCTTTCTTGAGTTCTTTCTTGAGCGGTTCATGCCGTCCGGAAATCCAGAGGGTCAGTTCCGAGTCCATGTCGAAATGACCTGCGGTTTCAACTGAAAATGTAGTAATCGATTTGTATGGAATAGAAAGGTATTCGACTTTCTTTCCGGTGAGTCCCTGCTTGTCTATGAGTATCAGTCTTGCGCCGGTGAATACGAACATGTCGCGAATGACTTTGAAAGCTCTTTCTACCTGTTCGCTGTCGCCGAGAATGGGAGCGAGTTCTTCCTGAACTTCTCCGACTTCCACTTCGCTGGCGTTGCCCATCAGGCCGTTCAAAATTCCCATATTGAACTCCATCTTGTTTAAGGTGTACGGCATCTTGCCGATATTACGGCAGGATACATGATCAGGATGGTGGTGTCGAGATAGATAGAAGTTTTGTTGCAGGAAAAATAGTTTTGCGAAGTTGGCTGGCGATGTGCCGGAAGGCGCAGATTCGCCACTGCGGTTTTATTCTTTCAATCGGTTTCAATGAGTGGTAAAAAAACCGCTGTTTGACACAGTGGAATCAAAATATCCCGATTTTGCAGGGTAATTGGTAACCCCTTAATGCCGAAGGTGAAAGCGTTGTCTCAGCCTACAGAAAAGAGCCTGGCTCTTATAACCAACTATGTTAAGAAGAATTGTGCCCGTACCGGGCTTCAACTCCACCCCATGGAAGATGTTTCCGAAGCAGTCATAACCGGCCTCGCCATGCATCTTGATCAGCTTAAAAGGCCGCTTTGTCCTTGCCGTTTTTATCCGGACAAGCAGGTTGCGGTGGATGAACGTGAATGGCTCTGCCCCTGTGCGGACATGAAGCATTACAAGTATTGCCACTGTATGCTTTTTGTTACCGAGAGCGGAATGCCGGTTACGGAACACCTTCCCGAGGATCACGAAGGAAGGCTTACTTACGGGCTGATCGCAGACCCTGCCCCTGATAAGTGGCGCAGGATCAAAAAAGAATCCGAATAGCAAAACAGCCCTGAACTTTCAGAGTAAGGCGCGGCCGCATAAGGTCTGCGCCTTTTCTTATGTCATTTAAGGTGATGGCTGCGCAGGGAGTTAGTGCCTATGTATCTTCACCGGAATCAATAATTGTTGTTTACCCTGTTGCAAGGCTTAGTGGAATCGTTAAGTGAATTGCCTGTGCTCATTTATTTTCGGGACAGCTTGTTTGATGGTTCGGAACTGCAAAGAGGCCCCGCTGTGAACAGCGGGGCCTCTTTTATGTCGGTGGTATATCAATGATGTACCGTATTATTTGATGAAGAGCATTTCAGAGTAGCTGGGCAGGCACCAGAGGTCGTCTGCAACAACTTCTTCAAGCTGATCAGCGTATTTGCGAACTTCAAGCATGGCAGGAAGGGTGATGTCGCAGAGGTATTTTGCTTCTTCAGCAACTTCGCCTTCGGGTTTTTCTGCCATGATTTTGTCGAGAGCGATGGTGGCTGCCTGCAGGCCGCGGAGTTTAGCGGTAACATCTTCAAGAGTACCGGTGGTGAATTCCACGCCGATTGCTTTCATTGCAGCGCAGGTTTCAGCCAGTTCTTTCTGGTAGCGAACTGCACCGGGAAGAATATGGGTTTTGGAGAGTTTGCTGACCAGAGCTGCTTCGGTAACGATAGCCTGGTTGTACTGTTCCAGATAGATTTCTTCGCGGCTTTCGAGTTCTTCCTTGGTGAAGACGCTGTACTTGGTGAACAGGTCAACAACTTCGGAGGAAGAAATTACGGGCAGAGCGTCAACGGAGGTACGCAGGTTGGGAAGACCACGTTCTTCAACTGCTTCCTTGTGCCATGCGTCAGAGTATCCGTCGCCATTGAAGATGACTGGGGAGTGAGCATCCATGATGTCTTTGATGACTTTGTTGACAGCATCGTTGAGCTTGGATTCGTCTCCGCCCATGAATGCTTCGAGTTCATCAGCGATGTAGTCGAGAGATTCCGCAAGCATGGTGTTCAGGGCAACCTGAGGACCTGCGATAGAGAGGTGGGAACCTACTGCACGGAATTCAAAGCGGTTGCCGGTGAAGGCGAACGGGCTGGTGCGGTTACGGTCGCCGGCATCTCTGGGCAGCGGGGGCAGGGTGTCGACACCTGCTTTGAGGAAGCCGCTGGAGGTGGGGGTGGGGGAGCCGCCTTCCTGGATTTTGTTCATGATTTCGGAAAGCTGGTCGCCCAGATATACGGACATGATAGCCGGAGGAGCTTCGTTTGCACCGAGGCGGTGATCGTTGGAAGCGGTGGCTACAACTGCACGCAGGAGCTTGCTGTACTTGTGTACGGAGCGGATAACTGCGGCGCAGAAGATGAGGAACTGTGCGTTTTCATGCGGATTGTCGCCCGGATCGAAGAGGGAACCGTGGCCGGAGCAGCTCAGGGAGTAGTTGAGGTGCTTACCGGATCCGTTGATGCCTGCGAAGGGTTTTTCATGCAGCAGGCAGGCCATGCCGTGCCTTTTGGCCACGCTTTTGAGAGTGGTCATGACCATCTGGTTGTGGTCGGTGGCAATGTTGGACTGTTCGTAAACCGGTGCGATTTCGAACTGGCCGGGGGCAACTTCGTTGTGACGGGTTTTTACCGGAACACCGAGTTTGTAGAGTTCGTGTTCAACGTCCATCATGAAGGAAAGAACGCGGCGGGGAACTGCACCGAAGTAGTGGTCGTCAAGTTCCTGTCCTTTTGCTGGCTTGGCGCCGAAAAGGGTTCTGCCGGACATCATGAGGTCGGGACGTGCGAAGAAAAAGTTTCTGTCAACGAGGAAGTATTCCTGTTCGGGACCGGCGTTGGAAACTACGCGGTTGCCGGATTTGTCACCGAAGATTTTCAGGATGCGCTGAGCGGAGGTGTTTACGGCCTGACCTGCTCTGAGCAGAGGGGTCTTCTTGTCGAGTGCTTCACCTTTCCAGGAAATGAAGGCGGTGGGAATGCACAGGAAAGTTCCGTTGGGGTTTTCAAGGATATAAGCAGGGCTGGTAACGTCCCATGCAGTGTAGCCGCGAGCTTCAAAGGTGGCACGCAGGCCGCCGTTGGGGAAGCTGGAAGCATCGGGTTCACCCTGGATGAGCAGTTTACCTTCGAATTCGGCGATAGCGTTGCCTTTACCGTCGGGGGAAAGGAAGCTGTCGTGTTTTTCAGCGGTGAGACCGGTCAGGGGATAGAAAACATGAGTATAATGGGTTGCACCTTTTTCCATGGCCCATTCTTTCATTGCGGTGGCAACGGTGTCGGCGATGGAAGGGTCGATTGCAGCACCCTTTTCAATGGTCTTTTTCAGGGACTTGTAGACACTCTTGGGAAGTCTGTCCTTCATCACTTTGTCGTTGAAGACGTTGCAGCCGAAGAGTTCGGTGGGTTTGGTGTCGGCAAAGCTGAAGGAAGCTTCAGGTGCAGCATATTGGGTTACTGCGGAGATTGCGCCCTGACGGGAGAGGTTTGAACTCATGTGAAAAAACTCCTTGGATCTATTTAATGGTGGCCTCCGCTACCGGCGGAGAGTAATGGGCTCAACAAAACTGCAAAGATCTTTAGCAGTCGATGTGCCAAAAAATAAATATATTGTAATTTAAATTACTTGTTTAGGTGTAAGCAGGTGCTTGTTTGTTAGTAGGTTACAAAAATGTAGAATGATTGTTCGTCGGCTTTGCCGGGTATTACAATTTTGTGATCACGCAGGTAGATGTGTTCTCGGCTCTTTATTTGGTTACAAATTTGTGTGCAGAGTTGTTTATCTCTGCGTTGTTGAACTGTTACGTGTTTACTAAATTGTAAAAAACGGATTTTAATCTGTTGCCCGCGTAAAAATATGCCTGCCTTATTACATGATAACGGGCTGCTTGTCATGGATAAAAATTTCTGAAGCTGAAATTTTTATCCGAAAGTTCCGATTCTGCCTTTTTCCGCGTTCCTGTTTTAGTCTTTGATACAAACTTGAAAATTTATAACATTTTTTGAAGGAGTTTTTGGCAAGATAGTAATTTTTCAGGCGTTATTGTGCAGAGAGTTAAATCGGTGATAAAGGTACTCGGATGTAAGTGCTGGATTTGAAAAAAGTGCGTTTGTAAAAAGCGCGTATATTGAAATTTGGTGAAAAAAATGCTAATTTTATCTGCTTTTGTAAATAATATGACGGTTTTTTGCCGGTTTGGCAGCCAATCTTCATGTCTGTGTTTTGAAGATTAACATTATTAATGATGACAGTCTTGGAGGACTCATGAAAAAATTGCTGATACTTGTTGTCGCCGCACTTCTCTCTGCGGTTATGGTCGGATCTGCTTTTGCCGGTAAACTTACCGTTGCCTGCGACACCAGCTTCCCTCCCTTTGAGTTCAAGGACCCTGCAACTGGTAAACATACCGGGTTTGATGTTGAACTGTGGCAGGCTATCGCCGGTAAAATAGGTCTTGAGTACGACCTGCAGCCCATGGATTTCAACGGAATCATCCCCGGCCTGCAGTCGAATCAGGTTGATGTGGGTATCGCCGGTATCACCATCAAACCCGAACGTGCAAAAGTTGTTGATTTTTCCGATGGCTACTACAATTCCGGTCTGCTCATTCTGGTCAAATCCGATAACGATTCCGTTAATGGTATCGAGGATCTGAAGGGCAAGGTTATTGCCACCAAGCTGAATACCACTTCCGCTGAATTCGCCAAGAAGGCCGGTGCAAGTGATGTAAAGCTCTATCCCAACAGCGATGCCATGTTCATGGAACTGATGACCGGCGGTGCCGATGCCGTTATCTTTGATTCTCCGGTAATCGGTGATTTCATGCGTAAGGCAGGTAAAGGACAGGTCAAGGTTGTAGGTCCTCTCTACAACGGTCAGCAGTACGGCATTGCCTTCCCCAAAGGCAGCCAGCTTGTTTCCAAGGTTAACAAGGCACTCAAGGAATTGCGTGACGAAGGCAAATATCGCGAACTCTACATCAAGTGGTTTGGTAGCGAACCTAAATAGCTTTTATTAAAGAAGTTGATCTAAGTTGACAACAGGGCGGCCTCAAGGTCGCCCTGACTATTTTTCAAAACAGGGGTCGTGATGGCTTTTGAATTCGACTACACGGTTTTCTGGGATACTTTTCCCATGCTCATGCGTGGGCTTAAGCTTACCATAGAAATTACAATCGGCGGATTGTTTCTGGGGTTTCTGCTCGGCAGTGCTGCGGGGTTGATGAAGCTTGCCCGTTCTTTTCTGATCCGCAAGGTTGCAGGCGTATATGTGGAAGCCATCAGGGGGACTCCCATGCTGGTTCAGGCCATGTTTTTATATTACGGGGTACCCATGGCCATAGGTATGCGCATCCCGCCGATAACGGCCGGTATCATTATCATAGCCGTGAATTCAGGTGCCTACATTGCGGAGATTGTCCGTGGGGCTGTGCAGTCGATTAATCCGGGGCAGGTTGAGGCCGGAAGGTCCATCGGACTGACCAGAATGCAGACCATGCGATACATTATCTGGCCTCAGGCGCTCAAGCGGATGATACCGCCTCTCGGCAACCAGTTTATCATCAGCCTCAAGGATACTTCACTTCTCATGGTCATAGGGGTCGGGGAACTCATGCGTACGGGGCAGGAAATCACCTCTGTCAATTTTCGTGCATTTGAAGTCTATCTGTCCGTGGCCTGTGTTTACCTTGTTATGACCCTTTCCATTTCCTACGCCATGCGCTTGATCGAAAACAGGCTTAATACCGGACGGAGATAATCAGATGATACATATTAAAGATCTGCATAAAAGTTTCGGAGACCTTGAAGTCATCAAAGGTATTGACCTGCACGTAAAGCCCGGAGAGGTCGTCTGTATCATCGGTCCTTCCGGTTCGGGAAAATCCACTGTTCTGCGTTGTATCAACAAGCTTGAAGTTCCTACTTCCGGCACCATTGTCGTGGACGGAAAGGACATAATGGCTTCCGGTACCGACATTAACAGTGTGCGTGCCGAGGCCGGGATGGTTTTCCAGCAGTTCAACCTGTTTCCGCACATGACCATTCTTGAAAATGTGACCCTGGGGCCGGTCAAGGTCCGCAAGATGTCCAAAAATGATGCCGATGAACTCGGGCTTTCCCTTCTGGACAAAGTCGACCTCAAGAGCAAGGCCAGGAATTATCCCGACCAGCTTTCCGGTGGACAGAAGCAGCGCGTGGCTATCGCCCGTTCTTTGGCGCTGCAGCCCAAAGTGATTCTTTTCGATGAACCTACTTCCGCTCTTGACCCTGAACTGGTTGGAGAAGTTCTTGAAGTTATGCAGCAACTCGCCCGCGAAGGCATGACGATGGTTGTGGTCACTCACGAGATGGGTTTCGCGAAGGAAGTTGCAGACCGGTTGATCTTTATCGACCAGGGGATCATTCAGGAAGAGGGCGATCCGACTGCTGTTTTTGCCAATCCGAAGAATCCTCGTCTGAAGGATTTTCTGAGCAAAGTGGTCTCTCACATCTGATAATTAATGGTAGATAATTCCTGTGCTGAGGGGGACTATACTGAGTTTAAACACTTGTTTGATTACGGAATGATTAGTGCATGGTTTTCTCTAACGGAAGTAAATATGACTTCCCGCAGGAGTGACCATGAAAGAACATTCCAGAGACAAGCCCCTTACCAATTGTAATTTAAGTGCAATCGGGCAAAACATTCGTGATGGGGACAGGATTGAAAAAAAGAAGGGCGTGGCCGGTGACAATAAATTGTCAATTTTACGTGATCAGGTAATGGTCCGCCCGGTATCTATCAGGAAGAAAACGCAGCATCCGCCGCCGGAAATCCATCGTAAAGTCCTTAACCGTCCTCCCGTTATATGCGATAGGGATATGCTGAGTATTGTTGAGGTTCTGCGCAAGACCGGTAATCTCTTCGAGAAGAGTCCCGGTGTATTCAATCTTCATAGTGCCGAAGAACTGCGGAACATCGTCACATCCAATCTGAATGTTAATTTTGCCGGAAAAGGGTCGGAAGAACTTTTTCATAACAGGGGTAAGAGCAGATTTTATCTGGAAACCGAGGGTAAGGATGTTTTTGTTGGCAAGTGCGCTGTATGGAAGTGCCCGGAAGGAATAGGTTATATGGTCGATTCGATGTTGCGCTCCGCCTCCTGCCCGGAATGCAAGGCCGTACTGATTGTTTTCAACAAGACTGAAAGCTGTTTCCGCAGTGTTGTTGTTCAGACCAGAAAAGCTTTGATGCTGCACCCCAACCTGAAGAGTATGGATGAAGCCCCGGATGAATGTGAATGGCGTATGACCATGCACAGACCGGATGATAATGAGCGCCGTATAAGCTTTCATGCCATGGTGTACAATCTGTATAAGACCGCGCCCCGGCCTTGTCCGTGCCTCAGTGAGCTTGAACGTGAATTTTTTTCTCTCGGCAGTTGATGTAAAATCTGCATTTTGACACCCGAAAGGCTGCATGTGTCATTTTTATGTCAGAAATGACCTATTAGAATTGGTTGATGTTCATTATTTTGATCTGACCTGTTTCTCATTCCCGTGTTCGTGACGCGTTTTTTTCTTTGGTTCCCCCTTTGGAGGTTGACGCGGCCTCATATTTACCCAATAAAATAGTAATATCTTAAATCTGCAACCTTATGGAGTGTATGGAATGAAAAAAGGATTCAGCTGCATCCTGGCTTTTATTGTACTCATGATGATGAGTTCGGCCGTTTTTGCCGCGGATTATCCCGAAATTCGCGGTTCCTGGGTCGGTACAGTGAAGATGATGAAGAAAGACGGAACAACAATAACATCCAAGGCGCTATTTGTAATAAATAAACAGGATGGGTCTCTTTTTGCCGGCTACAAGGCCTGGTTCGGCGCTAAATCCGATTATGCGATAACTGAAGGTTTTTCCGGTGTGATCGGGGCGGATAAAGTCAGTCTTTATCTGGCCGAACATGAGGATGGATATACTCAGGGAACCCTGACTTCACCCCAGACCATGAGTCTTTATTATCTGGAAAACGGACGGAAGGCCAAGGCCATATATTACCAGATGGAAAGAATTCGTTTTTCCCGTGCATTTGTGGACATAGACAAAGACGGAAGCAAGACGATCATCCGCTCGGAAATTGTCAACGTTTACCCCCTCAACGCCGAGCGGATTATGCGTGAAGCTGATGTGAACAAGGATGGAAAGCTCAGCAAGGAAGAATGGGACAACTGGAAAAAAGACAAATAGTTTGTCTGCCCGAACTAACCGGCATGGCCTTGCCTGTTAAAATTTCGGTCCAGCAGGCCCATTAATTGCTCTGACCACATTTTTTCTAGGTCAGCAGAAGTGGAAAATTTATCAGGCGCGTTCCGCACGGAGCGCGCTTTTTTGTTCTGTTTAGTGGATGGCAGATTGGAAAATATACCGGAAGAAGGATGAGGGGAGGGAGTGTACTGACTGTTTCGTAAAAATTTAATGGAAAAGTTTTGGTGGAAGGGAAGCCCCGGAATGACCGTTAGCGGGCCTCCCTTCCTGAGGAAGGAAATCTAGTTGGTCTGCATTTTGTTCATAAGCTGGTCCAGTTCCGTGGCCAGGGAGGCCAACTCTGTTATGGATGTGGCTACCATACTCATGGAACCGGAAGTGTGCGTGGCAATTTCGTTTACCGCGTCTATGGCTCCGGTTATCTCTTCACTTGCTGCGGACTGTTCTTCAGCGGCAGCGGCGATGCCTTCAACCTGAGCGGCGGTCTGCTGTGAAATGTTAAGTATCTGCTGCAGGGCTTCTCCTGCCTCGCTACACATTTCCGTGGCGTTTTGTATGCTTTGCAGGGTGTCTTCGGTTGCGCTTGTGCTTTTCTTGGAGCTTGTCTGGATGGCCTGTATGTATTCGCTGACTTCTTTGGTCGCGTGCATTGTCTTTTCGGCCAGTTTGCGTATTTCATCGGCAACCACGGAAAATCCGCGTCCGGCTTCTCCCGCGCGGGCCGCTTCAATGGCCGCATTGAGTGCCAGCAGGTTGGTCTGGTCCGCGATATCGGAAATGACCTGCATAATGGTGGTGATGCCGTTGCTCTGGTTTTCCAGGGTTCCCATTTCGTCCTTGAGATTACCTGCCTTCATATTCACTTCCGTCATCATGCCGATAACGTTTTCCACCAGCCCGGAACCGCTTTTAGCGGTATTCTGGGTTTCGCGTGCCATTTGGGCCGCATCGCTGGAACTTCTTGAAACTTCAAGTATGGTGGAGTTCATCTGTTCCATGGCCGTGGCCACTTCTTCTGTTCTGGTTCTCTGTTCCTGTATTCCGGAACTGGAGTTTTTCACTTCGGAATTGATTTCTTCCGATGTTTCGGCCAATTGTTCGGAAATTTTGCTGGCCTCATTGACTCCCTTGGCTATCCGCTGGTTCTGCGCGGTTATGAGGTCTTCTTTTGTCTTTATGTTTGTGAAATCCATTATGGTGGTAAAAGCGCCGAGCATGTTGCCACGGAAATCAAAAATCGGCGAGGCTGCGGCGGAAATATACTTGGTATTTCCCTTGCGGCCGTCAAACTGTGTTTTCACAAACTTTTTTTTCTTTTCCTTCAGGCAGGTCTCCGAAACCGTTTCCATCTTTTCTCCATAAAAGAATATGGAAAAATCCATGCCTATGAACTTATCCGGCTCTCCTTCCTCTTCAACCAGCCGGATAACGCTTTCATTCAACCATTTAATTGTTCCGTCAGGGTTTACGACAATCATGGGGGTCATAATGTTCGAGATCATCGATTCGCTCATTCCGACCCGGCTGTTGAGGATGTTGTTGAGATCCTCGATTTTGGAGGCGAGTATGCCTTGTTCGGACATGAAATTGTGATGCGGAATGGGGCTGTAGTCTCCGTCGGCAATGCGCTGAACCTCTTTTGTCAGCACGTTTACCGGAGTGATCAGTTTACGTTGAACAGTTACGCCAAGCGCGATTAATGCGATGATCGAAACAGATACAATGGCAAGGGCAGCCGGATCGTGGATGAAACAGAGACTGGCACCGAGCAGAACAGCAATTGCGGCGATGCTGGCGTAAAGACGATTTGTCATAACATAACCCCCTCTCGGTTAACATAATAACAGGTTGAACAGGTATCGAGCATTATTGGTGCCAGATATGTTTGGTCCATTAATTCAATGTGTTAGTAACGGCGAGTCGGGCCTCAGTCTTTAAGAAATGTGCCAAATGGACACATCTTTTGAATCAAAAATGTATTATTTAAAAAAAATACTATTATATTATACTGTTACAAGTGCGTCAAAACGATACGTGTTAATTTGATGGGCAGGGATTTTTTGCATCCCCGCTGTTCAATTATTGTTCGTTGGCATATTTTTCAAAATACGGCCGAACAGCTTTGACGTCCTCTTCCGGCGCTTTCATCATTGTGTTGACAGTGCTCATTGCGGATTGGAGGTGATGCTTCATGGCGGCTTTCTGCTCAGCAGACATGTTGGGGTCAGCCTCGATCTGAGCAAGAGCCTCTTTCATTTCTTCCATCCCGGATTCTCCTTCCGACTGCATTGCCAGATAGGCCATGGCCTTCATCACGCGTCCGGCAGTTTCAGGCCAGGTTTTGTATGTGAATCCATGATCTTCGATTATTTTTCTGGTTTCGGTGTTATAGCCGAACATGAGAGAGCATTCGCGGCTGAACATTTCCGGATCGAAGGGGTCCGCATCCATTTCACCGGACTGTTCCCGTTCCTGATCCATCTGGTCCGTATATGTTTCGAGAGCTTCAAACGCAGAAAAAACTCTCTCCACCTGGTCTGAAGTAAGCGGTGACTCGGCATATGCGGAAACGGCAAGAGCAATTACCAGACACAGTGCCATAAGTGTTTTTTTAAACATGACAATCTCCCTTGTGATAAATTTTTTGTGGCTTTCATGGTGCATACATTGAAAAAAAATAATTTGTCACGTGAAAATTATAACCGCCTTTAAATCTGTCCGATTTTATGTGACAGCGGACGTTGATTTATGCCGTTTGCGGAGAAGGTCCGTACCGCAGTCTCCGTATCAGTCCTTCCTGCGCTTCTGAAGAAAGAAACTCTGCAGTATTTCCTTGCATTCCTGGCCGGACACACCTCCGATAGCCCAAAACCTGTGGTTGGCGAACGGAAGTTCCGTTCCGTCCATATTGGACACAACAGCCCCGGCTTTGGGGTCCGGAGCGCCGAATATCACTCCTCCGACACGGGCATGGATGATAGCTCCAAGGCACATTATGCATGGTTCAAGGGTGACTGCGAGGATCGTGTCCGGCGGAAGTCGGTAATTGCCCGTTTTGCGGCAGGCCGCCCGAATACAGTTCATTTCAGCATGTCCGCTGGGATCGTTGGTGGTCAGGGGATTGTTGCTGCCGCACGCCAGCAGGTTACCGTCAGCATCGAACAGGGCTGCTCCGATCGGCACCTCGTCATCCCGGCGGGCCTTGAATGCCTCACGGATTGCCACGTCCATCATCGAACGCCAGCTCTGACCGGCAGGCGGTTTTGACGGGGCATTGCCTTTGATAATGATATTGGTCATTTATTCTCTTTTTATCCGGCTTTCCGGTTTCGGAATAAGCATAAGTCTTCGTCCTGCTATGACATCCGCAGGGCGATCTACTCCTGCCATAATAGCATCAAAAACAAAAAAAGGGGAGAGTCTGAACTCTCCCCTCGGAATTAATCACTTACGGTCCGATAAAACAGGGCTTACCGCCTCAGAGCACTACAGGGATTTGATGTAGTTTACGCCACCTTCGAGCAGAGACAGCCCCAGAGTGGGGAGGTTTCCGCGGGTCCATTTGGGGTGGTTGGTGGGGTGGTTATATGCTTCCGGGTGCGGCATGAGGCCGAGAATGCGACCGCTCGGGTCGGTCAGTCCCGCTATGCCGAGCGGAGAGCCGTTGGGGTTGGCTGGGTATTCCATGGTTACTTCCCCGGTTTCCGGATCGATGTACTGCAGGGCATGAAGGTTGTTTTCAACAATTTTTTCAAGCATTGCATCGTCTGCGGGAATAATCTTGCCTTCACCGTGACGGACGGGAACGTTGAGGGTATCAATCTTTTTGGTGAATACACAGGGTGAATCCGGGTTCGCCTTGAGGTGAATCCAGCGGTCTTCGTATTTTGCTGAATCGTTGTAGCTCAGCGAAACCTGACGGGTGAAGTATTCTCCGCCGACCGCAGGAAGAAGACCGAGCTTGACCAGAAGCTGGAATCCGTTGCAGATACCGAGAATAACTCCGCCGTCTTCGAAGAATTTTTTGATCTGGTCAACCAGAGGGCTGCCGTCTTCTGTCTGGGCGTGTTTCCAGCGCAGGGCTGCAGCCTGGGCTGCTCCAAGGTCGTCTCCGTCCAGAAATCCTCCCGGGAAAATGAGAAAATTATATCCTTCAAGAGTTGTCTTGCCTGCCGCGAGGTCGGAAAAATAAGCTATATCCACTTCGTCTGCGCCGGCCTTGCGGGCGGCGTGTGCCGATTCCTGTTCACAGTTGGTTCCGTAACCGGTAATGACCAAAACTTTTACGCGGGCCATATATTTTTGTCCTCCAGATGTTGACAATAGAAATGCTCAAAGACTATCTAGTCCATGTTTAGAAGAGAGGAACATAATTGCGGGTCAGCTTCCCGTCAACAATCTAAATTCCTCAGGACGTACCGCTAACACATTTTTTTGTAGTCGGATACGCCTGAATTAAGATTGTTCGGGGAGACGGTCCTTTTTTGTGTTTTTTCCCTGATGCGACTTTATTCGCTGTCCTTTTTGTTTTATGAAACAGCGAGAATTCAAAATAAATTGTCCGCTCGGGACGGGAGCATTCATGAAAACCAAATTCATATTCATCACAGGGGGCGTGCTGTCCTCGCTGGGTAAAGGTCTTGCCGCAGCATCTATCGGAGCACTTCTGAAAGCCAGAGGGCTTACCGCAACCATCCAAAAACTGGATCCTTATATTAATGTTGATCCCGGCACCATGAATCCTTTTCAGCATGGTGAAGTCTATGTGACCGATGACGGCGCGGAAACTGACCTTGATCTCGGACACTATGAGCGTTATCTGGACGTCCCGCTCAGCCAGAACAACAACTTTACTTCCGGCCGTATCTACCACACCGTAATTTCCAAGGAACGCCGCGGCGATTACCTCGGCGGAACCGTGCAGGTTATTCCGCATATCACCGATGAGATCAAGAATGCTGTTCTCGGCGTGGCCAAGAATGAAGACGTAGCCCTTGTCGAAATCGGCGGGACCGTAGGTGACATCGAAGGTCTTCCGTTCCTTGAAGCCATTCGCCAGTTGCGTTCCGAGCTCGGCAGCGAAAATGTACTTTATATCCATCTGACCCTGGTTCCGTACCTTGCTGCGGCCGGAGAGGTCAAAACCAAGCCCACTCAGCATTCCGTTAAGGAACTGCGCGGAATCGGTATTCATCCCGATATCATACTCTGCCGCAGTGAAGTTGATCTTGACGATGATATCAAAAGGAAGATTTCCCTTTTCTGCGATGTTGATCTCGATGCTGTTTTCACAGCAGTTGATGTCAAGTCCATTTATGAAGTTCCGCTCAAGTTCTATCAGGAAGGTCTGGACCAGAAGATCGCTATTCTGCTCAAACTTCCGGCCAAAAATTGCAACCTCGAACCCTGGAAGCAGTTGAACTACAAGCTCAAGCATCCGCAGGGTCAGACCACAATCGCTATTGTCGGCAAATACGTGGATCTCAAGGAAGCCTACAAATCTCTGCATGAAGCATTGATTCACGGCGGGGTGGCAAATGACGTGGAAGTCAAGCTGCGTTACGTCAACTCCGAGGAGATTACCCGCGACAACGTGAAGGAAAAGCTGGCCGGATGCGACGGCGTGCTTGTACCCGGAGGTTTCGGTACCCGTGGTGTTGAAGGCAAGATTACCGCCATCGAATACGCCCGTGTCAACAAGGTGCCTTTCTTCGGAATCTGCCTTGGTATGCAGTGTGCGGTGATTGAATTCGCCCGTAACGTTCTGGGTATCGAAGACGCCAACTCCGAGGAATTCGACAAGGACGGCAAGAACAACGTCATCTACCTGATGACCGAATGGTTTGATTACCGTACCAGAAAGACTGAAAACCGTTGCGAGGAAAGCGACAAGGGCGGAACCATGCGTCTTGGCTCGTATCCCTGCAAGGTTGTTGAAGGCACCAAGGCCATGGAAGCCTATGGACAGGTCGAAATTCAGGAACGTCACCGCCATCGTTATGAATTCAACAAGGAAAAATTCGCTGACAGACTGGTGGAAGCCGGGCTTGTCCTGAGCGGACTTTCCCCGGATGAAACTCTGGTGGAAATGGTTGAAGTTCCCGACCACCCCTGGTTTCTGGGATGCCAGTTCCACCCCGAATTCAAGTCGAATCCCATGCATGCACATCCCCTGTTCAGGGAATTTATCAAGGCTGCATGCAAAAACAGGTAGGCGGGACTCTTTAAGCTAATTAAAGTCCGGCCGAAAGCGGGCGTGTCCGCTTTCGGCCGGATTCATATATGGAGGGCGGACCTTTTGACTCCCGATGAATTATATCAGAAAAGTCTGGAAGGACCTTTTATTCTGGCCGGACCATGTGCGCTTGAGACGCTGGATGTGGCATTGCGTGCTGCGGAAGAACTGGCCGGTATCGCTGAACGTCTGGGTATGACCGTTGTTTTCAAGAGTTCTTTCGATAAGGCCAACCGTACTTCCATCACATCTTTTCGTGGTCCGGGAATGGACGAGGGGCTCAAGTGGCTGCAGCGTGTCAAGGATGAAATCGGTCTCCCTGTAGTTACTGATATCCATACCCCGGATCAGGCCGCACCTGTCGGCGAAGTTGCCGATGTGGTTCAGATTCCGGCTTTTCTGTGTCGCCAGACCGATCTGCTGGTCGCCGCCGCCGATACCGGGCGGGTTGTAAACGTGAAAAAAGGCCAGTTTCTGGCTCCCAATGATATGCGTCATGTTGTAGGTAAGCTGAAAGAGGCCGGAAACAGCCGCATCTGGCTGACCGAGCGCGGTTCATCGTTCGGTTACAACAATCTTGTAGTGGATATGCGTTCCATTCTTCTGATGCGGCAACTGGGTTGCCCGGTCGTATTCGATGCCACTCATTCCGTGCAGCTTCCCGGAGGACTGGACGGAAAATCCGGAGGACAGCGGGAGTTTGTTCCCGTGCTGTCGAGGGCTGCCGTTGCAGCCGGTGCGTCCGGTGTGTTCATGGAAGTTCACCCCGATCCTGACTGTGCCCTTTGCGACGGACCCAACAGCTGGCCGCTTGACCGGACCGAGGATCTTATCCGCGATCTGATGGCCGGATGGAGCGTTGATTATGTCTGCTAAGGACCGTGCTTCAAAAATTCGGCTGCTTATACTGGATGTGGATGGCGTGCTCACAGACGGCGGTCTTTATTATGACCACGAAGGTAACGTCATGAAGCGTTTCAACGTGCAGGACGGCCTTGGAATAAAATTCGCACAGCAGGCTGGAATAGAGGTTGCCGTTATAACCGGTCTTGATCACGGTGCGGTAAAGGAGCGGGTTTCCGAACTGGGTATAACCGATTATTATCCCGGCCAGAGGGAAAAGCTGCCTTTCTATGAAAAGCTGTTGCGTGAAAAAGGTCTTACTGATGAAGAAGTCGCCTACGTTGGTGATGACTGGATAGACGTTCCGGTAATGCTCCGGGTCGGGCTGCCCATGGCCGTCAAGAACGCTCAGCCTGAGATTTTCGGTCTTGCCCGGTGGATATCTTCAAGGAGCGGAGGACACGGGGCCGTGCGCGAGGCTATCTCCTTCATTCTTGACGCACAGGGAAAACTCGGTTCCATCTGGCAGGAGTGGGCAGGCTAAATGGGCCGAAGCCGTTACGTATTTTTTTTAGTCCTGGCCCTGCTGCTGGGGGTTATTTCCGGGACCTTGCTGGGTAAAA